>CAZGRL010000004.1:0-4066 GCA_964528155.1 uncultured Anaerolineaceae bacterium
CAAAGTCAATAGTTTTTACTTCGCCCTGGACGAATTTTTGCTCTCCCAACAGCCCAGTGAGCAGAAATCCATTATTACGGGCTTCCAAGCTCCATAGCAACGTGACTGCTCATCTTCTCGTTAAGGCATGGTGTGTCATGTTCCCATTAGCCCGATATCAAGACGCAAAGATGACGCCACTACTGGTCCGCCAAGGCGTCAACCACTGAGGATGGATCGCAATGGGAGAAGGTTGCCCTCTAAGAACCCCAATCACGGATCGCATGAAGCCCCTCCGGTGCGCGCACCATGCAGTGCTTTACATCATTCGAATTGCCTTCATTGGGCAAGACTGGGCACAGACACCACAACCAATACATATGGACGGATTAGGATCGGGCATCTCGTAAGGACGCTCTTGCTTAAGGATTCCTCTTGGACATGCGATGACAGAGAGGCAAATGCCCCCGCTGCATTTCTCGGGCTGGCATATCCCATAATCCACTACGGCCATCTCCTTGGCCATCGCTCTTGCTCCTGTTCGATTCCTTCCGTGCCCGATCTAATTCCTTTCCCGGCTCATGTGATTTCTGAAACATCTCTGGCTTCACGAAATGCTCAAGCCAACAGCCCTATGATTCCTCTATCTACCTCTCCAAATCCCACACGCTATCGGCCTTGGTGTCCATACTCAAGACCTATCAATTGACATACTTGAGCAATTCCTCTCCCACGGCGTTTCTGGGTAGCGCTCCTATCTTCGTGCCCACCAGTTGACCCTCCTTGAAAATCAGAAGGGTGGGAATGGACATGATCTGGTACCGCATTGCAGCTTCTTGATTATGGTCCACATCCAGTTTTCCAAAAACAATCTGGCCCTGATACTGCCGCGCCAAGGCCTCAATTACAGGAGCGATTATCCTGCAAGGACTACACCACTCAGCCCAACAGTCCACGACCAGCATAGGGTACTTCTGGATAGCTTGGTCGAAGTTGCGCCCTGTCAGAATGATCGGACCGGCTGGCGCCTCCACCAGCCTCTCGGCCAGTGCCCTCTTGGCTTCCTCCGCCTCTTTGATTCTGGCGTAATGAGACGAACCATAGCGGAGCACATCGTCAACGAACTTGGCTTCAGGCTATACGCCAATAGAGATGGAACTCCTATCTCCGTTGATCACCTGTTGAGGAACTGAGGTCACATTAAACTGCATGGCCAGGTCCATATTCTCCGAAGCCTCCACGCACTCGGATTGCACCCTTCCTTTGGACTCAACGGCAATCTGGTGTCCCAACAAGACCGCGCGAGGGCAGTGAGGGCATGTCGGCGTGACGTACACCTGGATGGAGACATCGCGATCTATGTTCTGGAGTTTGATCTTGGAGTCCTCCCGGAGTCCACTATCTTGACGGGAAATGAGGGAAATGGCTTCAATGAAGCCTCCCGCTTCGCGGCCCGCAGGAGCGTCAGTGTATTTCACCTTGTATCCCTGATCCCACCCAACGAGGATGGTTGGGGTTCGGAGGATGCCCAGTTCAGTCGCCTTCCCATCGCTATTTTGATATACCGTGGGCTTGATTCTGCTATCAAGCTCGTTCAGTTCTTCACACAACTCAACCGTGAAATCACAGTATTCTCTGTTGTTTGGGCCTATGAAGACAGACAGGCTTACCTCATTCTGGAGCTCTTGATGGAACTTCTCTTTCAGTATTTCGCGTGATCCCTCATCAATCAGTGGTTCCCTCATCTTGCTGTCGTTGCTCCTTCATCATTTTCTACATTTTCCCGTTTTCCCTGTTCCTTCACCCATATCGCCATGTGTTTTTTGTGATCAATCCAGGATATACGGATGGGACCACGTCTCAATCGATTACAGCAACCCACGGCGGATTTTTGACTGCCGCCATTCAGATGCTCATAACCGGCTAAACGGGGGTTGCCTATTTGTGGTTTGTCTCCTCAGCATCTGGATCTTCCGAAAACCGCTCCCATTGTTCAAACTTTCTCTCTAGCTCTTGACGGCAATCAGAGCAGTGGGAGAGATGTCTTCCGATCGGTACCTCCAGCTGACGCATATCCCCGCCCGCCATGATCCGGTCGAGGTAATAGTCCAATACGCTTAAGCACTCCTCACAGCTAAATTCCTCCACCTTGTCCTGTTGAGTTCCAAGGATAAGCAACTGCCAAAGTGGGCGTCCCATTTTGCACCCGTCCTCTCCACCCCCGAGACTTTCCACTTCAGAAGTGATAGATCGTGCCCATCTGACAAAGGGCTCCCTCACCCAAAATAGATCACGAAGGCAGGCATGTTGAGATTCATTCGTCCGATGAGGAGAACATAGATGTCTCCTTGTCTCTATCGAGTGATTTCAAGCCCGCCCTGCTTCAACACAATCATCGCAGAGTACACCCTTCACAGTACCGTCTGAATAGACCGCTATCCAGGCCCTCTTGCTTTCCGATTGGCCGCAGCCGGGACAGTCGTCCTTTAAATTGAGCTTATGGATCCGGTCAATCCGGATGTATCCCTGTAACGATGGTGGGGCAAGCTCCTTATAATAGCGCTCGATCGCCTCGAGGAGCGCCTGTGTTTGATTATTGTCATGTCTACGTTTGGCGATCTTTTTCAGTAGTTGAAGCTTATCCTCGGGAAAACGGAAAGAACGCAACTTGGTCATGAGTATCACCTCCTACTGCGGTGCTTCTTTTTCTTGCTTTTATCCACTTTCGTGATCGCACCTATCCATCCGAGGGCGTGGCCACTTGGGTGGTATTCCCGCAGATCTTACGGACATGCCATTTCTCGACCGGTCCCGCAATCCCCTACTCACAAGAATTTCATCAGCTTTCAAGGATCACCTACCATCAGAGAGGAGGTAGAGGGCGATTTGTTGCAGACGATCTGTCTCACCAGGTCATCCCCCACCATTCAGCAGAACGCCGGTTTGATAGATGGTGATGCCACTTCCCACCGAGATCACCAGCAGAAGCAGAACACCAAAGAGCGTCCAACGCCAGTTGTCCATCTCCTTCTTCCTCATGACGGCTACCGTAGCAATGCATGGGACGAAGAGCATTTGAGTCGCTAAAAAGGCCAGGGCCGCAAGCGGTGTCATGGCGCCGGCGAGTGCAACGCTTAGACCAGCTTCAGCCGCGCCGCTTCGCAACAACACCCCCAGTGTGGCGATGGTGTTTTCCTTGGCCACGAAACTGGTCAACAACGCTACTGTCATTTCCCAGCTCAACCCCATGAGCCTTCCGATGGGTTCGAACAGGCGACCCAGGCCAGCGATGTAACTGCTTTGCAGATCCCCACCTGGCAATGTGGAGAGCACCCAAACGATCACCGATACCACCAGGATGATCCCTCCGGCATGTTTCAGGAAGGCCATCAGACGATGCCACACCGCGAGCCCGATCGTACGTAGGTTGGGCTTATGGTACAGTGGCAGTTCCATGATGAAATCCGAGGTCTGCCCACCCAGCAAAGCTTCATGCAAACTCAGGCCAAGAAGAGCGAGCACCACCAGGTTGAGGGCGAGCAGGCCCCAAGTCACCAGCGCGGCGTTCCGCCCGAAGAAGACGGGGGCCAGCACGGAGATTACTGCCATGCAAGCCATGCATGGAACCAGCGGTGCCAGGAGGATGGTCAGCAGGCGTGCCCGCGGGGACTCGATGATCCGGGTCCCCAGGACTGCCGGGACGTTGCATCCGAAGCCGGCCAAAAGTGGTAATGCGCTCTTTCCGTGCAAGCCCATGGGATGCATGAAACGGTCCGTCATATAGGCTGCTCTCGCCATATAACCTACGTCTTCCAACAGGGCCAAGGCAGCGAAGAAGATGAGCAGGATGGGTACGAAGGTCAGCACGGCTCCTGCCCCTCCGATCACGCCATCAGCCAACAAGTCCACGAACCATGAGGGCGCGCCCGCGAGAGCCGAACGCACAAGTCCTGCCCCACCATTGACCAAATACCGGTCCAATAGTTCCTGGAGCGGTGAACCCACGGCATAGGTAATCCAAAAGACCCCACCCAGGATACCAAGCATGAGAAGCAGGCCCCACAAAGGATGTGTGGCGATCCGATCC
>CAZGRL010000004.1:4076-59268 GCA_964528155.1 uncultured Anaerolineaceae bacterium
GCTGATCTGCCCGATTCGTGGGTGCTTCACAGCTGCACGCACCATGCGCCCGATCCACTCATATCGGGCGCTGGCTAAGTACAGGACGGCGCCTTCATGCTTCAATAGCAGTTGCGCAACCTGGCCCCACCTTTCAGACCCTAGCTTCTCCCTGACCATCCCCACGATTTCTTCATCGCCCTCTAAAAGCCTCAGCCCTACCCAATCCCTTGGGTAATCCTCTGGCAGACTATCGCCGGCAAGCTGTAGCAGTTCGGCCAACGCAGTCGCCTCTGGTTCTGGAACTTTCGGACAAGCCGGTTCGAACGCGCCTGGATTGCAAACTGTCCGGTAAACCGCGTGCATCAGTTCCCGAACGCCTTGATTCTTGGATGCCACCATAGGTACCACAGGAACCCCGAGCGCGGCTTCCAGCACATGCGGCTCCACCTCCAAACCCTGCTCGTACGCCACGTCGATCATGTTCAACCCCAAAACGGCGGGCACACGCAACGCAAGCAATTCGGCTAACAAGTATGGATTGCGTTCCAATGCAGCCGCGTCAGCGATGACGACTACCACAGCGGGTTTTTCCTTGATGAGATAGTCCCTGGCGATCTGCTCCTCGGGAGAGTTTCCCGCCAGGCTGTACGTACCTGGTAAGTCCACAATCTTCAATTGAATATCGTTGTGGTGGTAGGTGCCAACTTTCTTCTCGATCGTCTTTCCCGGCCAGTTACCGACATGCTGACTCAGGCCGGTGAGAATATTGAAGATGGTGGACTTGCCCACGTTCGGATGTCCGACCAAAGCAATGCGAAGATCGTCAGATCGATAATTGAGCGACGGGACAAGAGGTTCAGAGTACTTGCTCTCAACCTTCATGCGGATGTTCCTCTACCTTAACCCTGCCCGCCTCGCCGCGCCCAAGGGCTACCCGCGTAGCGCGGACCATCACAACGAGGGGTCCGCGGTGTCGATTCTGCACCACGGTGACCTTCGCCCCAATAGTGAAACCGAGCCCCGCCATGCGGCTCACAAACGTTCTTCCCCCTCGCAGGTGTTGCACAACTCCGCTCTGACCCTCGTCCAATTCGCTGAGACCGATGCTCAAAGAATCACCCTCCCCATCAGAAAGACAGTCCTCGTCATATGTATGGCGCCTGTGATCACACATTGAGCATTCACGCCATTTCCCTCAAGAGCTCGTGACTGTGTGTCGGTTGCATGTCCGCATCTAGCACAGAGCTGATGGATCAGCCTGCGCAGGACATCTATGGCAAGACCAGCCAATGCGCAGACAATCCTCAGTGCACTGATCAAAGCCGGCCTGCGGCTTGCCTTTGACTGTAGGCCTCCTTGGACCTTAGATCCCTGACACTCTAGTTGCGCGGTTTGTTGCGATCCTTCATCTTGACAATATATATACCTTTGTATATACTAATGTAAAGCCATATTTCTGTCAAGAATCGAACGTCAAGCGAGTACGGCTTGCTACACGCAGGTTACCCGAACCAGCTTGTTTCGCAGTATGCTTCATCATGCTTCGCTGGCCAGCCCTGTCTCGGATGGGAGGCGCAGAACCATGGATAGCCCACAAGAAAGAAGGATCAGGGATTGGATGACAGTCGATCCCGTGACGGTCGCCAGCAGCACTACGCTCCCCAAAGCCTATTGGCTCATGGTTGAAAATAGAATCCGACGTCTGCTTGTGGTCGATGGCGGGAAATTAGTGGGTATTGTCACGATGGAGGACTTACGGGGTTCTTTCCATACAGATATCATTGCCATCAATCCCCTCAAAGTCAATCAAATCCTTTCCGAGATGCCTGTACGACAACTCATGTCGAAAGACCCTATCACAATCGATCCAAATACGAATGTGATCGAGGCCGCAAAAGCAATGCTTGAGCACAAAATAAGCACCCTGCCGGTGGTCGAATCAGGAAAAGTGGTTGGCATCATCACCGAAAGCAGCCTGTTCCGCGTCCTGGTAGATATCTGCCTCAGCCAGGAAGCACAAGAGGACGAAAAGATTGAAACAGAAACCGCCAAGGGACACAAATGAGCATAGGGGTTTTCGGCGCTGTTCTGTTCGCCAGCATGCTGGCCTGTGCGGTGACAACTGCGGGCATCTACATCATCGGTCGATATGATCCATGGGCTAACCGTAATGCGGTCTATTTCATGAGCTTCGCCGCCGGCGTTCTGATATCCGTCTCCTTCGTTCACATCATCCCCAAATCCTTTGAAATGGATGATACCGCTCCTGTCTTCCTGCTCCTTGGGTTCATGGGTCTTTACCTTCTCAACCGATTCTTGAATGTGTTCGTGTGGCAACAGCACGAATGTCCAGAACTCACCACCGGCATCATCCCGATGCTCGGTATCGGTTTTCACTCCTTGCTGGACGGTGTGATCTACTCCGTGACCTTTAACGTCAGCATCTTCACGGGGATCGTGGCCGCCATTGGCATGGTGTTGCACGAATTCCCAGAAGGTATCGTGACCTTCGTCCTCCTTAAAGCGGGGCGGCTTCGGCAAACGACGTGCCGCTCTCTATGCTTTCCTCGCTGCCGGCCTTTCCACTCCACTGGGCACCCTCCTTTCATATCCCCTCATCCAGAGGATAAGCAAGCCCGTATTGGGCATGCTCCTTGCCCTTTCCGCAGGCGCGCTGGTCTATGTCGGTGCCTCCCACCTCCTACCGGCGGTAGAAAAGGAGAACAGGCGCTACACCTTGATATCGCTCGCCACCGGTATGCTGGTGGCTATCGGGATCGTGTTGTCCAAGCAATAGGAATATGCGCCAGATAGATTTCGGCCGATTGAAGACGAGAGGAAGAGTGAACAGATGCATCCTTCATCCTTGAATAGCTTATGAGCCGAGAGCGATGGCAATCATCCGGACAATACCGAGGAGCGTTATCGAGGTGTCTATATTGCTCTGACTGAGAAAAACCGCCAGGTGTAGAAATCTCATCTCGGATTAGGAAGTCTTACATGAACATCGTTTTTGGACCGGTTCCATCAAGACGCCTGGGCCGGAGCCTGGGCATCAACAATATTCCCCCGAAAATATGCACCTATGCGTGCGTCTATTGCCAACTGGGACGCACGCTTACGATGCGCGTAGACCGCCAAGCTTTCTACGATCAGGATGAAGTCATTCGGGCCGTGCGCGAGAAGGTGGCTGAAGCCCGAGCCCACGGCGAGCTGATCGATTACCTGACCTTCGTGCCTGACGGCGAGCCCACCCTCGATCTCAACTTGGCCGCCGAGATCTCGGCGCTGCGCGAATTACAGATACCGATCGCCGTGATCAGCAACGCCTCCCTGATCTGGCGAGAGGACGTTCGCAACGACCTCATGGGTGCGGATTGGGTATCCTTGAAGGTGGATGCCGTGCAGGCGCCCATCTGGCGCCGGATCAATCGCCCTCATGGGAAGCTCGATCTTCACAAGATCTTGAATGGCGTAAGGACTTTCGCCGGGGCCTTCGAAGGCGAGCTCGCCACGGAAACGATGCTTGTCAAGGACGTCAACGACGACGAGGCCTCCATTCGTGAGATCGCCTCTTTCCTGGGTGAGGTCCAACCCGCTGTGGCGTACATCGCACAATCCCCACGCGGCCTACCGCCGAAGCATGGGTGCGCCCCGCGCAAGAGCACAGGATCCACCACGTGTACCATCTTCTCAGGGAACAGGTCAAACGGGTAGAACTCCTTTTGGGCTATGAGGGCAACGCCTTCGCCTCCAGCGGAGATGCTGAACAGGATTTGCTGAGCATCACCGCCGTACATCCCATGCGGGAGGATGCTGTCGAGCAGCTTGTGACGAAGGCCGGATCGAATTGGGGCCTCGTCGAAGATCTGATGCGACGGGATAAGCTCGTCGAGCTTCCATACGATGGATGGCGCTTCTATCTGAGACGAATCGCGATGCCCAAGGCCCACAAGGAATGAGTGGGCGTTGGAGAAGAAACCGAGCTATCGCTCAGAATGCCCATCATCGCCTCACATAGGATGCTGAAAGGGACCCCACATGAGAAGGATTCACCTCGAACCACGCTGGCTGGATCAAATGATCCCGGATGGTTTCCCCGCTCACACCTCTACCCTGATCACGGGTCCTGGCGGTTCGGGAAAACCACTCATCGGGAATCTGATCGCGGCCGCCTGGCTGCGCCAAGGCGGTAGCGTGGTCTTCATGTCGCTGCAATACCCCACCCACGAATTCATCGTAAGTGGGCTGAAGAAGATCAATCAGTTGGAACTGGCTGAATATGGAGACCGATCAGCTTTCCTTGAGCTTGATGCCAGTCTGGAGAGCTTGGAAATGGAGGCAATCCACCACCTGAAAGCCAACCTGGTCATCCCAGATGTGTGGGACGGCGCTATAGAACAGGCTTGTTCGATGGTGGCCGATGAAGGGCCAGGGATCCTGGTCTTTGGTTCAGCGCTTAATCTGCTCTTGTTCTCACCCACATATGGAACGGAGACCTTGGCGCGGATGAAGAAGACCGTGGCAGAGGATAAGCGGCGGACCTACCTCTTCTCGGTGAGCACAACGGCGAAGAAAGACCAAATCGCCGAGCTGGAAGCGGTGGCGGATAACTTGATCACTTCGCGTTCTACCAAACGCCCTTTCCGCCTTTTCATGCGCATCTTGCGGATGAAGGATACGCCATTCAACTCGGATGAGGTGCAGGTACCTATCACACCAGAGACGCTTTCGGAGGTCAAAGAGATCGCCGATCACAGCCGTATGCGAGTGATTCCACTCATCTCCAAGATCTAAGCTGAACGCCAATCGCTAAGATGAACTCGCTTACCCTCTTTGGATGACATGGACGAAGAGCTGACAAGCGCCAATCCCTTTGATGATCCATCGCTGGCTCAACGATATGAGCACTGGTATGCAGACAAAGGGCGTCGGGCGGACCGCCTCGAGAAGGCCCTCCTGGAATGGTTGATCGGTCATTTCCAAGAGCCTCGCTCCATCTTGGAGGTGGGTTGTGGGACAGGGCACTTCACGCGATGGTTCGAATCCCTTGGCTTGAGGGCAGTCGGGCTCGACATTTCCTCGGCCATGCAGGCGGAGGCGAGGCGATATGGCACACCTGCCGCCGTGCGGGCCGACGCCTCGCGCCCCCTCTTCGCAGATGGAGCTTTCGATCTCGTCGCCATGATCATTACCCTTGAGTTCCTGGGGGATCCCGTAAGAACCCTCCAGGGTGCGGGACGGGTGGCCAGCAAGGAGTTGATCCTTGGCGTAATCAACCGGAAGGGAATACCGACGCCAGGATGGTCCCCCCTGGCGATCCGCCCACTTCTTCAGGCCCGCAGAACTTCTTCAAATGCTAAGGTCGATAGAGGTTTCTGCGTCCAAGCCCTTCTGGCGAGCAACGCTGTGGAGCGTCTCCCCTCGGGCATTGCATCTGCCATGGGGCGGTTTCATTGGGATCCGTCTGAGCCTTGAGGCCAGCGACCCATGACTCTCCCCACGCCTTTGAAACCGGTGCCCGCATGAGATGGTTGAGTCCAGAAATCATCTCGTCGATCGATGTTGCGGGTGATGGATAGAGGAGGTGTAGGATGCCAATTGAACCGGAGAGGTTGACGCATTACGCATGTTTCCGTCCTCTCACCGATGACCAACGCCAGGCCATTGCCCATTTGGCAAGTGAAGTGTGCTATTACCCCGGGGACATCCTCTTTCGGGAGGGGGAACGTGGAACACATCTCTACATGTTGGCCGACGGAGAGGTCGAAGTGTTGTACAGCATCGGCGTTGAGGGCCCTTCGCATGTGGATACGGCAGGCGAAGGCGAGATTCTCGGATGTTCCGCGCTTATCGATCCCTATGCACATTCTTCCACGGTCCGGTGTATGACGGAGGTCGAGACATTGGTCCTTGATGCCGCAGCGCTCCACAAGCTGATGGAAGAAGATTGCGGGATCGGCTATTCGATTCAGAAATACATCATCCGAATGCTCTTAGATCGCATCATCGATTTACGATTGGGCGCATGACGCACACCTATGGGGAGACCGACAAGCACTATGAGTGCCAGGATGTATCCCCCAAGCAGGTTGATCCTTCACTCGCCGGCCATAATAGCCAGGGGCCTGGGCTTCGAGGAGACGCCGAGATCCCCATCCTGCACATGTAGCCCAAGAGGAGGATGAGAGTGGTTGAGGATCCGCTATTTCACCCCTTGCAGATGGGATCGCTCACGCTTCCCAACCGCGTGGTGATGACAGCCATCAAGCTCGGCTATGCAACACAGACGGGGGAGGTGAACGATCGCCATATCGCCTTCTACGCTCGTCGCGCGCAGGGAGAAGCGGCCTTGCTGACCACCGAACCCTTTTTCATTCAGGAAAATGGTCGTGAACTTCCCACCCAGCTCGCGATCCACAATGACAGCTTGATCCCTGGCCTGGAACGGCTGGTCCAGGCTGTTCACAGGGCCGGCAGCTACATCATGGCTCATATCAACCACGCCGGACGCGCAGCCAGCCCTGAACTCGTACAGCAGGGACAACTCGTATCAGCTTCGGATGTCTTCTGCCCCGCCAATAAGGCCACCCCACGACCCCTGACGAGTGCGGAAATCCATGGCGTCGTTGATTCCTTTGGGCAGGCGGCTCATCGAGTCAGGCAAGCCGACTTCGACGCCATCGAGATTCCCTTCAGCCACGGATATCTGATCCACCAATTTCTCTCTCCACATACGAATCGCCGAGAGGACGAATTCGGAGGTTCGCTCTCAAATCGGCTCCGATTCGGTCGGCGAGTGATCGCCGCTGTGCGCTCCCAGATTGGGCCGACCTACCCCATCGTAGTACGCATGAATGCCATCGATTACGTTGACGGCGGCCTGACATTGGAAGACGCTCTTGCGATCGGGAGAGCGCTAGCTGATCTTGGTGTGACCGCCCTCAGTGTGACCTCTGGAACGATGTGCGAGTCGGTGCCATACTGCCTCTACCCCGCCGCCACTCCCAAAGCCCACCTGCTCCCCATGGCATCTCAAATGCGGGAGGTTTCCGGGCTGCCGGTCATCGTCGCCGGACGCATTCGATCGCCCGAGGTGGCTCGCGAAGCGCTCGCCGCAGGACAGACTGACCTCATCGGACTGGGGAGACCTTTCCTTGCTGATCCCGATTGGGTCCGGAAGGCACGAGAAGGCGACGAGGATGCAATCCTGCTGTGCGCCGCGTGCCACCAAGGCTGTCTGGCCCAATTGCGGCTTGGGGAAGGCACCCATTGCGTCTTCAACCCCTTTACCGGGAGGGAGAGCGAGGTCGAGCTCAAGCACACCCAGGATGCGCGACGTGTTATGGTCGTGGGAGGTGGACCGGCAGGGCTGGAGGCTGCGGCAATCGCTGCACTCCGGGGTCACCACGTCTCGCTCTATGAACAGAAAAATCGTTTGGGAGGGCAGCTTCTTCTGGCGGCAGCCGCTCCCTACAAAGAGGAATTCCTTGACGCGATCCGTTATATGTCGTTAATGGTCGAGCGCGCAGGTGTTGAGATTAATCTTGGCACAAGAGTAACCCGCGAGTTGGCGATCGACGCAGATCCGGACGTCATCATTCTGGCTACCGGGGGCATCCCTCTTACCATAGCCTTCCCGGGACTTGAGAGGGCCCACTGGTTATTGGCCACCGATCTGCTTGAGGGCACGACTGAGATAGACACCTCAATGGTCTTGGTGATCGGCGGTGGATTGGTGGGGTTGGAAGTGGCCGATCTACTTGCCAGCAAAGGGAAACAAGTGAGCCTGGTCGAGATGCTCCCAGAGGTGGGACGGGATATGGACACGCTGGCGAAATCCATGCTTCTCCGCCGCCTCGAGGATCATGCTGTCGTCATTCGCACCGATACGAAAATCACAGCTTTTACGGCGAAGACCGTCTTCGCACAACAGAATGATCACGGAGTGCAATTCCCGATCGAGACAATCGTGATTGCCGTTGGTGTAATCCCGAGCCGAGAGTTGGTGGCGCCACTGGAACAAAGCGGCGTAAAAATGTACGTTATCGGCGACGCGGTCCAACCCCGGAAAGCTCTAGAGGCGATCCGGGAGGGCTACGAGGTTGCAATCAGACTCTAGGAGCGGATCGATTGATGCCCACAAATAAGAGCAAAGTGGAAGAGACTATGTGGAAGATCGCAGACCTGAAGAAGCGTTGGCCTGCTCATTCGACCCCGCCGGCATTGATGCAGCAGTTGGACGAATTGGAGGCGGAATTGGAGAAGGCGTTGAGCACAAACGAAGTGTTGGATGAGGATCGTGGTGGTGGACACGAGACTCACACATGATCTGTAGCAAGGACAGATACCATGGAAGAGGCGATCCTGCCGAGCACCAGCTGAAGCAAGGGTGATCAAATTACAAACATTGACATGCTTATCAAACCAACTCGCCACGGCGGAGGCGCCCTCATCGCGTGCGATTGCTTGAAGGGGCAACGCGATAATCTCTCTGGTGCCGGTAGGCATAGGGTGCGCGCTCGCTCTCAAGTTCCAGAAAAGGCAGAGATCCTCGACTAGGGAATCTTGAGACAGGAGAACAAGTACAACACCTAGCAACATGCCCGCAAACGCTTTGGATTTCGGGCTCAGGCCATGGCGAGTCAACCTTAGGGATGCAGCATGCCCCTGAAGGACTCTACGTCACTCAGGTATTTGGCAACGCTATCGGTGGAGAGTTCAATGGTTTGTGCTTTAGGGGCGTCCTGCGTAAAGACTTCCACGTCCTTTTCCAAGATCCCAAACTGTGCGGCCGCGCAAAATGACAACAACGCTACTTCACTATTCGGTTTAGACATTGGCAGACGAATTCTGGTATGTTCAATAGGGCGAAACGCATCATAGATGTGGGATAACACGGACTGCATCGGGACGTTGCGGAAGCTATCGACTCCGATCGAGAGGTGTTCCGCGGCTTGCGCGCTCCATTCCCTGATTGAGAACGGCTGCAGCTCTTTCTGAAGATACTCCCCGACAGAATCTGGTGCTTCTGGCATTGAGAGGAAGATGTCTGGATCAAGATCCAGAAGTGCGTTCCACCAATAAGTGGACATTAGGTTGTCCTTCATGGGTATCATGAAGTTGGTCTGCCCGCCCCAAATAGACATGTTGTATCGGATGAGGCCGAGGAGGTCCATCACAGTTAGGTCGGAGCCCAAGAAAAGCTATCCGATATGGGCTGTCATTGACCGCCCCATACCAGACCAGGCGCAGTCGCCTGATGTATACCGGGCGTGATCGCCCGATGTATCCCACCCATGATCGCCTGATGTAGACCACCCCTCGCCGCCCGATGTGTACCACCCGGCCTGAAAGACGGGCGGCTAGACTCCTCCAACCAGCGTGGCTTGGAGGAGGAAACAGTGGAGCGTCTACATATGAACTATCTGCGCGACTTGATTCATCGCTTGCGCGCCGGTGAGAGCGAGTGGTGCATCTCCAGGGATATGAGGATTTCACGGATCACAGTCCATTGTTACCATGAGCTCGCCCAGCGGCAGGGTTTTCTCGAGCCGGGATCGTCGATGCCCGATGACGAGGCGATTCGGGCCGCCTTAGGAGAAACTCCGCGTCCGCCTCGGATCACCTCGAGCGTTGAGCCCTACGGCGAGATCGTGGAACAGCTTCTCGAGCAACAACTGGAGATGGTGGCGATCTTCCAGCGCCTGCGCGATGACCATGGCTTCAGGGGAAGTTACTCGTCCGTCCGGCGGCATGTGCACCGCCTGCGGCCGCCTGAGCCGCGGGTGGTGGTGCGGGTGCAGACGGCGCCGGGCGAAGAAGCCCAGGTCGACTTTGGTCCAGTGGGAAGCTTGTACGATCCAGTGACGGATCGCTTGCGCCCTGCCTATGCGTTTGTTGCCACCCTGAGCTACAGCCGCCACCACTACGCCGAACTGGTCTTCGACCGGTCCTGGACGGACAGTCCAGGGAAGGTGCCAACATGGATCGCCTTGCACCGGCGGGCCTTCCAGAGTTGGGGCGGCGTTCCCAGGCGGATCGTGCCGGACAACCTCAAGGCGGCCGTAGCCCACGCTCTGGTCCACGACCCGGTGCTGGGCGAAGCCTACCCCGCCGCATGGCCCAGCACTATGGCTTTGTGATCAGCCCCACCAAGCCCCATATGGCCCGTCACAAGGGTAAGGTGGAGAGTGGGGTCTATTACCTGCAGCGCAACTTCATGGTGGGCCAAGTGTTCGCGGACATCCTGGTCGCCAACCGGCACTTGGGGGTCTGGGTCCGCGAGACCGCCGGGACCCGCGAGCATGGCACCACCCACCAGCCTCCCCTGCAGCTGTTCCTCAAGCATGAGCAAGCTGCCCTTCTACCCCTTGCCTCGCAACCCTTCAGCCTGTGTGAGGTGAGGCCGGTGAAGGTGCACCCGGACCGCCACGTGGTCATCGCCGGCAGTTTCTATTCGGTGCCTTATCGCTACGTTGGCCAGACCCTGGACGCTTACATCGGTGAGCGGATGGTCCAGCTTTTTGCGGGGCAGCCTGCCCTAGCCGCAGGCCAGGGGAGCTGGTGGCCAGCCACGAGCGGAGCTTGGATCCCGGTCAATGGCATACTCGTCTGGAGCATTGCCCTGCCGCCAAGGCCGCCTACTTGGAACGGACACCCGAGTGCTGCCGCGCCATGGCTGCCACGCCGATGCTCGCCTCCAGCAGGTTATCCGAGCCCGCCAGCTCAGCCAATTCGACTGCCGTCTTGAGGTGAAGGCGTCCCACCTCGCGCAGCCGCTCGTGGCCATGCGGTCTTTCCCCCGTCAGCGTTGAAGCCAAGCCGCAGTGCCGACTGCAGACAGCCGTTCAGTGAGCGCCCACCAGGACCGAGCGCACCGGCGCATCCTCGCCCAGGGTCAGCAGCAAATCATCGAGAATGTTCATCTTGCGATGCCTCTACAAGTAGAGAGCGGCGCGCCGCCTCTTCCACCAGCACCTCTCGCATCAGGTCACAGATGTCAACGATCTCTGGGTTGGCGATCTGATAGACCACGTCCCGCCCGCGGCGCTGGGTGATGACGACGCCCCCATTGCGCAGCGTCCCGAGGTGACGGGAAATCGTCGCCTGCGGGTAGCCAGTGATCCGAATGATGTCACCGACCCGCTGAGGTCCGTCCCGCAAGACGTGGACGATCTCGATCCTGATGGCGCTGGCCATACACCGGCAAAGGTCAGCCTGGACTTCAAAGACCGAGCGGTGGGACATGTCATCCTCCCCAACGCATCACGCGGGCCAACTGGTAGACAATGATTGCGGCGCCGAACGAGACGACCAACAGCAAGCCCACGCTGAAAGCAGGCCACTTCCAGGCGCCTGTTTCCTGTTTGATCACCGCTACCGTCGCCGCACAGGGGATGAAGGTCATCTGTATTACCAGGAAAGCCAGCGCGGCCGCCGGGGTCAGGGTCCTGGCGACCTGTTCGGCCAGCCCCAGGTTTGCCTCACTCCCATACAAGACGCCCAGCGTCGCAATCGTGTTTTCCTTGGCCACAAAACTGGATAGTAATGCGACAATCAGCCTCCAATCTCCCAATCCCAGCCATCGCCCGGCGGGTTCCAGCCAACGCCCGAACCTGGCCAGCAGACTTCCCTCGACCTTACCGCCCGGCAGGTAGGATAGCAGCCAGACGGTGGCCGAGGCCAGCAAAATGATGCTGCCGGCTTTCTTGACGAAAGCCCAGGTCCTGTGCCAGACGTACAGGCCGAGGGTACGGGCGTTTGGAAGATGGTAGAGCGGCATTTCCATGATGAAAGCTGAACGCGCGCCTCTGAATACGCCCCGATTGATCGCCATGCCGATCAAGAAGAGCAGCATAATATTGCCAGCCACCAACCCCCAGGTGATAAGTGCGGCGCTCTTGCCGAAAAAGGCCGGAGCCAGGAAAGCGATCACCGCCATACGCGCGCTGCACGGCACCAGCGGAGCGAGCAGGATGGTCAATAGACGGGCGCGGCGATCCTCAACAATGCGAGCCCCCATGACGGCCGGCACATTGCAGCCGAAGCCGAGGATCAGCGGCAGAGATGAGCGTCCGTGCAGGCCCATCGCGTGCATGAAGCGATCCATCACATACGCTGCCCGCGCCAGGTAGCCGACATCTTCCAGCAAGCCCAATACGGCAAAGAAGATGACCAGGACGGGCACGAACATCAGCACGGCGCCTGCGCCAGCAATCAGGCCATCCACCAGCAGGCTGGTCAGCCACTCCGGAGCAGGATCGAGAATCTGATGTACACCTTCCGCTATGGAAGCGATGACCTTTGTGTCGAGCCAGTTCACGACCGGCATAGCAGCCGCATACGTGAGCCAGAAGACCAATGCAAGAATGCCTAAGAGCAACAGCAGCCCCCAGAACGGGTGCGTGGCCAGCCGGTCGATGCGGTCGGTGAGGGTGATCGCCCCGGGGCGTGATCGCGAGAGGGCGGCCCGGACCATGCGCCCGATCCACTCGTAGCGCCCCCGGGCAATATCCACAAAGGCATCCTCGTGCTCCTTGAGGAGAGCCTCGACCTCTGGCCAGCTGTCTCTGGCCTCGGCCTGTACCTTCTGGGTGACCTCCCTGTCCCCTTCCAGCAGCTTGAGGGCGACCCAGTCCTCCGGGTAGGGTCCCGCTATCCGACCGACGAGGAGCGCCTGGATCGCGGCCAGCACTTCTTGATGCTCGGCGCTCATGCTCGGCCGCTGCGGGGCGAAGCTCGCTGGATTGGAGGCCAGCATCACGGCCCGATGGATCAGTTCCCGCACCCCCTGGTTTCGCGAGGCAACCATCGGCACCACAGGGACGGACAGCGCTGCCTCCAGGACGTGCGGCTCCACCCGTACCCCTTGTTGCTCGGCGACGTCCAGCATGTTGAGCCCTACGACCACGGGGCTGGGGAGCGCCAACAGCTCGGCCAGCAAGTAAAGGTTGCGCTCCAGCGATGCCGCATTGACAATGATGACCACGACGTCGGGCCGTTCATGAATGATGAAATCCCGCGCGATCCGCTCTTCCCCCGAGTTGGCCGTCAGGCTGTAGGTCCCCGGCAGGTCAATCACTCGGACTCCCTCGCCTTCGAGGGTGCAAACCCCGCTCTTCTGCTGCACCGTCTTCCCGGGCCAGTTGCCCACATGCTGGCTCAGGCCGGTCAGCATATTGAAGACGGTCGATTTGCCGACGTTGGGTTGCCCGGCCAGCGCCACCGCGATCGGCGCTACCCGCTCTCCAGGGACACCCGAATTCCCTTCGCTCATCCCTTTGCCTCCGCCGCGGCCCGCTCAACTTCGATCTTCAGCGCCTCTCCCCGTCCCAGCGCCACCTCTGTGTCTCGCACCTCGATCAGCATCGGCCCTCGGTGGTAGTTCTGTATCACCATCACCTCCGCCCCGGGGGTGATTCCCATTGCGGCCACACGCGCCGAGAATGCCTTCCCGCCACGCGGCGACCGCACAACCGCATGCGCTCCGGTGGGAAGTTCTCCCAACAAGAGGAGCGACGGCGGCTTTCTCTCCGAGCCCGGGGCCTCGAACCGATCATCCCCTTGCGATCTCGTTTCTCGATCCACAGGCGACTCCTCGAAAGGCTTCTCAGAATATCATGGGGCAATCGTGATTACCGTCCCAACCCCGCAGGGGATGAACCCCGATCCAAACGCGGCCTCGAACTTTGCCGTGGCGTCCGCGCCCGTGCAATGGCAAGGAGCGACCTTCTCCACTCCAAGCGCTTTGAACCCATCGATCACCTCCTGCACCTCGGCCGGGCTCGCCCCTGCAAGATGGAAGCCGCCCATCACAAGGTGGACCATGCCCTGCTCTCCTGCCCGGCGGACGATCTGCGTCACCCCGGGGTGCGCGCAGCCGGTGAGCACAACCAGCCCCCGGGCGGTTTCCACGACCAGCGATTGTTCAATGACCTTGTCGCCCATCTCGCCTGTGCTGTAGATCCCCCGGAGAATCTCCTGCCGCCCGGCCACCTCCACCACGCGCGTTCGCCCGGCAAGACCAGCGATGAACTTCTCCGGGAAGGACTGAGGCAGATAGACGATCCAGTCGTCATTGAGCTTGAGCAGCGCGTCCAGACCCCCGACGTGATCGGAGTGGATGTGCGAAAGGACCACAGCCTCGATCCGGCGTGGATCGATGCCAAGAGTCTCCATGTTCGCGAGCAGAATCCCGCCATCGCCGCCGGTGTCGAACAGGACCACCCCATGAGGGGTCTCAACCAGGCACGCGAAGCCCCACGCAGTCTGCAGGCGAGGGTCGTGCGGGTTGTTGTCGTATACAACCGTCAAGACCACACGCCCCTCGCGGGGAGCGGCCTCGGTTTCACTTCCCAGCCCCGGCGCTGCTCGGATCGGCTCTGGAGAACGAGTGACGACCGCGCCCTTCGTGGGAAACCTTGAGGGTTCTGCCATGACAGTCTCTCCTGACGCGTCTGCCTCGCCTTCTCTGGACGGCAGAACGAAGCCCTCCATGACGTGCCCCAGACAGACCACCATCAGGCACATCAGGATCATGATCAACAAGAACAAGCCTTGACGTCCTCGCATGTCTTGCCTCGCAATCGCCGCTAACCCGATCCCCTCTTCCGCCGTGCCCGACGTCGGGGAGATAGCCAGGCAGCTCCAAAGAAGGCCAGAGTCGCCAGAAGCACGATCGTCGCCCCGGAAGCGGTATTGAGTGCGTACGAAAGCAGCAGCCCGCCCACGGCACTTCCGATCCCGATGCCCACGGCCAGGGCCATCATGTGCCGGAAGTCCTCCGTGAGCTGGGAGGCGGCTGCAGCCGGTGTCACGATCAGCGCCGAAACCAGCACGATTCCTACCACTTTGATCGAGAGCACAACGGTGAGCGCGATCAGGCTGATCAACACGAAATACAACTTGCCCGCCGGGACGCCGGTGACCTCCGCCATTTCCGCATCGAAGGTGACGAACAGCAGTTCTTTGAACAGCAGGACGACGATGACGAGCACGAGTGCACCCAGGCCAAGGGTGATCTGTACGTCTTGCTCGCTCACGGCCAGGATGCTGCCGAACAGGTATCCGAATAAATCCACCTGATAGCCCCGTATCAGGCCGATAAAGAGGATGCCCAATGCCATCGTCGAGGCGAAGAAAACACCGATGGCGGTATCTTCCCTGACCCGGGTCTTGCGTGACACCAGCCCGATGCTCCAGGCCGTTGCCAGGCAGAAGGCGACCGCCGTCAGGAGCGGGTCGACTCCGAGCAAGAAGCCCAAGGCTACCCCTCCGAAACTGGCATGGGCGATTCCCGCCCCGATGAACGCTAACCCCTTGAGCACGACGTACACCCCGATGACCGCACATACCGCCCCAATCAGCGCACCGGCCATCAGAGCACGCTGCATGAAAACGTAGCCGAGGATCTCGGTCATTGGTCTTTCTCCACGACGAGATGCGGCACGCGCCCATGGTGGAAGAACATCGCATCGCAGCCATACATCTGGGCTAGTTCCTCGGAGCCCAGCACTTCCTCCGGCAGACCGTGCGCCACCAGCCGACGGTTCAGGCACGCCACGCCGTCTACGTAGGAGGCGACCACGCCCACATCGTGGGACACGACGATAATCGTCATGCCGGACTGGTGCAGCTGGCGTAGGAGCTCGTAGAAGCTCTCGCCTGCCGCTGGATCGACGCCGGTCGTCGGCTCGTCCAGCAGCAGCAAGTCGGGCTCGTTGGCCAGCGATCGGGCGAGGAAGACACGCTGCCGTTGGCCACCCGACAGCCGTGCGATGGGACGACCGGCCAGATCGGCGATGCCGACGCGCTCCATTGCCCGATCGGCCGCGGCCCGATCCTCGAGCGAAGGCCTATGGAGCAGACCGATGCGCCCATAGCGACCCATCAGCACCGCCTCGTCTGCGCGCACCGGGAAGTTCAAGTCCATCGACAGCACCTGCGGCACATAGCCGATGCGGCTCCGCTCGCCTTCGAGCTCCCATGGCTGTTTGCCGAACACGCGCACCGTTCCGGCGTTCGGACGCACCAGCCCCAAGATGACCCTGAGGAGGGTGGTCTTTCCCGCGCCGTTCGGGCCAAGGATCGCCAGAAAGCTTCCCGGTGGCACGGTCAGACTTACCTCGTCCAGCACCAGCACGTCCTGGAAGGCCACCGTGACGCGATCCAGTTGAACGATGGGGGAAGTGCGGTCAGTCATCTCAACCTCGCCATTCGGCAGCCGGTCATTGCAGCGCCCTACCCATTTCAGCCAGGTTGTATCGCATCAAGTCCGGATATTCGAAGTCCGGCGGCAAGCCCAGCGGATTCAGGAACAGTACCTGGGCGCCGCTTTCCTCAGCAATCACTTCGGCCGCCTTCGATGAGAACTGCGGCTCGGCGAAGATTGCCCGTGCTCCAATTCGCCTGGCCGTCTCAACAATCGCCGCGATATCCTGCGGAGAAGGTTCCTGGCCCGGCCTGCTCTCCACCACGGCCACTTGTTCCAGACCGTAGTCCCGTGCGAAGTACACCCATGCCGCATGGAAAGCAATGAACTCGCGGCTGGAGAAAGCGGCGACTGCCTGGCGGATTTCCCGATCGAGCACCTGCAATTCGGCGATGTACTCGTCGGCGTTGGCCCGATAGGCATCCGCGCCCGCCGGGTCGGCCTCGAGCAGCGCATCGCGGATCGCCTCTACTTGATGGATCGCATTCAAGGGGCTGAGCCACACGTGCGGATTTCCGCTCGACTCACGCACGTCGTCGGCGAGGATGTCCAAGCCGTCAGACGTGGTCACCACAATCAGGTCGGGGTTATCGGCGGCGGAGATCATTTCATCCGCCCAGTACTCCAGACCGATCCCGTTCAGCACCAGCACGCGTCCTTGACTGACCGCCCGCAATTGGGCCGGGGTGAGCTCATAAGTATGCGGGCTGGCGCCGGGCGGGACGAGCGTCTCCACCCTGACACGATCCCTGCCCACCTGCCGGGCGAAATCGGCCAGCGGCAGGATACTGGCGACAACAGGCAACCGGCTATCCGTTTCCGCCGGAGTCAGCGGAGTGGCACAAGCTGAGAGAGCCGTAAGTACCAGTACGACCAACTTGGTTTGGCAATAGAGATGGGTGGACATTGGGTCATTTCCCCGGCGCCATGTGTTCCGGCATCTGCACAGCCACGACTTCGCCCTGCGCGCAGACCTGTCCCTCTGCGAACACGGTTGCACTCACGACTACCTTCTTTCCTTTAATCTCCGTCACCCGGCCGCGAACCTCCAGTGGCACGCCCAACGGCGTGGGGCGCACGTAATCGACATGCAAGGATGCGGTGACGAAGCGCAACGCCGGTTCGCTGCCCATCTCCCGGCCCACCGCGCGATAGGCGGCCGCGGCTGCGGTGCCTGTCGCGTGGCAGTCCATCAGCGAAGCGATCAGGCCGCCATAGACGTAACCGGGAATCGCAATGTGGTACGGCCTGGGGAGGAAGGTGGCGACCGTCTCATCGCCATCCCAGTAGCTCTTGATTTGCAGGCCATGCTGATTGAGCCGGCCACAGCCGTAGCAATAACTCAGTTCGTCTGGATACAGGTCCTGGAATGCCTTCTGATCCATCATCACCCCTGTGAATGAGACAGGACAGTTGCCCGACAAGAGGAACCTTCTGACATTCTCTCCATCATGGGTTGTTATCCTGGGGCGGCCAGGGACACGCGTTGGACAGTGTGATGACCATGACCATCTCCCCCTGGGTGGCGGCAGCCGCGAACGCATCGCGCAGCGCCGTCCACAGCGTCCCGTCGTCGCCTGCGATCAATGTGCTCATCGCGCCTGGTTCTACGTCCAGTCCGCGCGATCGCCAGATATCGATGGCGGACTCGATCGCGGGGGCAAGACGGTCCTGGCGCAAGGGATACAGGCTGACCTGAGCCGTCAAACCGGTTGACTCCCGCGGCAACGGGACGCCGCACAGGAAGCGCAACGTGTCCGGGCCGGCGTTGACGACCTGGTGCTGCTCGCCTGGAAGCACGAGGGCGGTGTCGCCGGGTTCGAGCGGATACTCTTGCGTCTCCCCTCGAAGCCGGGCCTGACCGCTCAAGACATAGATCTCATGCTCATACGGATGGGTGTGATACGGCGAGGATGCGCTGGGCTGCACCTCAAACAGGCGCAACGCAAAGGTCGGCGCGCCATCCTTCGTCGCCCACAGCCAGCGGATCGTCACGCCCGGTACGCCATCCACCGGCTCGGCCGGAACGGTCATGGCTCTTCTGACTTCCATCATCATTTGTCCTCCTGCTCTGCCAGTCTCACACGCATCCCGATGAACGCGCCGATCGGCAAACGAGAAATACGGCGGTCCCAGAAACGCGGCAGGAGAGTGGTCCGCCAGGTGATCACGCCTGCCTGGGCGCCCAATGCCCGGCGCACCTCATTCGCCAGCTCGGGCGGCGAGTAGAAGTGCGCCAGCCGCCATAGCGGAAGTGCCGATCGCTTGCGTTGCCAGGCCAGCGGGCTCCAGCGGTTCAGTACGCCCAACACGATCCCGTGTCGCGCGACCCGTGCCGCTTCACGCAGAGCGCGGGTCGGGCTGGGAAGGAACTCCAACGTCGTAATCAGGAGCGCCACGTCGAACGCGCCGGCAGGGAAAGGCAAGGCGATCGCATCCGCACGAACGAACGATGTTCCGTTCCGCCTGGCCGCCTCGGCCAGCATCGGTGCGGAGATGTCCAGGCCGACGACGTGCCAGTGCATCCCTCTCAGCCAGCGAGCGAAATGCCCCGTGCCGACGCCGATCTCCAGTGCTGTGCGCGCACCGGGGAAGCCGCCCAGCGATTCGCCAAGCAAACCACGCTCGAGCTGATCGGCGGCGCGGCCTTCGATCTCGTACCAGGCCTCGTAGCCGGCGGCTATCTCTGGATCAGCGAAGGGGTCTTCCATTCGCCTCCATCCGCGCCGTGGAAAAGCCAAGTTCGCTGAAGCCAGGATGACCCGGGAAAAGCGCCGCCAGGTCTTCCAGGCGGACACGCAGCCGGAGCCCCAACGCCAGCGGTGTCAACACATCACAGGCGTGTGCGCCTACGGCGCTGGCCCCGATGATGGCGACGTGGGTCATGATCGCTTGGCTCCTTTGCTCTGACGCAGCTCCGCGATCTCGCCTACCCTGAATGGAACTCCCGCAGCCGCGGCACTGGGCCGCCAAGGTTCTCCAACGCGCCGGGGAGCGCCGCATTCACGCGCTGCATCGCCTCGGAAGCAGCCAGAATCTCGTCGGCCGCCTCGCCAGCCTGCTGGGCCCGACGGCGGAACTCTTCGGCGTGTTCGGCATTGTGCTCCATCCAATGGGGGATCAACACCCGCAGTTTCTCCACCTCGCTTGTAACGGCTTCCTGTTTGCCCACTTCAAGGGACTCCAGGATCACACGGTGCTTGTTCAGATCCATCCGACGAAGGGTGGCCGGCACCACGCGCGCAGGCTCGAACAAGGCGCTCAGGCGGACGCCCTCAGGGATATTCTCTACCAACAAGACATCGCGCATGATCTCTTCGCCATTCAGATACACTGTCGCCTGACACATCTCAACCCTCCGGTCCTATGGGCTTCCGTCGGCCCGGCCGCGAGCGGGCGTCAGCGCTGCAGCGTGATGGCCGCGCTACCCCGCTGCACGGACCGCTGCTGCGCCACAGCCCTCCTGGTTGTTGGGCCGGCTACAGCCCTTTGAGCAGGCGGCGCAGTTCGCGCGCGTGCCCGGCCTCGTCGGCGGCCAGGTCCTCATTGATCCGCATCATCTCGATTGTTTTCTAAGCACTGCAGCGGACACTCGCCTGTGAAGGACGTCGAACGAGAACTTCGACATGGCCGCCTCCTACTTCGCCGACGGTCCGCTCATCCCCACGCCGGCCACCGACATTCCGCAGGCGGGGCAGCGGCCATCTTTCACATGGTTCTCGGCAATTCGGTAGCCACGCCGCCGGATCAGCAACCGGCGACAGTGGTGGCAGAGCGTGTCGCTCTCATCGGCCACGTTGCCCAGGTAGACGTAGTGCAATCCCTCCGCCAGCCCGATCTCCCGCGCCTGCTGGAGGCTCTCAATCGGTGTGGGCGGCCGGTCGGTCATCTTGTAGCTGGGGAAGAAGCGGCTGATGTGCCAGGGTGTGTCAACCCCCAGGTCTTGCGCCACGAAACGGGCGGCGTCATGTAGTTCGGCGGGATCGTCGTTGATGCCGGGAATGACGAGCGTGGTGACCTCCAGCCAGATGCCCAGCCGCTTCATGGTCTTCAGATTGTCTAGAATCGGCCGCAGGCCCGCTCCAACGTAGCGGTGGTAAGTCTTCTCACGGAAGGCCTTCAGGTCAACATTGGCGGCGTCCAGGTACGGATGGAAGGCCTCCAGCATCTCGCCGGTCATGTAACCGTTGGTCACGTAAATGTTGGCCAGGCCGGCAGCGCGGGCCAGACGTGCGGTATCGTAGGCGTACTCGAAGAAGATGGTGGGCTCGGTGTAGGTGTAAGCGACGCTGCGGCTGCTGGTGCGCAGCGCGTCAGCGACGATTTCCTCCGGGGTGAGTTCACGACCGGCAATCAGGTGCTGCTGGCGCGGCATCTGGGAAATCTCCCAGTTCTGACACCACTGGCAGCGGAAGTTGCATCCTGGCGTGGCGATCGAGTAGGCCAGCGAACCCGGGTGGAAGTGATAGAGCGGCTTCTTCTCCACCGGATCCAGATGTTGCGCAGCGACGCGGCCGTAGACGAGCGTGTGCAGCACTCCGCCACGGTTCTCGCGCACCTGGCAGACGCCGCGCTTGCCATCTCCGATGACGCAGCGATGGGCGCACAGATTGCAGCGCACACGGTTGTGCGTCAGCTTCTCGTACAGCGCGGCTTCCTTCATTCGCTTCCCGTATACCTCGAGTCATGCCAGCTTGAGATCAAGAACCGGCGTGCCGTTGATCGCATCCAGGCCACGCACCCGGAGCACGTTCCCATTTACCGCCAGCAGGTCCACAACGGTGACACCGATCGGGTTCGGTCGCCGCGGGCTGCGCAAAGCAAAGACGCCTTGCACGGGGCGGCTCACGTCGCCGCGTGGATGCTGGCGCAAGGCATAAGCCTGAGCGCGATGAAAGTAGAAGATGACCATGATTGATTGGCCTGCCTCCAGGCCCTGCAAACCCTCGACAAGGGCCGGGTCGAGGACGATGCGCGATTCGGCGGCCCGTATCTGATCCGGCACCGTCGGATCGTCAAAACCGTTCTCAACGTACCCAATGGGTCGGAATGCCACCGACTCTTCCGACACAAGCCCTCTCCCGGCTAGATGTTGCCCAGCAAACCAGTCCTGGCGTTGAACGACTCGATCAGCGTATCCATCGCGGCAACCTGCTCGTGGATCCGGCTCCAATAGTCCGGCTGATACCACTGCTCCGTGATCTCTTCGTAAGTCTTCCCCTGCTGTTCGACCCAGGTGAAATACTTGAGATTGTGGATCCGTCGGCGATCCCAATAGCCCAGTTCTTCCACATGATCCGTCGTGCACCCCAGCAGGTAACGATGGTAGGCGGCCGCCGCCTCGGTCTCGGTGTACTCGGAGCGCGCCTGGCGCAGTTCTTGCAGGCGACTCTGATACAACTCCATGGAGTCGGTGAACACCGTCAGCACCACTTCGTGTTCGCCCAGCTCATACCATCGGGCGAACTTGATCGCCGAGAGCACATTGGCAATGCTTGAGATCCCCAGCAGGTCGAGGTTGTGCACCAGCGTCTCCGGCACACCCTGCTTCACCAGATAAGCCCGGCCGACCGGTTCATTGAAGAGACGTACCAGACTCAGGCAAGCCTCATCATCGACGGCCATGACCATGTCGGTGTTCTTGAGGTTGTGGATCCACGGGATGTGTTTGTCACCAATCCCTTCGATGCGATGTCCGCCGAACCCGTTGAGCAGAAGAGTCGGGCACTGCAACGCTTCGCTGGCCGCTACTTTGCTCGACGGGAACATCTCTTTCAGGTAGTCGCCGCAACCGATGGTCCCGGCTGAGCCCGTGGTCAGGACCACTCCACGGTAAACATCCTGCGGTCCCAGTTCCCTCTCCAGCACTTCTTCCATCGCATGGCCGGTGACTGCGTAGTGCCACAGGTGGTTGCCGAACTCGTCGAATTGGTTGAAGACGACGATGTCCGGACGCGTACGCTTCAATTCCCAGACCTTGTCGAAGATCTCTTTGACGTTGCTCTCGACGCCCAGCGTGGCAATGATTTCGCCCGACACTTTCGAGAGCCACTCGAAGCGCTCGCGACTCATTCCTTCCGGCAAGATGGAAATCGATTCGCAGGCCAGCAGCGTGGCGTCATAGGCGCCTCCCCGGCAGTAGTTGCCGGTGGACGGCCAGACCGCCTTATGCCGCGTCGGGTCGAATTGGCCGGTCACCAGGCGCGGCACCAGGCAACCGAAGGTCGCCCCCACCTTGTGCGATCCCGTGGGGAACCACCGGCCCACCAGGCAGAGGATGCGCGCTGGCACGCCGGTCAGGGAGGAGGGCAGCTCAAGGTAGTTGACCCCGCCAAACCCTCCAGCGTGTGGCGTCGGCTCGTTCTTCCAGGTGATGTGGAACAGGTTCAGCGGCGTAATGTCCCACAGCCCGATGTCTTTCAGCCGGGCCTTGACGGCATCCGGGATCAGGCTTGGATCCTTCTGCTGCTTGAACGTGGGGATGATGATGTTGCGGTCACGTGCACGCTGCGCGGTTCGGGCTAGACAGTCATCGTTGATCGTCAGGTCGATCATGGATCGAGCCTCCGTTGCCCATGGGTTTCTGTTCACTCACAGACCGCTGGCTTCTCTCCTGCATTGATTGAGGGCGCAGCAGGTTAGTACACCGGGGCGACCCCTGTCTGTCAATCTGCCGTGCTCGTTGTGATCAAAAGGCCTTTTCGTTCCACCAGACGCCTGTGGCTATCCCGAAGATGACTCATCGTAGTGAATGTCTCGCACAAACCGTGCTCGAGTCTCCACTTCGGCCAGCCGGCACGACGCAAACGCAGAGGCTTCAACCATGAGCTGTCTTGCTTCCCCTTCTGGCAGGGTTGACAGGCTTTTCAGCGTGTGGCCTTTTCCCCGAAGATACTGTTCTATGTACATCCTCTCCAGAGCGCCCTCGGGCTGGCCTATGACAGATTCGGGCTTCTCCGTAGTTGCGTTCTTCTCGCTCATGAGGCACCTCCTTTGGCGCACCAAGAACAACCGCCACATTGATTGCTGGTCTACGCAACCGCCTCCGCCTCTAGCCGACGCTTCAAGACTGCTTGGCGAGCAACCGAACCGATGCCATTCCCCTTCACAAATTGGATTAACGTGGCAGTGCCCCGCCCTTTCTCGCCAGCGCCGCCCGTATGTTCGATCCGGTGCGGGATCAGCATGTTGTCGTAGTCTTGACATCGTGCTTATCCTGAATATCAGCGTCTCTTGGCACCGAGGGGCAGGGGCGGGAGAACCTCCACTACCCGGACGCGGGCGTCTACCACGGACACACCTTCCCCCTCGGGCAACACCACTACCGGGTTGAGGTCTAACTCGCCGATCTCAGGGATGTCCTCCACCAAGGCGCCCAGCCTGAGGATGACCTGTTCGAGTGCAGCCACATCGTAACGGGGGCCGCCGCGGTATCCGGTGAGGAGCGGGAAGGTCTTGAGGGAATGGGTCATTTCGCTGGCGTCTCGATCCGTCAGAGGCGTAAGGCGCACCACGATATCCTTGAGCAATTCGACGAGAACGCCGCCAGCGCCACAAACCATCACGGGACCAAAGACGGGGTCGTGCGTGATTCCCACAAGCATCTCGACGCCAGCCGGCACCATGGGCTGGATGAGAAAATCCGTTGCCCTCAATTCTGCCGACTCCAACCGCTTCAGCATCTCCTCTGCCGCCTTTTCCGTCTCCTCACCGCCTGCGAGACCGAGGCGAACCGCGCCGGCCTCGGTCTTGTGGACCAGCCCCGGCGCGACCGCCTTGAGGGCGACTGGCCCATGTACTCCCGCTGCGATGCGCCCCGCCTCTTCTGGAGTTGTGGCGTGTAGCGCCTTCACCAGCGGAATCCCATAGCAGTCGAACAGGTATTCGGTCTCCTCCGGAGAGAGCCACTTGCTGCCCTCACGCAAGGCCTGAGCCACAATCGCCGCCGCCTCTTCTCTTCGCACATCCGGGAAAGTCGGCATCTCGCCTTCGGGAGTGGCAAGCCATTTGCCGTACTGCACCGCCCGCGCCAGGGCGCGAGCGGCTGCCTCTGGAAAGGGGTAGGACGGGATGCGACTGCGGCCATCTGAGAGAATCTCGGGCAGGCCATGGCTCGCCATGAAGGTGGCGAGGATAGGTGTGCGCTCTCCCAGTTCCCGCGCCGCCTTCAGGATCACACTAGCGACCTCCTCCGGGCGGAGAGCCATGGGCGGGATGAAGATGACAATGAGGGCATCTACGTTCGGGTCGCTCGCCACCGCGCGTATGGAACGCGCATAATCGGTGGGTGAGGCTGAGGCGACCATGTCCACAGGGTTCTTAACCCCGGCCGCCAGAGAGAGAGAACCTTTGAGAACGGCCTGTGTCTCTGGAGACAACTCAGGCACTTGAAGACCCAGATCTTCGCAAGCGTCTGCGGCGAGGATACCTGCCCCTCCCGCGTTCGTGACGATGGCGACTCGATCTCCCCTGGGGATGGGCTGCGTCGTGAGCAGCGCAGCCACGTCGAACGTCTCGGCGAGGACATCCGTCCGGATCACCCCGGATTGGTGGAAGAGAGCGTCGACTGTGACATCAGAGGCGACGACCAGGGCGCCCGTGTGCGACTGGGTCGCTCGGAAACCCGCTGCCGAGCGCCCACCCTTCACGGCGACGATGGGCTTCTTTCTGGCCACGCGCCGGGCGATGCGGGCGAACTTCCTCGGATTGCCAAAAGACTCGAGGTACAGCAGGATCAGGCCGGTATTGTCGTCGCTTTCCCAGTACTGAATCAGGTCGTTGCCGGAGATATCGGCCTTGTTCCCCACGGAGACGAAGCTTGACATCCCCAGCCCGAGCCGGCTGGCGTGGTCGATGATGGCGATCCCCAGAGCGCCTGATTGCGAGAGGAAGCCGATTCTGCCCGGCATTGGCTTGAACGGTGAGAACTGGGCGTTGAGACTGACCTTCGGAGCGGTGTTGACGATCCCCATGCAGTTCGGACCGATGAGCCGCATGCCTGCCTCGCGGCAGACCTCCACCAGCTCCTGCTGGAGACGAGCGCCCGCCTCACCCGACTCGGCAAAGCCGGCGGAGAGGACCACGAGCGCGTCCACCCCTTTGCGGGCACACTCTCCGGCAACCGGCACCACGGCCGGGGCAGGCACCACGATGAAAGCGAGCTCAACGGGGCCCGGGCAGTCGAGGACGGAGCGGTACGCCACCACGGACTGGACGACCTCTGCTCTGGCATTCACCGGATAGACAGGCCCCTGGAATCCGGCCTCCACGAGATTTCGGAAGAGTTCACCGCCGATGGTGCCGCGCTCGCGCGAGGCGCCGATGACGGCTACCCCGCGAGGTCGAAAGAACTTCTCCATGGCAGCAACCGCCGCTGCCGCTTCGCGTTGGTCGAAACTTGCCAGCGCCTCGGGCAGGAGGGAAGCGGGAAAGGTAACGCGTATGAATCCCGGCTCGCTTTTCAGAACCGTAGGGAAACCCAACTGGCGCAAGACTCGGATCATCCGGGCGTTTTCTGGAGCCACCTGCGCCTCGAGCACCGATATCCCCGCTGCGACAGCCGCTTCGGCCAGTTGGCCGAGGAGTATCGTGCCCAGCCCCTTTCCCTGGTACGCGTCGGCAACCAGGACGGCAGCCTCGGCCTTGCCTGGGAGGGTCACCGCGTAGATTGCGTGCCCTATTACGTTTCCCTCACGCGTGGCCTGAAGTGCAAACTGGCCAGCGCCGGGCATCAGTCGCTTGGCTGCCTCCTCCGGGTTCATTCCGTGAAGGAAGCGGAGATAGAAGGTCTCGGCAGAGAGACTCTTGATCAAATCCAGCATGGCGGCACGGTCATCGGCGCGGACTGGCCGCACGTGAGCCAGAGAACCGTCCCTTAGCACTACGTCGGTCTCGAATCCTTCCACACCGGCACCTCCCGGGCCTAACTCGGTGTTCGAACGAGGACCCATCGCCCTAGATGGTCCTGCTCATGAGCCTGAGGTCCCCCACGATCCCCGCTTGATCGGCCGAGTCCCACAGGGCAGCGAAGCGCCGCCGCGGCCTGGAAACGCGGGCAGCGTCTTCCTCCCCGGAGCCTGACGGAGGGTCGCCGCTTGGGCCCGCGCATGGTCCACCTGACCCGGCGTCCATCTTTCGATCGTGAGGCAATATCCCCGTTCGCGCCTCGGCAGGCGAGTGGTGGGTCCGGCGTGCTGTGCCGGCAGCGTCGCCTCGGGGCGACCAACTCCAAGCTAACTACGCATACCTCTCGCGCGGTTGTCGGTGGAATCGTCCGACCCGAATCGCAATCCACGAAGTCCCGCCGGCGCCTCCAGGGCGAGATCATGTTAGTGCCCGGCGGCTGTGCCCGCCGCCAGGAGCCGGGGCCGAAGGTGTAATCCACCATCAATCATCCCCGGTGGATCGGACGATGAGCATAGGCCGGTCCGCTCGGTGGAGGAGCCCGGCCGCCACGCTGCCATAGAACACGCCGGCCCGGCCGCCGCGGCCGTGACTGGCCATGGCGATCAAGTCCGCACCCTAGCGCTCGGCAGCGGGTTTCCGAGCGACCCAGTCGCACACGGGCGCCCTGGTCGCCGCCTCGATTCCCTTCTCACGGAACGCACCTTGCTGGCCCGGCGAGGTGAGCCACAGCCTCGTCCTCTCGCTGCTGGGTGAGGTCGTTACTCAGCTCTACGGTTGTCCCCGGCAAGCCCGTGGCGACGCAGACGGGCTCTACAACCTGCATGAAGATGACTTTAGCTTGACAGCAGCGGGCCGACAGCTCGATGTGTCGCAAGATCGCCTCGGCACGCCTCGATCCATCCAAAGGAACCAGGATGGTTTTGTGCATGCGAAACTCCTCATCTTGAACGGCTTCCCGCTCGCAACCTCACTGCGGTCTGGCCGTTCCCGAACACTGCGGCACCGATCATGGTCGGATTGGCCGAAGCGCAGGTCACGGCCGGCAAAGGGGGCCCAAGGAGGGCACTCACCATCCTTGACAGTCGCCATGAGACGCACAGGGCACGTCAGACCGTCGAAGTCCCGCGCACATCCACGGTGCGCTTGACGACCGGCTCGATGGCCTTTCGCAAGACCTCCGCGCTGATGCCGTCCACCTTGAGTAGGACCTCACGATCTTCAGCGCTTTCGCCGAGAAACGTCCCCAACGCGACGATGTTGCCGCCCGCGCTGGAGATGGCTGTCGTCAGCCGGGCCAACTCTCCGGGCACATTGGGCACAAGCGCGGTGATCCGGATCCCCGGTTCTCGCGCGCCAAGCATCTCGAGGAACACCTTGAACAGATCGGTTTCGGTCACGATCCCCACCACCTCGCCGTCGCGGACGACGGGGAGCCCGCCGATTTTCCTGTCGGCCATCATGCGGGCCGCCTCCTCCAGCGGCGTCTCCTCGGCGATGGTGATGACCTCCCGGGTCATGATCTTCTCAATCGTGATCCGGCTGAGAAGGTAATGGATCTCCCAAATGCTCAGGCTGGTGGCGTCCGACGGAGCGGCATGCAGCAGATCACGCTCGGAGACAATGCCAACCAGCCCTCCGCGTTTGTCCACGACAGGCAGGCGCCGTATGTGCTCGGCGCGCATCAAGCTCAGGGCCTCCTGCATCGGCAGCTCCGGGTGGACGGTGATCACCGGACGGGACATGCGCTCCTTGACTAACATCTCAGACATCCCTTTCCGGGAGGCAATCTAAACCTCCCCTGTTCAATCGTATGCCCGGCGCGTCTCTTCATCGGTCAGGATATGACGGATGCGCTCCTGCTCCTTAGGGGACTCCCAGGTCCCGAGTTGCTGGTGCGTCAGATAGTAGTTCTGCGGAATAGGGTGAGTGCCGATCACCACGTCGAGTTGGTACTTGGCCGGGATGAACTCGCAAAATGCATCCAGCCATGGGCAGGGTGGGTAACCGACGACCAGGCCGGTCGCCAGGTGGATGACCTGCGCGCCGTTCCTTTTCATCTCGGCCGGCGCATACTCCATGTTGCCGCCGGGGCACCCGTCACATGTGGTATAGCCCACCAGTTCGACGGGTTCGCCTTCGTAGCGCGCGAATGCGCCCTCCCGATCCCGCAGGGCCCGCAAGCACTTGCCGCCGGCGCAGGTGCGATAGCGATCGCAAATGATGATCCCGACTTTCGTCATGGCCAACGCTCCCGTGGGAGTCGACGTCGACTCAAAAGCGGCCCGGACCTTCGGACAATTAGGCCGATATGGGCACCCGGACCCGTCGGCCGTCTTCGTCGACGAGGACACGATACAGGTCTTCCGGCCGCTCGACGCGATCGATGAACAGCAGGCCGTCCAGGTGGTCGATCTCGTGGTGAACTACGACGGCATCGAACCCCTCAAAGACTCGATCGAGTGGTCTGCCCTTCCCGTCCAGACCGGCAACGTGAAGATAATGCGGACGGATCGTCTGGCCAAAAAGGCCTGGAAAGCTGAGGCAGCCATCGAAATCCCTGCGCTCATCGCGCGCCTCGAGGATGGCCGGGTTGATGATGGGCATCGGAGGGTCTGCCTCGCCGCCCTCCTCGTATCCTGAGCCCAGGCGAACGACCACCACCCGCCGGTGATCGTTCACCTGCGGAGCTCCCAGGCCGATCCCCTCCGGGCGGGCCAGCAGCGTATCTGTGAGATCGACGATCAACCTGCGCAGGCTTCGATTGAAACCCTGGATCGGCTCACATTTCTTGCGAAGCGCGACTTTCTGGTCAGGATAGAGAAGGATGTCACGCACGGCCATCGTACCCTCCCTTCGACGGTTCCGACGCAAGCCGCGGGGCGCGGTGAAGCGGCAGGCTACACCGCCGAGACGAGCCAGATGAGCGTCTCCTGGCGAAGCAGGACGGTCGCCCGGCCAGCCTCATCAGTGGGACCCTAGCCTTTCTTCCGGCGCGGGATACCCGGCTTTAGAGGCGTCGAGAGTATCGATGATCTTCCTCCCGGTATCTCCCAGGTGGGAGATGTCGATCGGCGCCCCCTTCAACCAGGCCGCGGAAACCCCCGCATCTTCAGGTATGGTCGCGATGGGTTCGAGGCCTTTCTCGGCCAGTCTCTCCCGCAGGTAGCCTTCAATATCTTCGTTCAGGACCTTGTTCAGCACGATCGCTACGTCCTTGAACGCTGAAGACCCAATCCGCCAACGCAACCAGGCTCGGGCTCTGCAGATGCTTCGTGGCCGGCAATGCCCCGGCCTTGATCTGGAAGACCATGTCTCGCAGGTCGGCGGCCATCTCGACCGAGGCCGTCGTGGGATCGACGACGACGATGGCTCGATCCAGGCCGGTGATCACGCCGCGCGCCGAGTCTTCGAAGCCCGCCTTGAAATCCACCAGCATGACCGGGGCCTTGTCCGCGGCGCGCAGCCTGGTATCCCTGGCGATCTTGCCCACCGGGCCATCGCAGCCCGCTCCCGGCCCCAGGCCGCCGATCTTGCCCGCCACGAGCAGGCTGATCCCTTCCGGGGTTAGAGCGACATACCGTCTAGGCAGTTCATCCAGGATCAGTTCGGCCCCGGCCAACGGGGCCGGGTCGTCCACCGGGCAGGTAACCAGGCCTCCGCTGAAGACCATGCCTCCGAAGTATTCCATCAGCGGTGCTGGGGCCTGAGCGCCCGGTGCAGTCCGATGTTGGTCGAATCAGCATCCAGGACACAAACGGGGTAGCCCCGTCGGCGCAGAACGCACGCCAGCAGCACAACCAGCGTGCTCTTGCCGGCGCCGCCTTTCCCCAGGATTCCGATCCTTTCGCCCATGAGCACTCGTTCGTTCTCATCCATCGCTCTTTACCCTTGTGCGCTGACATCTGGCCGTCGGTTCTTCTGGCCGCCCGCTCATGGCTAGCACAATCACTCCCCGGCCTGAGCGCCCGCCGGCCAACCGGTGGCCTGGGTCAGATCGCCGCTCGATCAGGAACCCCGGCTCAAGTGAGAACTCGCCAGCCTGGTTTATGTGCATCTTCTCGTCCGGCGGCCCTTCGAAGCCCGCTGGATATCCTCTGCCTGATCGCCGCCAGCGAACGATGAAATCGATCACTGCAGTCGCCGCAGGTAATAGCGATGTCCTTCGTAATTCAGCTCCACCAATCGGCGTTCTCTGACCAGACGATCGACGCTGGCCCACTTGTCGCCATTGCGCCTCAGCAGGTCTTCCACCGCGTCGGCCCTCATCGGGTGGACGGCGGTGATGCTGAGCAAATCCTCTTCGGAGTTCCCCGTGGCGGAAAACTCATTGCCCTCATACCCGGTCAGAAGCTCCACCCGGCCAACTTCCCGCGTGACGATCTGGTACGCCCGGTTCAGTCTCTCCTCATCCGCGGGCCGGACCCATTTCTCGGCCGGCGGGCGCGTAGGAACGGCGAGATAGGCGACGGCGGGCTGCAGCCTGCGCAGGAAGGCGCCCAGCGCCTCCACCTGCTCGAGGCTGTCGTTCACCCCTGAGACCAGCATGGTCTCGGTGACGAGCACGCCCGCGAAGCTCTCGCGGAAGGCCAGCATCCCGTTTACGATCTTGTCGAGCTTCAGGGATCGATGTGGGCGATCAATCTTGCGCCACGTTTTCTCATCGACGGCATCGACCTTGAGGGACACCCGGTCGGCTGCCGCCAAGTCCTCCCTCACCTCCTCGAGGTGGACCATGGAGCCATTGCTGATCACCGCGATCTTCGGCCCCACATGACGCAGCCCTCGGATCTCCGCCCCCAGGTGAACATTCAGGGTCGGCTCGCCGTCCGGGACAAACGTGAGAAAGTCGATCCCCTCCCCTCGCTTTCGCACCTCACGAACCTTGGCCTCCACGGCGGCCACTACCGCCATCGGCGAATAGAACTCCCGCCGCCGGTCGCTCATCTTGTTTGTGCGCCCGAGCTGGCAGTAGACACAAGAATAGGTGCACACCTTGGGCGGAATGTTGTTGATCCCCAGGCTGCGTCCAAGTCTCCTGGAGGGGACAGGGCCGAACGCGATATCTAACTGGGCATTGGCGGCCATGGTGCCTCCCATCCAACGGGCTGCGTGTCAGCCAGGCAGAAGACGATTGCCCGGCCCCGCCCGTTTTTCATTCTTAACGCCTATTCTCGGGCCCGACGCCCAAGGCCTCCAGAACCCGCTCCGGAGTGAGAGGCAGCTCCCGCGCCCATGCCCCGGTTGCATCATGGACCGCACTGACCATGGCCGGGGCCACTCCGTCGATCGAGATCTCTGCCACCGACTTCGCGCCGAACGGGCCACTCGGTTCGTCCGTTTCGACGAAGATCACGTCCATGAGCGGCATGTCGTCGGCCCGGGGGATGGCATACGGGCCAATCCGTGGATTGAGGGGACGGCCTGCTTGATCGAAGAGCATCTCCTCCGTCAGAGCGAAGCCGAGCGCTTGCGCCATCCCTCCCTCCACCTGTCCGGCCGCGGTCATCGGGTTAATCACTCGTCCGCAGTCGACCACCATCAACATGCGCTCAGGCCGGACGAGCCCTGTCTCCGTATCGACGACCACCTCGACGAATTGAGCTGCCGTCGGAGGAGGGCTCACCTGGCTCACGTGCGACGCCGAGGCCATAATCTGGCGCTGATCGTGCTGGTGCAGGCTGCTCAGCGCCACGTCGCCAAGGATGACCGAGCGGCCGTCGGGCGCAACCACATTTCCTGCCTCGAGCGTCAGCTCCTCCGGCCGTGCGCCCTCCAGCATCCCGGCGGCGTACTCCCGGATCTGGTCCCGCACCTGTGTCGCCGCTTTGCGCACGGCGCTCCCGCTGACGTAGGTCGTGCTGCTGGCGTAGGCGCCCTTGTCGAACGGCGTGAAATCTGTATCCGAGGAATGGACGATGATGTCGTCGACCCGTACACCCAACTCTTCAGCGGCCATCTGGGCCAGGATGGTATCCGAGCCGGTGCCCAGGTCGGCGGCACCGATGAGCAGATTGAAGGAGCCGTCATCGTTCATCTTGATGGTGGCCGAGGCCATATCCAGGCCGGCAATGCCGCTCCCGTGCATCACCACCGCCATCCCGATGCCGCGCCGGTGCCGACCAGCCTGGCCTCGATTCGCCTTGCGCTTGGCGTAGAAGTCGGTCGCCTGCAGCCCGATCGTCACACACGGCTCCAGACCGCTGCTCGACAGAATCTGTTCGACACCCTCCCGTCCCTCGCCCAACGCCCTGGAGAGGTGCATGCTTTCACCCACCCGGATCCAGTTGGCCCGCTTGAAGTCAACGACATCCAGCCCCAGGCGTTCGGCGATCTCCTCCATCAGGACTTCCACGCCAAACTCGCACTGCATGGCGCCGTAGCCGCGGAAGGCCCCGGCCGGTGGCGTGTTGGTATAGACAACATCGCAGACGAAACGAGAGTTCGGCGCGTTGTAGAGCGTCAGACCTTTGAAGCCGCCGACCATCTGCACCGTCAGACCATGGGTGCCGTACGCCCCGGTGTCGCCGATCAGGTACAGGTCGGCGGCGGTAACCTTGCCTTCCTTCACGCCGATGCGGTAGTGCATGATCTGAGCGTGGCGGCATCGCGAGCTGATGAACTCCTGGGTGCGGCTGTACTCCATGCGCACCGGGCGGCCGGTGGCCAGCGTGAGGTGGGCGCAGAGATCCTCGAGGATCATCTCTTGCTTGTTTCCGAACCCACCTCCGACCCGCGGCTTCACGACCCGTATGCGCTTGACGGGAAGACCGATCAGCGGCGCCAGCATCCTCCGGATGTGGAAAGGCGCTTGCGTGCTGGTGCGGACCACCAGCCGGGCGTCTTCGTCGAAGTAGGTGATGCACACGTGGGGCTCAAGGTGGACGTGCTGCTGCTTGGGGGTCCGATACTCCCCCTCGAAGACGTGATCCGCATCGTCGAGGGCCTTCTCGACATCTCCCACTTCGGCCTGGATGTGGTGGACGATGTTCCGCTCGCGGTCATGGATGCCCTCGGTGTCGGGCTCATCGTGGATCACAGGGGCCCCATCCCGCATGGCTTGCATCGGGTCCACCAGCGCGGGAAGGATCTCGTACTCGATGTCGATCAGTCCCAGCGCGCGCAGCGCCAGCTCCTGCGTTTCGGCAGCCACCACCGCCACCCGGTCGCCCACGTGCCGCACCTTGTTGTCCAGGCAGACTTGATCGTACGGCAAGGGCTGCGGGTAGCTCTGACCGCCGGAGGCGTACTTGATCCGGGGGATATCGTTGAAAGTCAGAACGGCATGCACCCCAGGAAGCGAGCGCGCCCTGGAGGCATCGATCTTCTTGATCCGGGCATGGGCGTCGGGGCTGGTCAGCAAGGCGCCGTACAACATGCCTTCCAGGCGGATGTCGTCGGTGAACACAGGACGCCCCCGCACCAGTTTCTCCGCGTCGACCTTGGCCTCAGGCGCCCCGACGATGCGCGTGGTCTCCATGCCGGCCGGCGAGAACACCAGCGGGGGGAGCGCCCGGCGTGCGTCGTCTCGCCGACAATACGAATCGGGCAGGTCGAATGACGTCCCATCCGCTGGGAGTAGTTTACGAATTGGGCCTACGGGTTCGGATGCCTCTCCCCGCAGAGTTGCCGCAGCCCGAAGAACGGCCTCGACCGGCCGGACGTATCCCGTGCAGCGGCACAACACGTGCGCCAGGGCCTGCCGGACTTGCTTCTCCGTGGGGCTCGGGTTCCGATCGAGCAGGGCTTTGGCGGCCAACACCTGCGCCGGGGTGCAGAAACCGCACTGAATCGCCCCTGTCTCTATAAAGGCCCTCTGGATCGGATGCGGCCCGGTGGGAGATGCCAGGCCCTCCACCGTCAGAACCTGAGCGCCGCCGGCTTCCTCCGCCCGGACCATGCAGCTCCGCACCGGTCTGCCGTTCAACACGACCAGACAGACGCCGCATGCACCGTTGTCGCAGCCGCGTTTGACGCTGAGATAGGAAGCCCGGCGCAGGACGTCGAGCAAAGACTCGTCGGGGTCTACCCGCAGCCGCCTTCTCTCGCCATTCACCGTAAGTGTGATCATTCTTCTCTTCAGGGACATGCCTACTCCATGCGTCGGGCGATCGATGCCCGGTCTGGCAATTGCCTTCATTCATCATCGGTGATGAACGAGGCGGACCGGGCGCTGAAGGTTTTCCGTGGATCGCGGCTTCCCGCTCCTGCGGGGGCGGATCCATCAGCATTGTCGGCGCTCGCATGCGCCTGTAGCCACGTTCTGCATGATCGACGAGATGGGCCAATTCTGCTGGGCCTGGACAAGTCAGGCACGTTTGAGATACCTCCCTCGCCCTTCCTTCCCCAGGAATTCACCGTCGCGCATAATCACCTCCCCCCGGCTGAGCACCGCGCGCGGCCAGCCTTTCACTCGAGATCCTTCGTAAAGTGTGTAGTCACAGTTCTGGTGCAGCGATTCGGCGGAGATGGTGACTTCTCGGTTGGGATCGAACAGCGCCAGGTCTGCGTCTGCGCCCGGAGCTATTGTCCCTTTCTGTGGATAGAGCCTGTACAGCTTGGCGGCGGCGGTGCTGGTCAGGTTGACAAAGTCAGTGAGCGACAGCCGGCCCTCGTTCACGCCGAAGTGATAGACCAGCGGCATCCGGGTCTCGATGCCAGGCGCGTCACCCGGAATCTGGTTGAAGGGCGGCAGGCCCTCACACCACGGCGCTTCAGGCCCAGTCCGGATTGTGCCTTCCGGCAGACGGCGGAATTCCGGCGTGCGGCGCTGGCCGCGCTTCTGGGCCAGCGTGAAGGGGCAGTGGTCGGTCACCACGAAGTCGAGGCTGCCATCTCGCAAGCCGGCCCACATGGCCGCGAGGTCTGCCGGGGTGCGCAGGGGAGGGGCCATGCTGTACTTGGCCGGCTCCAAGCCGGGCTGGTCATAGAGGGCCTCCGCCAGCAGCAAGTGCTGGGTGCACACTTCGCCGGTGACGGGCAGGCCGCGCGGGCGAAAGCGCCGGATCGCCTCGAGACCCCGCGCTGCCGAGACGTGAACGATGTGCATTGATGTTCCGGTGATTTCGGCCATCGCCAGAGCGCGCTCGGTGGCCTCGGCCTCGCCCGCCGCCGGGCGGGTGTGCGGATGCCAGTGCGGCTCGATGTGCCCGGCGACTAGCCGCTGCACCAGCCGCATGATGACGTGGTGATCCTCGGCGTGCACGATGGCCAGGCCGGCGTACTCGGCCAGCGTCTCCAGCGCCAACAGCGTTTCCGGGTCCGTCAGGCGGATGCCCTCATAGGCCATATAAATCTTGAAGCTCGGCATCCCGGCGTCGATCACCTGCCGGACCTCGGCCGAGCTGGCCTCGTTGGCCCGGTCAAAGCTCATGTGGAATCCGAAACCAATCACGGCCTGCGGCGAGGCCTGGGCGAGAGGCCCTTCGAAGGCCTGCATCCAGGTATTGCCCGGCCCGGCTTCCACGAAGTCAATGACCGTGGTGGTGCCGCCGCAGGCGGCCGCCACGGTACCGGTCAGCCAGTCATCGGAGGACACGACATGGTTCGGCCCCTGCGGATACTGCAGGTGAACGTGCGGGTCGACGCCGCTCGGGATCACAAGCAGGCCGCTCGCGTCGAGCGACTCTTTGGCGGTCAGGCCATGTCCGACCGCGGCGATCTTGCCGCCCTTGATGGCGACGTCGGCCTGGACTCCATCGCTGGCGGTCACCACCACGCCGTTCTGGATGACCAAGTCGAACGGAAGGTCCATTGTTTCTCCTAAGCGACGAGTTCCTTGTACTGCCGCAGCATGTCATCAACCGTCAGGGTCCCCAGGTCGAAGCCGAGCCATCGGCAGTGTTGAGCCAGCTGCGTGATCTGGGGCGGCTCGATGAAGGTCTCGGCCAGCGTCTCGGGCTGGCTGAACACCACAGCCGTCGGGCCGTCGGCCAGTATTCTGCCGGACCCCATCGCCACGACGCGCCCGGCATATCGCGCAACGATCGGCATATCATGCGTGATGATGATGACGGTGTGGCCCTGAGCCTGGTTGAGGTCGGCCAGGAAGTCCATGATCTCCAGCGACTGCCGCGCGTCCTGGCCGGTGGTCGGCTCGTCCACGATGATCACCTTCGGCTGCAGCGCCAGGATGGAGGCAATCGCCACCCGCTGGCGCATTCCTTTGGTGAGGAAGAACGGGTGCTCGCCGAAGTACGCCTCGGGCAGGCCCACGACCCTGGCCGCCTCGGCCACGCGGGTCTTCACCTCGGACTCAGGCAGCCGGATGTTGCGCGGGCCGTAGGCGATCTCATCCCAGCAGTTGCTGTTGAAGAGTTGATGGTCCGGGTTCTGAAAGACGTAGCCCACCCGGCGCACCATCTGGTTGATGGAGGTCGTCTTCGAGTTCAAGCCGTCCACGATCACGTCGCCCGAGGTCGGCTTGAACAGGCCGTTGAGGCACTTGGAAAGGGTGGTCTTACCCGAGCCGTTCTGGCCGACGAAGGCGATAAACTCGCCCTGGTGGATATCCAGGTTGATGCCGCTCAGCGCTTCCGTGCCGTCCGGATAGCGGTAGCCTACCTTCACGACCTGGATGAAAGGTCTTTCCGCATTCATGCCATCACTCCCGACTTGAGGCCGACCCGGGCTGCTTCAGGCGGGCGAACACTTCCGTCAGGCTGTCGGCGGCTTCATCGACCGTGAGGGGCAGCCGGCTGGCGTAGTAGCCTTCCTGCATTAGGCGGTGCATGAAGAGCATCGCGCCCGGCGGGTGGATGCCGTTTTCCAGCAGCAGGTCCATCTTTTCAAAGAACGCATGGGTCTTGTCATCCAGCAGTAGTTCGCCGTTCGACAGCAGGATCATACGGTCGGCTAGGGGCGCCAGGTTCTCCAGATTGTGTTCGATCACGATGATCGTGTTACGCTGCTCCTTCTTGAGTCTGACCAGCACGTCGAACACGCGCTTGCGGCTGACCGGGTCGAGCATGGAGGTCGGCTCGTCCAGGAGCATCAGCCGGGGGGTCATCGCCAGCACCGCCGCCAGGGCCACCCGCTGCTTCTGGCCGCCGGAGATCTCGTAGGGCGGCTTGTCCAGCAGGTGGCCGAGCTCGGCCAGGTCGGTTACCCATTCCAACCTCTCGCGGATTTCGGGGACCGACAGCCCCAGGTTCTCCATACCGAAGACCAGTTCGTCCTCGACGGTCATGGCGGTGAACTGTGCCTCCGGGTCGGAGAAGACCACACCCACCAGTTTCTGCAGAGCGCCGGCGGGGTAGGCTTCGACCTCCCTGCCCAGGATGTTGACCGCGCCCTGCTTGATGCCCCGGTACTGGCTGGGGATCAGGCCGTCGATCGAATAGGCGAGCGTCGTCTTGCCCGAGCCGTTCGGCCCGATGATTCCGACAAAGGCGCCCTCCTCGATCGTCAGGTTGATGCCATTCAGGGCCGGCCCCGGCGTGTATAGATAACGCCACGAGTAGTCCTGGATTTCGATAATGGGCGCCAACTCAGCCTCCGGCCTGGCTCAATCCAGGGCAGCCTGGAGCCAGGCGATGAACCACGAACGATCGAGTTCGAAATAGCCAAAGCCGAAGCGCAGCACGAGCAGCGCGACAAACGCCAGGCCGATGGCCGCTGTCAGCAGCGCATCGGCCGGGCCAAACCGGTAATGAGTCAATACGTAGTCGGCTCGCTTAACCCGGCTGGCTTCCCCGGTGAAGGCGTAGCCGCGGGCGAGCAAGGCGTTGGCGAACTCCTCCGAGCGCCGCAGGGAAAGCGCGAACAGAGGGATCATGTACATCACGTACTGTCGGATCTTGTAGGGGATCGACTTGCCGGCAGTGTCGAAGCCGCGCGCCTGCTCGGCCTGGCGCACGATCTGAAAATCCTCCAGCACCATCCCGGCTGCCCGCAGCGCCATGGCAAATACATACGTGACCACAAACGGGAGGCGGACGCTGCGCATGGCGACGATCACGTCGCGCTCGCGCGAGGTGCTCAGAAAAAAGACCATGGTGAAGATCATCGGCAGGATGCGAGCGTAGACGACCGAGGCATCGCGGATGCGCTCCCAGTAGATGTTGACGCCGACGATCCTTGCCACCAGCCTGAACTCAGGATGGACGCCCCCGAGCACCGTGTAGGACAGGAAAATGATCGATCCCATGGAGATCACCACGGGCACGTAGATACGCAACGTGCGCATGTCCACCCGACTGAACCACATGAGCCCCAGGACGAACAGCATCAGGGCCAAGTTCCATTCCGGCCCGGCGATGAACATCGGAAACAGGCTGACGACAAGCAGAAAGAACAGCTTCACAAATGGGTGGACCAAGTAGATCGGCGATCGTTCGGGAACGTAACCGAGCAGCGTCTTGTTCATCGCGTCCCTGCCTGAGATGATGACGGAGGAGGCACTTTCCACCCCCTCCGTCCTCGCGGGATCGCTTCCACGCCGGCTAGGACCACCACCTCTTGACAAAGGATGGGGTCCGGATGACGACGCCGGACAGTGCCCTCAGGAGGATGAAGTTGAACACCAGTCCGGCGAGCACGTTCCCGCCGAACCAGCCCCAGATAAACAACGGGACCGACTCGGCGGTGAGTAGGCCGAAGCCCTTGAGCACGACGAGTGGCGACCACAGGGCGCCAAAGGCGCTGGAGACGATCATGGCCGCCAGCAGGATCAGATAGTCGCGGCCCGATCTCAGGCGCGGGTCGGCCTTGAAGTAGCGGAAGGCCCAGGCTGGCAGCCACGCCTGCACGGCATTGGCCGGCACGTAGGCCAGTGAGATGTAGAACGGCGTGCCGGCGATGGCGTTTGAGAAGAACGGGAAGATCGCCCCGGCCAGCACGCCCCAGGCGCCGAACCAGATGGCACCGACCTGCTGGATGGCGATGCCCGTCCAGAAGAAGTTGACGCCAAAGCCCAGCGGGAAGCTGATGCTGCCGAATGCCCCGACCACGAAGCCGATGCCGATGAGCAGGGCCAGAATCACGATGTGGATCACGCCCACCGGCCGCCTTTCGCCCGCCTCGACTGTCCAGATCTGCTGGGCGGTCATCTCCCCGGGGGCACTCGGTGCAGAGGGTGTCGGTGTAGCCATTGTTTGTCTCCTTCCTACACTTGCATTGGGATGTGCCGAAAATCGATGTAGTGCAATTCCACTTGAGAGATGATCATCTCCTGTGTGACGAACAGGGCGCGGATTGACCAACCAAGTTGACAGGCATAGCCCTTAAACGTGCGCATCGAAGCATTCCTCTTCATGAGGATGGAGCTCGTGCCTTTCCATGAATGGCCGCCTCCCGCTCTTCCGGCGGCAGGGCCATCCACTCGCATACCCGTCGGTCGCCGCCTGCCACGAACCGGGTCGGGTCGTAGACGGGCAGGTTGAGCGCCGCTCGCTTGGTGTCGATGTGAGCGAGCGCCTTCGCAAACATCTTCTCCGGGTCAGACTCGAACTCCAGACCGCCGCCCACCTGATTTCCCTATCATTCAACGATCAGTCGTGTGACTTCTTGGCTCGCACCCACCGGCGAGCTGAGGCCAAAGATCGTATGCACACCGGAAGCCACAACATTGGTGCCAATCGACAGCGCCTTCTCGCTCATCCACTCGGCTGCAAAAGCCGACGACCGGCAGATCGGTGATCTCATCGCCCAGCCCACCTTGGCCACTTTCCGTCTCTGCACCAGCCGCGCCTAGTGCGCCCCGACCTTAGGCACCGGCGACGGGAATAGTGGCGGATGAGCCGGGGATGCCTCGGCAGCGATGCGTTCCGCCAGCGAACTGAAGCAGGCGATGGGATACTCCTCAATCCGCCCCTGATCGCACAGCATTGCGATCTCAGGATCCAGGGGCAACTTCCCCAGGAGCCGGATTCCCAGGGCGCGCGCAATGTCTTCGGCATGGCTCGGCCCAAAGATCTCGTGGTGCTTGCCCGTATCCGGACAGATAAAGTAGCTCATGTTCTCAATCAGCCCGAGGATGGGAACGCCCAGGTCAACCGCCATGTGTGCCGCCTTCTTCACGACCATCCCCGCCAGATCCTGGGGAGAAGTCACCAGCACCACGCCGCTCTGCGGCAGGGACTGCATGACGGTCAGTGGCGCATCCGACGTGCCCGGAGGCAGGTCGACGATCAGATAGTCCATCGCGCCCCACAACACATCTCCCCACAATTGCTGGATGGCACGGCCGACCACGGGACCGCGCCAGATGACGGCTTGCTCTTCGCTCTCGAGCAGGAGGTTGATGGACATGACACGGATGCCGCTTTTGGTCGGGGCCGGCACCAACGCTATAGGGCTCACCTCCATCTGTGGCCTTCCGGAGAAGAACATCTTGGGGATGCTTGGCCCGGTGATGTCGGCGTCCAACACGCCGACTTCATGACCGGCGCGGCGCAGACTGATCGCCAATAAAGCGCTTACCAAAGACTTCCCCACTCCGCCTTTTCCACTCATCACGGAGATGACATGCCGGACATCGTTCAGACGGGCCACGCTACCCGGTTGGGGCTCTTTTGGCCGCAGTCTTTGCTTGTCTTCGGCCGCCATCTGTGCGAATTCGATCGCCAGCTGAGTCGCTCCGCCCAGTGCCAGGATGGCCCTCTCCGCCTCCTCCCGGATACGCTCCTTGAGGGGGCAGGCCAGAGTCGTCAAGGCCAGGGTGATATTCACTCGGCCATTCTGAATCTCCACCTTTCGCACCATCCCCAGATCGACAAGGTCCCGTTTCAGCCCAGGGTCCTGCACTGTGCCGAGCGCCTGGTAGACCTGATTCTCAGACAGCATGATCCCTATCCCTCGATTGTCTGCGATCTTCCTGACCGTCCTGCCCGCCGCGACCGGCGGTCACGCGCCGCCTGCCGTGTCGCGCAGGGCTTGTCGCAGAAGCGTCGTCAGCTCCTCCGATCTGATCCAACCCACGATCTGGAGATCCTGGTCGGTCACTCCCTGCACCTCGGCCACTGCCCGCTGCAGCTCAAGGGCCAGCGGCACGGCGATAGGGCACAGTGGAGACGATGGCCGAAAACGGTATGACACGCGACCGCTCGCATCGATCGAGAGGTCTTCGATGAGCCGCATACGGACGACGTCCATGCCCGTCTCCGGGTCGATCACCAGCCTGAGCCGTTCCAGCACAGCCGCCCGCAGCTTTTCCGGATTCACCGAATCTCCCACGGTCACGCTCGTCGAGAGCTCTGTAGGCTCGACCCGGACAATTCGTCCGCGAGCCAGGGTATCACGCGTTGCCATGTGGCAACGAGCGCCCGGGCAGCCGGCGAATCGGGCGCATGGCCGGTCACAGGCTCGCCTACCACCATCGCCTCCGTCACGGCCGGATCAAACGGGATCTGGCCGACCACGTCTGCCCCTCGCCGGCACGCCTCGTCCAGGATCTGCTCTGCCGCGGCGGGGTTCAGGTCAGCCTTGTTGAGGCACACGCCTGCCGGCATCCCGAAGTGCTTCACCATCTGAAGAGTCCGCTGCATGTCGTGGGCGCCGGCCACGCTCGGCTCGGTCACGATCAATACCAGGTCGGCTCCGGCGGCGGCGGAGATCGCCGGGCAGCCGATGCCCGGCGGCCCGTCCACAATCAAGATCGCGCTGCCCGTCTCCAGAGCGTGGAGACGAGCTTGTTGCTTGACCAGCGTCACAAGCTTGCCGGAGTTGTCCTGGGCCGGGTGAAGCTCAGCATGAAAGAGCGGGCCATAGCGAGTCTGCGAGCGAAACCAGCGACCCACCCGTTGGGGCTCCATGTGGATCGCCTCGGTTGGGCAGGAATACAAGCAGGCCGCGCAGCCTTCGCACGCGATCGGATCCACACGGTAGGCCCCCTCCACCAGGATCGCCTCAAAACGGCAAGCCTCCGCACACAGGCCGCAACCCTCACAACGCCCCGCATCAATTTCAGCCACCGAACCGCTGATGAATCCGTGCTCTTCGCGAATTTCCGGCTGCAGCACCAGTTCCAGGTTAGCCGCATCGACGTCGGCATCGGCCAGCACGGCGCGCAGTTGTGGTGCGGCTTCCCATGCCAGATGAGCGAAGGCAGCAGCCACACTGGTCTTACCCGTACCGCCCTTGCCGCTCAGAATGACCAGTTGTTTCATGCCGCCGGCTCCCCTGGATGGTCATAGATGCCCCACCCGAACTTATCTTCCGCTTCACGCGGGTCGAGAATTTCCGGCGGCAGACCGACAAGCAGCAGATCGGCTTCTGCCAACACCGTTTGCTCAGGTGAACGAATCTCGGCGTGGGCGAACGTCAGGCGGCCCTTTTGCCTTGTCAGCCAGCCCACGGCCTGTAACGGCCGGCCGATGGGTACGGGTTGGCGATAGCGGATTTCCAATTGGGCGGTGATGAAAAAGCGCTGGTGATCGCCAATCATCATTGTCCGACCAGCGACCTCGTCGAGGATGGCTGCGACGATCCCGCCGTGGGCGATGCCAGGGTAGCCTTCATGCTCGGCCGCGAGGGTAAAGGCTGCCAAGACTTCATTGTGGCCGTTGTCAAAGAAGCGCAGCCGCAGCCCAGCCTCGTTCTCCATGCCGCAGGCAAAGCAGGTCCGGGAGTTGGGCTGCTGGTTCATGGGTCTGTGATGCATTCGAAGACCTTCAAGAACCGATTGTGATATTGCGGGTCCAATGCGACCAACGGTTGCCCGCGTGCAATCCCTTCGGCAATGGCACGCTCGAATGGGATCCGCAGCATGACCGGGATCCCCTCGCTCTCACAGTAGTCGGTTACGCTCTCATCACCGATGCCGTCTCGATTGATGATGACGCCCATGGGCAAACCCAAGGAGCGGCCGACCTGGACCGAAAGCCGCAGGTCGTGAAGCCCGAACGGCGTCGGCTCGGTGACCAGCAGCACGAAACTTGCGCCGCGCACTGCCTCCACCACTGGGCAGGAGGTGCCCGGAGGGCAGTCGAGTATCACGATCTGCCCATCCTGCGGCGTGGCCCAGCGCTTGAGCCGCCGGATGATCGGCCCCGCCATGGGCTCGCCCACATTGAGCACGCCGCGGGCGAAGTCAATCCCACCTTGTGCCGACCCGGCTTCGAGCACACCGATGGGTGACGGGATCTCCTCGAGGGCACCCTCAGGGCACTGGCGCGTGCAGCTCCCGCAGCCGTGACACAACTGCGGAAACACCAGCACCTTCGACCCCAGCACGGCGATGGCGTGGTACTGACACACCTCCGAGCACCGCCCACATCCCGTGCAACGATCTTCGTCGACGCGGGGGATCATGACGGAGACATCCATCCGGCGAGCGAACTCCGGCGCCAGAAACAGGTGTGCGTTCGGCGCCTCGACGTCGCAGTCCAGCAGGAGGGGCGGCGGCCGACTCCCATCCGCCTCCAGTGCCAGGCTCAGCGCCAGGCTGGTAGCAACGGTCGTCTTTCCGGTCCCCCCCTTGCCGCTCGCTACAGCGATCCGCAGTGGCTTGCCCTCGTACTTATCCACGGCGGCCCGGTCGAAACATGACGGCGGCGCGCTCCAGCCTTCCGGCGCGATAGTCGTCGAGCGCCTGGCGCGCCGTGCAAGCCGAGTGACAGAGATACATCCCGATCCCGGCGGCATCGAGGGCCCCGAAGGCGTTCGGACCAAAGGCCCCACTGATCACCGCCTCCGGCCCAAGGCGGGCGACAAACTCCGCCGCCCGGCCGCCTGCGCCGCCGGGGGCGTCGACCGCCGGGTTGCGGTGTGCCTCCCAGGCCAGAGTCTCACCGTCTACCGCCACAAAGCACGCCGCCCGGCCGAACCGGGGGTCCACCGGCGCATCCATATCCGGTGCGATAGTGGTCACGATGATTTTCATCACTCAGCTCAGCAGGTTCTCGAATTCGTCCTCGTGCTCGATTTCTTCGCCCAGGATATGCACGGCCAGCTCGTAGGTGATCGGGTCCCTGCCGTGCGTCTTCTGCGCCAGTGTGTGGTAGACCTCGATCGCCCCCCGCTCGGCCTCGACCACCTTGCGCACGATGGCCTCGAAATCCCTCTCGTTCTCCGGCGGAGTCGGGTAACCCTCGTTGCTCGGCTCGATCAATCCGGCCGCCTCGGAGGGTGGCTTGCCACCCAACGAAACGATCCGCTCCGCCAGCTCCTGCTGGTGTTCGAGTTCATCCTTTGCGGTATCCAGCAGCAACTCCGAAAGTGGCTTCGCCGCTGGCCGGCCCGTGACCACCTGGCCCATATGGGTATAGGCAAACGCTGCCAGCCACTCATCGGCGTAGGCCCGCCGCAGGTCGGCGACCAGCTCAGCCACGTTCAGGTCGACGATCTCCTGACCTTTGTTGCCCATGTTGTCATCCCCTTTCACTCGCGAACCATGGCCGTGCCGCACTTCGGGCACGAGATGTCCACGCAGCGCCGACCGGCCTGGTGCGGCACCTTGTGTCCGCACTTTGGGCAGAGGCAATCGCCTCCCGGCCCCGAGCCTGGCTTGGTGCCGCCTCCGCGGCCGCGGCCACCCCGTCCCTGGCCTTGTCCCTGACCTTGTCCCCGTCCTCCAGGTGAGCCTCGTCCCCACATCGGATCGCCTCCTTTAGAATTGCCGATGGCAGGTTTGCCGCATCACGCCGAGCGGCACCCCGCCTAATCGCTTTTCCCCTCGATCTCGTCGATGCGCCCGCGGACGGCCTCGAGCTGCCCGCTCAGCGATTCGGCTTGTGCCTTCAGGGCCTCGAGCTCCTGCACTTTCGTCGGCTGCCAACCGAAAAAGCGCATCCATCCCGGCCACCCGGCAGCATGCAGGCCGTGTCGCCAACCTCGGGCGGCTCCCCAGGGCCCCCAGGCACTACCAAGATCCGAAGGCTGGCCTGAGTGGAGCGGTCCCGGCGCACCGAATCCCGCGCAGTAACCCATCCTCCGACCGGTCATCGGCCCTCTGCCGATCGGACCCGTTCGATCTCCGCCTGGCATGGTCGTTCCTCCTTCCTTCTCTGAATGGTGAATTCCCAGACAACGTCAGAACCGCCGGCACGTGCCGCCGTCTTCACGCGGCGGCGAGGCACAGCGGTCCTCCCGGCCACAGCACGTCCGCTGTTGAGCGGGCTCGTGACTTGACCTGGCGATGTACGGAAGCGAGATCAGCCGATCGTTCAGTAGGCTTCCACACTTCGGACAGCGCGCCTCGCTGGCCGCGGTCGCAACCCGCACTTCCACTCTGTCCCCACATTCGCTGCAACGGTATTCATAGATGGGCATCTTCGCCTCACAGCTCGGGACGATAGGACATGGACTGCACGGCCGACACCGAGAGCCTTCTTCGGTGCTGCCGGCGCTGCCTGCGCGCACCGGGCCCGAAGCGGGACGCGCTTCCGTCCGCGACCGGGATTGCTCGCTCGATCGGTGCCGGACCGGACCTCCGGCGGTTGAGATTGCGGAGAAACGCCTCCGCAAGACGCGGGGCAAGTTCACGGGCAAATGCCGCCATCGCCTTCGCGGCCAGGTCTACCCATGGGCTGGTCCCAGAACGAGGTACCGTGTTTCCGCCCGCAGGGCCCGACTTGGCCAATGACATGATCGTCACGACTTCCGGGAGTTCAACGGCGGTGAGCGCACCCTGCGGGCAGGCCTGCACGCAGCTGAGGCATCCCGTACATCCGCTGGACGCAATCACGGGTCTGCCGGCAAGAAGCTGGATGGCACCGGCCGGACAGGCCTCCACACAGGCGCCGCACCCACTGCACGCCTCTTCGTTCACACTGATGAGCACCGCCTCAATACTCCTCTTCTCCAGCGCGCCCTGCCTCATGCACGCCGCCGATCCATCATGTGGATGATCCGGCTACCGGCCATCTTCCCTTCCGCCGAGCACCTCAGTGAAGGCGATCGACTTGGTCGACGAGGCGGCCCTCGACGTAGGCCATAGCCGCTTCATCGATCGACTCGAGGTCGGTGACAACCGGGCGGATGCCGCGCTCCTGCATACTCTGGTAGGCGCCCATGCCCATCCCCCCGCACAGCAACGCTTCACAGTCGGCAATAGACTGAGCCATGCGGGCATGACGGCTTTGGGCCTCCGAGTCGGTGCCGTGGGGCTGGCCTGGAGGACCGGGCTCGTGAGGCTCATTCGAGAAGTGCGCATGCCCGAGCTTCTCCCGCAAGTCCCGATCGACGATTCGACCGTCCTCCAACGTCAGGACCAAGTAGTAGGGCGCTCGGCCGAAGTGCTGACTGATCGTCTTTCCATCCTCAGTGATCGCTGCGATCTTCATCCATCCTCCACAATGAGAGCCAGGGGGCTCGTGTTATGATTTCGTTAGTCCCTCGTCCTGGCTCGATACCCAAGGGTCCTGCCCGCAGGTTTTCAACCGGCTCCTCCAATGCCGAAGTGCCGTGACGCCGCGCGGTTCTGGCCTCCAGGAGGACAGAGTACAAGCATGGCTCTCGAGGGTTTAGGCCGGGTGTTCAACCAGCGGTGAGGAAGATAAGCCTCGAACAGAAGGCTGTCGCCCGGCTCCAACTCGTAGCCCTGGCCCTCGATGAAATAGTCGACGCGGCCTTCCAGGCAGTACACGAACTCCTGCCCGGTATGGACGATCGGTGTCGGGCCGCTGTCGGTGTGAGGGTTCAGGGTGATCAGGAAAGGCTCGATCGTCCGGTCCGTCATCCCTGCCCCCAGGTCCTCCAGGAAGCCGTGGGCAAAGGCGACGTTTCGTCGGCCATCGGCCCGCACATGAGCAATCTCGCTGTTAGGAAGTTCGGTTTCGAAGAAGGCCGCGATCGGCACCCCGAGGGTCAGGGCGACCTTCTGCAGCGTGCTGACGCTGGGCGAAACTCTGCCATTTTCAATAAGGCTTAGCGTGTTTACCGCCAACCCGCTCTCACCCGCCAAAGCCCGCAGCGAGTAACCCAGACCTCTCCGCAGGCCACGCAAGCGCCTTCCGACATCTGCTCCGCCATGGGCGGCCTGCCGTCGCCTGCGCCGACCTTGCTTTACGGCGTCTTGACCACCCCTGCGCATCGCCCCTCCCGTCTCGTCTAGAATAATTGAGATAATACCAATATAATAGGACAAAATGCAAAAATCAAGCGACCTTCATCCAATTATTATGGTATTTCGTCAATCACAGCTGTCGCATTTGACCCCGGCCATGTTCTGCCGTGGGGGCACGCGAGGGGCTCCGCTCTGGCAGGACTGATCCCCGTTCCAAGCGCCGCCCGGCCCCTGGCCGGAAGCGCAGGAGGTGGCTTCGCCTTGACAACCGCCCTTCCCAGGTCACCAGATCTCAAGTGGTTGACGAATATCATGGCTTGATCGCCTGGACAGATTTAATAGCGAGGCCACGAAATTCCATCTCGGTGCTGCGGGTCCCAAGAGATGGACCCGTTGCCATTGATAGAGGAGGCCGCCATGCCCGTCCCTTTCAAGTCCAGCAGGGTAATCGGGATCTGATTATTGTCAGTCGTCGGGGCCAAGAACATGGCCGGGGGTCTTGGCCCGCCAGGCTGCTGGAAACACGCAAACCTTTATCCCAAATCCCGCCAAATGCGGGCAAGGGCTTGAATCATCCCCGCCGGGCCCTGCCAAAACCGCCGCCCCCCCGGGTCGAATCCCTATTGGAGGGCTCCCCCTGCTCCGGCCGCAACCGCCATTGCCTTGGGGGAGTACACAAGGCCGTGCACCCTCCCGGCCACTGTGGCTATGCCGTTCCGGAATCTGCTGAAGAGACTGTCCTTCCCTTCCCGACGAAGTTCCGCCTGCGATTCGCGGACTGGAACAGAAGGGGGCAAGGAGTGGAAGGAGTCTCCCAAATGGAGGATTAAGAGATGTCTGTATGCCAGGTAAGACTCGTGCTTTGGCTGATCTTCACAGGAATCACGATCGCAGGCGGAGTCAGCACCGATCTCATCCTGCAAGCCAGCCCTTTTCCGGCGTGGCTTCGCATCACCGGCCTTGTGGGGATGTTCCTTGCGCATTTCCCATTGAAAAGAACGGGCAGGTTGCTCGGCCGCATGGCGGATCCTGAGAGATGGGGTTGCACCACCAAGCTGGTCACAACTGATCTCTACCGCTGTCTCCGACATCCGCATCACCTTTTCATCGGCATTTTCATGACATCCCTTGGCCTCGCGATCGGACATTTTTGGTCCTTCCTTCTCATCGCGGTGCCGCAATGGCTATGGATTCTCGGTTTCCTGCTTTTAGTGGAGGAGAAGGAATTGTTGGGAAAATTCGGGGAGGAGTACGCTGCCTATCGACGGGAAGTCCCAATGCTCATCGCGAATCCCGCTTGCCTGCTCGAAGTCCTCTCCACTCCTCTCGAAGTGTCTGAGTAGTCCACTGTACGATCCAGTGGAGGGAATACCGTCAAGCCTTCACGAACATAATGAAGGAGAAAGGCCATGAACGCGGAACTGGTCAAGATAGGCATCATCATTTGTGAGGGGTTCCTCTGGGCTTCAGGCTGGTCGCACCACTTTCCTTCTCCCCAGGAGGAGAGGACATGACTTATACAGGTGTCAATAGTTGGCGCTCATCTCACAAGGCTTGTCAAAACCGGGAGGAAGGATTGCCTGCATCAATACTGGTCACAGGGGGCGCCGGGTTCCTCGGAATTAATCTGATCCGCTACCTGCTGGCCCGGGGCCAGCGTGTCACATCGCTCGACATCGTACCTTTCCGTCATCGCGACGTCGATCAAGATATCCGTGTCATGGTGGGCGACGTGCGCAATCGTGCGGACGTCGAGCGGGCGACAGAGGGCGTCGATATTGTCGTCCATGCCGCGGCGGCGCTCCCCCTCTACCCTGGCCATGAAATCCACACAACCAACGTAGATGGGACTCATACCGTTTTGGATGTCGCCTGCGAAAGGAAGTTGGAACGCGTTATCCACATCTCGACCACTGCGGTCTATGGAATCCCGGACCACCATCCTGTCCTCGAGTCCGACCCCCTTCGTGGCATCGGTCCGTACGGGAAGTCGAAGGCCCGGGCTGAGGAGATGGTCGGCGAACATCGGGCAAGGGGAATGTGCCTCCCAATCCTGCGGCCGAAATCCTTCGTTGGGCCGGAGCGGCTGGGAGTGTTTGCGCTGCTATACGAGTGGGCTTCCGAGGGGAGGAACTTCCCCATCCTGGGAAAGGGTGATCGACCCTATCAGTTCCTGCATGTCGAAGACCTGTGTGAGGCAATCTGGCTGTGCACGAGGCTTCCGCGTGAGGCGGTCAATGACACCTTCAACATCGGTGCCGGCGAGTTCGGATCTCCCCGAACTGACTTTCAAGCCGTCTTGGACCACGCCGGTTTTGGCAAGAGGGTGATTTCCGTCCCGGAGGGGCCAGCTGTCCTGGCGCTGCGCGTTCTGCAGCGGCTTGGCCTCTCACCAATTTACCCTTGGATCTACGAGACAATCGGCAAGGAGTCAGTTGTCTCCACCGAGAAGGCGGAGCGAGTGCTCGGCTTCCGCCCCAAGTACTCCAACCAGGCCGCTCTGATCCGCAACTTCGAATGGTATCTTGCCCATCGAGATGAGTTCCGCCGCCAAACCGGCGTCACACACCGCCTCCCTTGGCGCGAAGGGATGCTGGCGCTGGCTAAGAGGCTGTTTTGAGACCGCGCATGCGCCCGGTCTGGGAGATCAGTCGAAGCTGGAAGGCCCTGACGGTCGATCCCATTTGCCTCATCGACATCCGATGGCCTGGAGAAGCCAGATCCCACAATAGTGGAGACCCGTTCGTCGGCCAAGTCGGGCCCAACCCTTTGCTGGCGGCCAAGCGGTATGGGGAACCCCGGCTGATCAATGCAAAATTCCGCCCGCGAGCACCGCGATACCCCGATAGATTGGAAATCGACGGAGGACCATCGTTGTTTCGGCTGTCTGGCCCGGAGAACGACTGGCCTGCCCCCTCGCCGGCGCCATCCATCGCTCACACTTCAGGACGAACGGGCGCTCCTGACCCTGGCTCCGCGGATGCGGCCCATCCAGCCCGTAGGCCAGTTAGTGCTTCGGCCAGCAACAGAAGAGTCTGCACGCGACGCCGATTTCCCGGCAAGCAAGTGTCACATTGCGCAGCTCCTGCGCCCGGGCCATGACGTGCAGATGGAATTCGTGTAAGCTGTATTCGAGGGCGATGGGCACTCTCCCCTGTACCGCATGAGGGGGCTTTGTCCAAGGGGAAAGGATACGCCACATGACCCTCCTTTACTGTCTATACCCTTTCGAAATAGTACAACAATGGCCGCCTCCATCGCCTCTGCCAGATTCCGTCGCATCGAGGCCATGTCGGTCTCGAAGGCCGGCATCCACGGAGGCGGCACCAGCACGCGCAGCGACAGGTGTTGTTGGTCGGGCAGCACAAGTACCGCCTCCCCCATTTTGAGCCGCGAGAGCGAGCCTACCTCCTCCCGGCTGAGCTCGAGACGCTCCCCGATCTCATGCGCCGACGCCGGCGCCTGGAAGAACAACCAGTGCGTGCCCAGGACGCCGAGGAGCGTGTTCGCTGGCTGAGCGCCGTTCGCGCCCGTCTGGCCAACGCGATCGACTTTCACGAGAGCATATCCGCATCCTGGAACGGCAGGTGCAGCGTGACGCCGAACGCAGGGACTGTCGAGAGCATCTTCACAACGGTGCTCACCATGTACTTGCCCACCAGGACCTGGGAAGCCTCATTCAGGATGATGTGTGTCAGGGTCGGCATCGAAGATGCCGGGAACCGCCGAATGGCCGGCGTAGCCGCAATGCAGAAGCGCGAGGTTGTGGGCCAGCGCACGCTCGAAGCCCGCGATGTGGATCCCAGACAGGCCGAACTGGATCACTGCAAGGTCTGATCGCAGGGTCACTTGCCTTGGCGTGTTGTACTGGGCGTAGAACTGGCCCTCTTCTGTGGCGTGCTCCCTTAGCGTCGAGGCGATGATGTTCACCGTGCTCGGATCCTGCTGGTGCGACTCCTGCGCCAGGACAGCATTGACATCGGACAGGAAGAGTGTGTTCGCCTGCAATGTCGACGCGTCCTGCGCGTCCATGCCCTTGTGCTCCATCGCCTTGCGCAATGCCCGCGTCAGCAGGGACCGTTCAGGCCCGAAGACGAACGGCCGGTTCGAGTCCCTCAGGAAGCCGACGGGCTCTTCAGTGTAGACTGATCGTATCTCAGGTGAGAGTGTATGCTCGCCGTGCGACGAAGAGTCGAATGAGACCTGGGTATCCTAGCCTCAAGCCGTTCCACCAAGCCGTCGCCGAAGCCCCTTCCGGAACGAGCATGTTCCTCAGCGGATACACCGGAACCGGCAAAACAAGTCCAGGTGTCGCACGACTCCTGAGCCTGCTTGCCAGCGGTGCTTGGGACGAGTCCATCCTGGTATTGGTTCCCCAGCGATCCTTAGGCGAGCCTTACCTTACAGCTGTGCGGGACGTTCGCTCTGGACCGGAGCGGGTGAGGATCCAGACACTGGCGGGGCTTTCCACGACGGGTCCCTCTCGCCTTGGAGTGCAGCCTCCCTTTCTGGGAGGCTGTCGCGTTCCGACTGCAAGTGATTGGATGAACATTCGGTTCTGACGAGTAGGTGCAAGCGGACTCCCTCAATCGGGGTCGGCTGCAGAGGGGTCAGATCAAGACGAGCAGTCCCTGTTCGCAGGTGCCTGCTGTCACACACACGGAAGTCTTACCCATCACCGCGCCAGCGGCAAATCGGGGCATTCCACACGCTGAGATGCAGCCTAAGAGACATTCAGCTGCATTAGCGACAGCGCAGCACGATCCGTCCCCAGCTGTGCAAGGCTGCCGGTCCCCCTTTTTCTCTCCCCGTCCTCATTACCTGTCGTAGATCGGCTACTCCCAAGGATTGATCGCTTGCGCTCCCGCTGCGATGAAGTCCGCCGCATATCGCGTTGCCAACACGAAGTCTCCCACCAGCGGAGACGCCGCAATCAACGAGCCGACTGCCCCAATGGATCTCTCCGCTCGCTCCAGCCAGGTCAGGAACTCACCCTACGCTAGCGGGACCGCCACATCGAGCGGAACCAGCCGGTCGTGGATCCGCCCCCAAGGAGGTCCCCCTCCAACCAGACCGGTAGCCTTTGCTTGCGCGTCGCGGCGGCCGGCTTCTCGGCACCTCTCTTGATCTCCCCGATCGTAGTCAGGCCTAAGGAGGGAGGCTGCTCGTGCACGCTCGCCTCCCAATCGACCGCCTGCGAGTTTGGACTCTTGGCCACCAGCTCCGAGATGACGTTCATGTCCAGCAGCCACCTCATAGAGACATGCCCTCCCGCGGTGGGCTGCAGTCACGGTTGGGGTCCAGCTCAACGGCCACCAAGGGGGAGCTACGCCGGAAAGGCAATAGCGAGCTAGAGTGCTCTGATGTAACCAAAATACTGGTACGCCTTGGTGACTTCTGGCGATATTTGTACTATAATTCTATTTGGACGGACGATACCACGCTCTGGAGGTTCACGATGCCCCGCGCACGCTCATCCGCCAGGACAGCCAAACCCCGCGCCGCAGACCTACCACAACAGCAGCCCGTGGCTGAACCGATCACAGCAGCCTCAGCCGCCGCCAATCCGAACGTTGGCCACCGCCTGCGCGAGCTGCGCACCGATCGCGCCTTGTCGCTGCGCGCACTGGCCAAGCGCAGCGGTCTTAACGTGAATACGCTCAGCCTGATCGAAAACAACAAGACCTCGCCCAGTGTCAGCACCTTGCGGCAGATCGCTGCAGCGCTGGATATCCCAATCGTCGCTTTTTTCGAGACTGATGTGCCAAGGAACAGTGTCGCCTATATCAAAGCCGATCAGCGGCCGCGCACCGCCTTTGCCCATGGCACGCTGGAAGACCTGGGCGCCGGCCTGACCGAGCGTGTGGTCGAGCCGTTCGTCGTCGTGCTGGAGCCGAATTCGGATAGCGGGCCGCACCCCATTGTCCATACCGGTTATGAGTTCGTGTTTTGCCTGAGGGGTCACCTCATCTACTCCATCGAAGAGCGCACCTACATGCTGGGGCCGGGCGACAGCCTTGTGTTCGAGTCACATCTGCCGCATTCCTGGCGGAATGCCGACGCCGCGCCCGCGCAGGCGGTCTTGGTGTTTTGCCCAACAGATGCCCGGGATCGACCCACCGAGCGTCACTTCACCCCCAAGGAGACGGGCAGCAGCCCGTAGGCCCTTCAGCGCGAAAGCGGACCAGGAGAGCCACATATTCTCCGGAATTCCATTGATGCTCTAACTGATCGACGCTGTCGCTCTGGCTGCGGGCCTTGTGCTGTGAGTGCGAGGCATCCGCGCGTTGGCTGGAAGAGATTGGCGGCGTGACACCGGCGGCGGGTCTGATCCTTGCCCTGCCGCCGCGATTGAAGCGCGGGAGTGGCGGTACGGCCTCTACAAACACATGAGAACCGGCCGTATCGGACAAGGCTCGGAAACGAGGAGGTGTCGCCATGGCTAGGTCACGCACCGTTCGGGATAAGGGTGAACCTGGAATGGAACAGCCAGGTGCTGCGCTGGAAAGAATGTACATCGAAGAATACCTGCGCGATAGGGGCTACACCTGGCGAAGCCTCTCCGGGTTGCCGGCAGAAGAGGCCCGGCGGCTTATGATCGAAGCATCACAATACGCTTCGTGCAAGCTCGCCGAAGTGGAGAAGAGGGCACGCTTCGTCAAAGACATCCACGGCAGAACTCCACCGCTTGGATGAAGTGTGGCTCGGATGATAAGGTGCAGCGCCAAAGCGTTCGCCGCGGGAGATGCCATGACCGATGAGGAAACACTCGCTCCTCTGCTGGACATCATTCGCCGCGCGGAGGCCGAGGTCAAACGCCGTCTCGCTGCCGAACGCGAAGCCGCCGGGGACCTGCTCACCGAGACCGAATGGCGAGCCACAGACTTGTCGACCACAGCTCATGTCGAAGGGCAGCGAGCCGGCGAGGCGCAACGGCAGTCCGCGCAGGCCGAAACCGATCGACTCGCCAAGGCCGTCCTGGTCCAGGCGCGAACACAGGCGGATAGCCTTCAGCGCTGCGCAGAACGACAAATGGCGGCGGCAGTTGCGCGGGCGGTCGAGGTCGTGATCGGAGTCGACCATGAGGCTTAGGATGGCCCGCCTGCAAATCGTGGGTCTCAAGCAATGCCTCGTGCCGACCGTGCAGACCCTGCATGCTCTGGGTTGTGTGCAGATTGACGAGATCGCTGAAGCGGCGGATATGGCAGCTCGTCCCCTGCGCCTCGACCGTGACATGGTGCGGACACAGGAAGAGCTCGGCTATCTCGTGGCGAGAGTCGAAGGTCTGCTGTCGATGCTGGGCGCTTATTCGGTCGAGCAGGGTGCGACGCCCGACGATGCGGCCGCAGACGCGCCTGCGACAGACGACTGCGCAGCCGAGGCACGTACCGGGTTGGACCTGCTCGGTCCGCGCATACAGGCGCTTGCATCCAGGCGAGAAGCGCTCGAATCCGAACTGGCGTCGCTGCCGCGTTACGAGGCTACGCTCCGCAGGTTGTTGCCGATCATGCCGCCCGCCGCGCGCGACAAGACCAACGTGACCATCGGCGTTCTGGTGAGTCGCGCTCACCTCGGCGTGCTGGACACGATTACCGAGCGGGTGCTGAATCAGTCCGGCGGCCGGGCTGAGATCGTGGCCGAAGACGTGGACGGGGCGACACGCGCCATGCTCATCGTAATCCCGCGCGAGTTCGTCGCCGAGATCGAAGCATTCCTCGGCCGCGAGGATATTTCACGCCTGCGTCTCCCTGCCGGCTTTGCCGATCAGCCGCCTGATGCGGCCGTCGCCGCCCTTCGTCAGCGAATTGCGACCATTCCTCAGGAACTGGGCGAAATCGGCGCCGAGCTCTCGATGCTTGCTAGCGAATGGAGGACGCGCCTCACCCGATGGCGCGCTCGTCTGCGCGATCAACTGGAAGAGTTCGCCGTCCTCTCGCGCTTCGGCGAGACCGACCACACCTTCGCCATCGTCGGATGGGCGCCGGAGCGCGATGTGCCGCGCTTGCGCCGGGCACTGGCTGCCGAGGTCGGGGAGACGGTGGTAGTGCAGGTGCTGAGGCTGGCACACGCGGATGCGCTCAGCCAACGCGCCCCGGTCGCTCTGGTGAATCCCGCGCTGGCGCGTCCCTTCCAGAGCCTGGTACGTCTAT
>CAZGRL010000004.1:59278-101399 GCA_964528155.1 uncultured Anaerolineaceae bacterium
TGCCACGATACGAGGGGATCGACCCCACGCTACTGATGGCGATCGTTCTGCCCATCTTTTTCGGGATGATCCTGGGCGATGTGGGTTATGGCGCGTTGCTTCTGCTCCTGTGCCTTGTGTTGCAGCGACGCGGAGCCCCAGCCGGACAACCGGGGACCATGCGCGACATCATCCAGGTGCTGGCGCTAGGTTCGGCGTGGAGCATAGTCTTCGGCTTCCTTTACGGAGAGGCATTTGGCACGCTAGGCGAGCATCTGGGCATGCGCCCGATCTGGTTCGACCGGGGGAGTTCCGAGCAAGTGGTCGGGCTGCTTCTGTTCACCGTCGCTGTCGGTGCGGTGCATATCACCCTGGGGCTGGTCCTGGGTGTATGGGAAGCGATCCATGAGCGAAGCCGGCATCTCTTGCTGGAACGCGGCGGAATGCTGGTAGGTTTGATCGGGCTGTTCTGCATCGTGTCGGTCGCCGTCAAATGGCTGCCGCCCGGCTTCATGACGCCCGGAGTGGCCGTGCTGATCGTCGGAATTGCGCTGCTTGGCGCATCGCTCGGCTGGCTGGGGCTGCTCATGGGCCCCATCGAGTTTCTCGGACTGGTGGGAAACATCCTATCGTATCTGCGCATCGCCGCCATCGGGCTGGCCTCGGTCTACCTGGCGCGCGTGGCGAACGACCTGGCCGGAAGCCTGGGCAACATCGTAGTCGGGTTGACCGTCGCAATACTGATTCACGCGCTCAACCTGGCGCTGGGCGCGTTCAGCCCCACGATCCACAGTCTGCGTTTGCATTATGTGGAATTCTTTCGCAAGTTCTACGAGGGCGGCGGGAGACCGTACGAACCCTTTGTGAGATCTCTGAGTCCCATCGGCCCCACATTGAGGGTCTCGAGGGAGTGAGAAGCATCAAGGAGGAACCATGGATGCGACTGGATTGTTGGCCATTGGCGCGGGACTGGCCGTCGGCCTGGCCGCCATCGGTACCGGGCTGGCCCAGGGTCGCATCGGTTCGGCCGGCGTCGGCGCCATCGCGGAGGATCGCGAGATGCTGGGGTTGGTGATCTTGCTGGTCGCCCTCCCCGAGACGATGGTGATCCTCGGCTTTGCTGTAGCGGCCATGGTCCTGCTGATCGGCGGAGGACTGGGTGGATGAGCCTGGAGGCAATCCTCGCCGCGATCGAAGCCTCGGGTGAGGCCGAGGCGGCACAGATCCGAACCGAAGCCTACGGACGGGCGAAGAAGCGGCTATACGAAGCCAGGCAAGCGGCAGGGGCGATCCGAGAGCAGGCCCGGCAGGCGCTTCTGCGACATGTCCCCGCCGAACGCGCGCGACGGCTACACCAGGCCAGACTCGAGGCGTTGTGCACTGCAGGCGAGGTGCGCTCGCGATTCGTCGAGACGGCCCTGACGGAAACGCGCCGCCTCCTGGCTGACCTTCGGTCCGATGCGGCTTATCCGCTTGTCTTGCGCCGGCTGATGGTCGAAGCCATCCGCGCCCTCGGCGAAGAAGAGATGCGCGACAGCCCACCCTTGCTGGAGATCGATCCGCGCGACGACGCGCTGATCCGTCAGTTACTGGATGAGATGGATCTCGATCTGCCAATCAAGCCCTCGCTCGATAGCTGGGGCGGCCTTGTCGTTCGGAGCAGTGACGGGCGGATCGCCGCGACCAACACGCTGGAGGCGCGCCTGGCACGAGCCACGCCTTTCCTGCGTCGCGATCTGGGTGCGTTTCTAGAGCAGGAAGTTGCGGAAGATCGGGAGCGCGAGGAAGCGGTGGGCGCGTCTTGAGATGTCCGACTTCGACTACGGCAATGCCCGCCTGCGCGCGATGAAAGCCCGGCTGCTCTCTCGCCCAACGATAGAGGCCCTGGCGGAGACGGGAAGCGTGCACGGTCTGATAACGGCGCTCACAAACACGGCCTATCGCGAGGCCGTGGAAGCGTCGTTGGTGCACCTGAGTGACATGGCATGCCTGACCGAGGCGCTACGCAGCGATCTGATGAGCACGGTGGGCCGAGCGCGGACGTTCTTCTCAGGGCCGGCGGGCGAGTTGGCCGAGGGGGTCTTCCACCGCTTTGACCTGCACAATGTCAAGACTGTAATGCGCGGATTGGAGCGAGGTGTGCCCGCCGATGAAATCCTCGCCAGCACTTTGCCCATCGGCGAACTGCGTCCCGCCGACCTGAAGGAGCTTGCGGCGGCGCCCGACGTCCGTTCGGCGATCGACATGATGGCGACCTGGCGTGTGTCCCTGGCGCAGCCGCTGCTCAAGCTGCGCGCGACGATGCCGGGCGCGGAGCTGTTCGTCATGGAAGCGGCACTCGATCGCTGGCATTTCCGCATGGCCATGGCGACGGCGAGCCAGGCGGATTCGATCTTGGGCGAGGCGCTGGCGCGGGAAGCCGATGTGGCCAATATCATGACTGCGCTCAGTCTCGTGGGCGTCGTCAATGCTACGACCATCTTGCGCGAGCAATTCGGAGCCGATGGACCCACACCGCTCTTCGTCGGACCTGGGCATGTGCCCTTCGAGTTGCTGGCCGAGGCGGCCCGACAGGAATCGGTCTCCGCGGCTATTGAGACACTCGCCGGGACGCCTTACGCAGCGACTCTGGGCGAAGCTTTGGAGGCCTATGCAGTCGCGCCGCGGCTGAGTGTGATCGAGCGCGCACTTGCACATCGGCAGCTCCGGTCCGCCGCCGGCCTGATGGCCGTCGATCCGCTAGGCGTCGGCGTACTTCTTGGATACATCGCGCTCAAGGCGAATGAGGGCACCAATCTCCGCGCCATCGCGCAGGGCTTGTTGTTCGCCGAAAAACCGGACCGCATACGGGCCGAGTTGATGTTCGCCGAATGAGACGAACGAGGGACGAAAAGCAACTGTCGACTGCCGAGGTTGATAGTGGGTCTTTCGCCGCCGGTCACGCCCCGGCTCGGTCCGTACGTCGCATAAGGAGTTGCCCGCTGTGAGTCGTCTGCTCGTGGTCACGCGCCCCACTCTGGTGTGCGGCTTTCACCTGGCCGGGGTGGAAGCGTTCCTGGCTGAAGACGCGGAAGAGGCGGAGGACATCGTCGCCAGATGGCTAGACTCTGGCGAGTCAGGTCTGATCGCCATCGACGATGGGTTGATCGCCGGATTCGACCCGGCCTTCCGACGAAGGTTGGAGGCCGCCGAACACATGCCTCATCTGGCCATTCCGGGCGGCGAACCGCTGGCGCCGGGCGCGTCGCGCCGACGCCGTATCGCCGAGTTAATTCGGAGAGCGGTCGGGTTCCATATCACCTTTCAGGGAGAAGAGACGTAGAGAGAGGCATCGCTATGGAAGAGTCGGTGGGCCATCCGGGCAGGACCACACGCGTGGCGGGGCCCGTCGTGGCAGCCGTCGGGCTGAAAGATGTGCGGCTGTACGATGTGGTGCGCGTTGGCGAACTCGGGCTTATCGGCGAGGTGATCCGGCTCAGCGGTGAGCTGGCGACGATTCAAGTCTACGAGGACACGAGCGGGCTGAAGATCGGCGAGCCGGTGATCAACACAGGCGCACCGCTCGTCACCGATCTGGGGCCCGGTTTGCTGGGTCGCGTCTACGATGGATTGCAGCGCCCGCTCGAAGACTTGGCCGCGGCGACGGGGCATTTTCTCGAACGCGGCTTGGAGGCTTCGCCATTGCCTCCAGAAGAGCGCTGGTCCTTCCAGCCTTGCGTGACTCGTGGGCAGCAGGTGGAGCCGGGCGATATCTTCGGTGTCGTACCGGAGAGCCAGACCATCGAACATCGCTTGATGGTTCCGCCGGGCGTGAGCGGGCGCGTGGTCGAGATTCGCACGGGCGAGTTCACCGTGCAGGAACCCGTCGTTGTGATCGAGGTCGGCGGCGATGGCAGAATGGCCCAGCGCCAGCTCACATTGATCCAGCAGTGGCCTGTTCGCCGTCCGCGGCCCTATCACGCCAAACTCGACCCCGATGAGCCACTCATCACCGGGACACGCATCATCGATACGTTCTTCCCTGTCGCCAAAGGCGGCGCGGCGATCATTCCTGGCGGGTTCGGCACGGGGAAGACTGTCACCGAACAGTCATTGGCTCGCTGGGCGGAAGCCGACGTCGTCGTCTACGTGGGTTGCGGCGAGCGCGGCAATGAAATGACCGAGGTTCTCGAAGAATTCCCTACGCTTGAAGACCCGCGCCACGGCGCGCCACTAATGGCTCGCACGATCCTGATCGCCAACACATCCAACATGCCCGTCGCCGCGCGCGAAGCGAGCATCTACACTGGAATCACCATCGCGGAGTACTATCGCGACATGGGCTACGATGTGCTGCTGCTGTCCGACAGCACATCGCGCTGGGGTGAAGCATTGCGCGAAATATCCGGGCGACTGGAGGAGATGCCTGGCGAGGAAGGCTATCCGGCCTATCTGGCTACGCGCCTCTCCGAGTTTTACGAGCGTTCAGGGCGCGTGGCATGTCTGGGATCCAACGGCCAAGCGCGTTCGGGCTCGGTGACGGTCGTCGGCGCCGTCTCGCCTCCAGGCGGCGATTTCTCCGAGCCGATGACGCAGAACTCGCTTCGCGTCGCCGGCACCTTCTGGGCGCTGGACTACGACCTATCGCGTCGCCGCCACTTCCCGGCGATCAACTGGACACGCAGTTACACGCTGTATAACCTGCGCCCCTGGTACGCCACTGCGGTCGAAGCGGACTGGAACGATCTCGTGCGCGCGGCGATGGCGCTGCTCCAGTCTGAAGTCGAACTGCTGGAGATCGTACAGTTGGTGGGGCCCGACGCGCTGGCCGAGTCACAACGGGCAGTCCTGACTGTGGCTCGCATGCTGCGAGAGGACTTCCTGCAGCAGTCGGCCTACCACGACATCGACCGCTTCTGCCCTCTGCACAAGGCCTACTGGATGCTTCGCGCAATCATGAGCTTCCACCACGGCACTACCACCGCGCTGGAGGCCGGCGCCTCGCTCGAGCGCATCACTGCGCTCCCGGTCTCCGTCGAGATCGCGCGCATGAAGGAGTGCCCGGCCGAGGATGCCACCGTCAGGCTGCAGAGGCTCATCGAAACGATCCAGTCGGAGTTTGAAGAGCTGGGGAAAGGCATGAAGAAGCCTGCGCCATGACTGTCCGCACTACGCCGTCGTTCGTCACGAAGGAATACCGAACGCTCTCACGCATTAGCGGACCACTCATCTTCGCCGAACGGATTCGAGACGTCGCGTATGGCGAGATCGTGGAGATCACCGGACCGGATGGCGAATGCCGTCTCGGGCAGGTGCTCGAGGTGGACCGTAGCCTGGGGATCGTCCAGGTGTTCGCCGGGACGGGCGGGCTCGATCTGGCTCGGACTCGCCTCCACTTCACGGGCGATGTAGCGCGGCTGGATGTGTCACTCTCAATCCTCGGCCGGGTCCTGAATGGCGCCGGCCAACCCATCGACGGCGGTCCGCCGATCATCATGGAAGCGTCGCCGAGTATCAGCGGTCTCCCCATCAACCCGGCGGTACGCACCCATCCCAGCGAGTTCATCCAGACCGGCATCTCTGCTATCGATGGGCTCAACACGCTCTCACGCGGACAGAAGTTGCCGATCTTCTCCGGCGCGGGCCTTCCGGCCAGCGAACTTGCCGCTCAGATCGCGGCGCAGGCCCGGGTGGTAGGCGGTGAGGAAGGTGACGATGCCTTCGCCGTCGTTTTCGCCGCCGTCGGTATCACGCATCGCGAAGCCTCATTCTTCATGGATCAGTTCCGCGTCAGCGGGGCGATGGACCGCACAGCGCTGTTCATCAACCGCGCCGACGATCCCACCATCGAGCGCTTGCTGACCCCGCGTGCCGCACTCACCGCTGCCGAGTACCTGGCCTTTGTCCACGATCGGCACGTGCTCGTCATCCTCACCGATATGACCAACTACTGTGAGGCATTGCGCGAAGTGGCAGCCGCACGCGAGGAAGTGCCAGGCCGGCGCGGCTATCCCGGGTACATGTACTCCGACCTCGCCAGCCTGTACGAGCGGGCAGGACGAATTCGCGGCAAGGCCGGTTCAATCACGCAGCTTGTGATCCTGTCCATGCCTGACGACGACATCACCCACCCCATTCCGGACCTGACCGGCTACATCACCGAGGGCCAGATCGTCCTAAGCCGCGACCTGCATCGCAAGGGTCTCTATCCGCCTATTGATGTGCTGCCTTCGCTGTCGCGATTGATGAACGCAGGCATCGGCGAGGGGAAGACGCGCGCCGATCATCGCGCGGTCGCCGACCAGCTCTACGCCCTCTACGCCCAGGGCCGCGATCTGCGCCGCCTGGTCGCCATCATCGGCGAGGCGGCCCTGTCCGCCGAAGATCGCCGCGTGCTGGCATTCGCCGACCGTTTCGAGAACGATTTCATCGGTCAGGGAACGGCCAATCGCTCAGTCGAAGAGACATTGTCGCTGGCGTGGGATCTACTGGGGATCATGCCGGCCGGCGCGCTGAAACGGATCCCCCAGAAGTACATTGAGAAGTATCACGCCTCAAGTCATCAACACATCCAGCGTGACGCGATGGGCGAGAAGCAGTAGACGACATGTACAGGGTATCGACCACGCGTATGGAATTGCTGGCCAAGAAGGCGCAGATCGCGCTGGCGACGCAAGGTCAGGGGCTTCTCGAACAGAAGCGTACTGCCCTGCTGCGCGAACTCATGCGCGTGGCTGATCGCGTCATGATCAGCAGCGGTGCGCTGCAGCAAGCAGCTGCCGAAGCGCGCTGGGCGCTGGCGCGCGCCGAAGCTGTGGCCGGGACGGAGGCCGTTCGTTCGGCGGCGATGGCCACGCGCGGCGAGCTGCCCATCGAGATACAGGCGGCCAATGTGATGGGCGTGCACGTCCCCGTCATCGAGCAGAGGCGGGTCTCGCGGTCCCCGCTTGGGCGCGGTTACTCGATCACCGGAACCTCTGTGACTATCGACGAGACCGCCGCCGCATTCGAAGCCGAAGTCGACAGCGTGATCGAGCTCGCCGAAAGCGAATTGCGCCTGACGCGCATTGCGGCCGAGATTCAGCGCACCTCGCGCCGCGCCAACGCGCTGGAGCACGTTCTCATCCCACGACTGGTGGCCGAGCGCGATTACATCCAGATGGCTCTCGACGAGCGCGAGCGCGCCGATCACTTCCGCCTCAAGCGCGTCAAACAGGTTCGTCAACGTAGGCCTTCGTCTGCCTTCACCCGCGCTCCCTAGCTGAGGACTTTCACGGGGTTGAGGCGGTCGTGAGCGCCTGTACGCCCTTTGATGTGCTCAAGACAGACCCGCTCCAATCGAGATCACCAGAACGCCCCATGGCATGGGGGATCCTTTCTCGGGACGGCAACCCAGTCGGCCTGCAATTCCCGGCCGCGTCGGCTAGAGAATCTCCACACAACTCCCAAGTTGCGGCACCTTCGGCAAGATCAAGCGGCGGTCTCCTCCCCAACATTCCGTTGGCGGGAGGCCTCGAATCGGTAAGTTGTGGGGTCGAGTCCCGCCGGGGGCGCCTGGAATTCAGGAGGCAACTGGCGGTTGTCGGAGAAGAGCACCGCTCATCGTGAGGTTGGGGCTCCTCCGTGGAGGAGATCGGGCAAGATGACCGCGAAGTCCGCCGCTTCAGGTGAAGACAGCTGCGAGTTCTCAACCAGCGAGCTAGCGGCAGCTGTTTGAGTCTCGCCTTCAGTTCCGCGGGCGCTCCAAAGGGCTCCCCTTCTTCGCCACATTTCGGAAGACGTCCGTGAGCTTCATCTCGGCGAGCCGAATCGACTGCGGAGCGCCTCCGTCGTCTAGCCACCTTACGAGACGCATCGTATCACCATCGATTTCGACGCCCGTGATATCCCCATCTGCGAAGCAGCAACAGCCTGTGTTGAAGTAACATGGCTGCTCCATCTCCAACCCGCGCGTGCTCTGCGGAACCTTGGCGAACTCCAGCCTCGCCCGCGCGTCTGCAATCTCGTCAGGATTTCCTCCCCTCCGTGCCCCCTCAAGATCTTCCTCAAGATTCTTGAGTCCCTTGCTGCCAACAAGACCTTCTCGCCCGAAGAAGACCGGATGATGGGTGTGGCCCGCAATGAGGGCCAGTCCCTCTTGCTCGACAGCCCAGTTGTAGAGCGCAATATTCTGCCTCATTCGGAGTTTCCAGTCCGTGGAAGGCGTGTTCAGATTGATCCCGGTTCTGCGCTGCAAGGGTCGCCAGGCGTGTCTCACGACGAATTTCATGAGACCTCCTAGCCGATCGCCTTCAAGCGTGCCCTGGTGACCGTGAACAAGCAGCAGCCGACCGATTTCCCTTCCATCTTCCCGGACAATCAGCAGCAGGCTCTCGTGGACCTCGATCTCTGGAAATACAGGCTGAAGATACCTGGCAACCAGCCCAATGAATCTCCAGTCGTCGTCGTGGTTACCCCATATGCGCCAGTACCTTCGCCCATCGTTGTAGAAGGCTCTCTCCAGGCTGAGTGTCTCCGCGTACTTCTCCAAGATCGGACCCGGATCGTCTTCCCAGAGTTCCTCGGCGTCACCGAGTATTCCGAGCACATAGCCCTTCTCAAAGTAGTAGCCTAGCGCCGCATGATAGGGGCTCTGCGCCGCACCGAAATCATCCGCCGCGTCGCGGACTCCCTTGTGGAGATCGGAAAGGATGACCAGGCGGTCTTTCCCCAGATCGAAATCCTGCGCGCGGCCCTGCGCATCTCGGAACGCAGTGTCCAGAGCCTGCTGCACGTGGCGTTGATACGTCTTACTTGGGAAACTCATGGGATGCCTGCCTTCTCAGAATCGAACAAGGTCTGCGTTGGGCGCTCGCGCCTGCGAGATTCATGCCCTGGCGAGGGATGCAACAATACCTGGCAACTTTCGCATTCGATGAGGATCGGGGCCCGTCCGGCAGGCCTAGGCTGACGTCTTGCAGGCAATGCCACAAGTCTCCGATCTGTGAGGGCGGTCAGCGAGTACTCTCCGGTCGCGCTCGGTCTATCCAGGGTCGTCTGATTTCCGTCCGTCCCGGGTCGAAAGAGCGGAGGGTCATTTCAGGTGCCCCTGACAGCAGGACGCGTCGCGATCGCTGAGACACCAACTCATTCTCGCGCCATTCGGGCGTGGAGCTTAGTTATCGTGGAAATGTTGAAGAGACACTCGGCTGGGGGCTCAAATGACCGAAGCTCGGGCCCCGCCTATCGCAGGGCCCGCATTCGTCGCGGCGCGATCACGGACGCCCGGTCACGCCATCACCGACTTGAGGGCGGCGCCGGTCGGCCACGAAACGACACACAGGCATGCCCCTTGCGCCGGCGACCAGGTCAAACCCCGGAAATCCCCACTCGAACAGGAGCCACCAACCTACTCCTCCAGGTTCGAGTCCCGCCGGGGGCCCCTGGCCTATCGCCACCGAGGGAGTAGTAAGGTGGGGCGCGCGATCCTCTGAATACCCAAGGCATACTAACACTGCGCCATGCAGCCGTGTATGGCCGCCACCGAATGGTTGGCGTTCGGTTCCCACACGTCCAGGGTTGAAGCAGCCGCCCGGTCTCATGCGGGTTCGATCAGACCAGGATCCGCCGGCGCGTGATTTCGTTCTGGGTGCGCGCGCCTACGCGTGGCTTTCCAGCAATTCCTTGAGGGTCTGCAGATTGTTTTCCAGGTTTCGTTTCGTCATGCGCTCCACGATAGGCTTGGCCAGGCGGAAGAAGCCCTCGATATTGGCCACGAGCCGCTGCGTCACCTTCGTTCCGCCGTTCGCCTTCTCGAAGGTGTAGCCGCCTTCGATCTGGAAGGGCGCCTTCGTGCTGCGATAGAAGAACCCCTTGTCTGGGTCGCAGGTGGTCACTTCCCCTTCCGTTCGGATCTCCCTTCCAAGCATATGCGTGATGTAGCGGTAGGTTGAGCCGATGTCCACGCTGCCCTCGGAGGTCACCCGGGACTCGATCACGCCGGTCTGCCACTCGGCGTGACCGTTCATGTCTTTGATGAATGTGAATACCTCCCCGATCGGCCGACCAATGACCACTTCGGCAGTGACTTTGCTCTGTGACATCGATGTTTCTCCTTTCCGTTCGGACGGGGGCATGGACAGTCGTTCAGGGTCAGCGGGATCTTCCTCCTCCGCGCAATCTGTTCAGTGGGAGAGTCGCCTCCAACAAACAAAGCCGCTGGCATAGACCAGGCGGCTTCACTCAGCGAAACATGGATTCGGCCTTCGGCAGGGGTCCGCGTGCAGTCGTTTCCGAGTGCGTTCGGCTTCCATAGACTATACCAGCATCGGGATGCCGAATCAATCACCCTCCGCCGGTCCGGGTCGACCGAGACCATCACGCGGCCGGGAGTTACTGGCGAGGACGCGGAGCACGTCGATCCGCGCATTGCTCTTAGCCTGCAGACCGGGGCCATGGAGATCACAGGGCAATGGCCGTCCGGGCATCGCAGTTAGATAGGCCAGTGAACGGCGATGTTTCTTGTTGATCCACATGGCCCTTGCAGACCGGAATCCTCCGACGTTCAACGGCCCTCGAGTCTGCAGGTCCTCGCTTCGAGTCCCGCCGGGTGAAGTGGACTCAGAGTTCGGTTTCCCTCCTCGGGAGACCGAACCGTCAGGCGACTCAAGGTAGCCCGCTGTCTACCAACCGGCGGCTGCTGCCACATCCCCGGGCTCGCAAGAGCAGAATCGTCGCCGAAAACGCGTTCTCTCCTGGTATGATATGCGAGCTGAAGGCACTCCAGGCGACGCTCTAGGTTGTTTCGCCGCCCTCGCCCTTGATCCAACCTCCATAGTCCAGGCTTGAGTGCTGATTCTGGGCATCCCCGATCTGACCATCGGCGAACGCGCCGATTCCTACGCCGCATGTGGGGAACGGGCGACCCAGCCCGGCTGTCCGCGTTGGAGCGCATTCGGGCCCACGATCCACAGGTCCACGCGGGGTGCGCCAACTCATTTCGTCAAGCCGAGAAGTTCGCCCATTCGTGATCCGGAGGAGAGTCACCGATGATCCAGTTCTTGCGTTCGATCGATCGGGAGGAGCTGCTGTACAGCGCCCTACTGATCTTCTCGCTCGCCTTCACGTCCGCTGCAGGCCTATATGGCCGCTCGCCACATCTGGGGACACGTAGCGTCCTTCATCGCACATATGGCTCAGCTGCTCGGCTGATAAGGCGAACGGCTGCTGTCCGGCGCCATCGGTCGACTCTCGAAAGAACCTCGTAGCCACAGCTTCACGGTGCTCGTCGCCGGCCTCGAGGTCAAGCAGAAAGTTCCCAGACGGGCAATTGAGACAGGTAACAGCGGCCAGCGTGGCCGACCGCAGTCCGGTGAGCGAAGCACCAGCTCGATCACCTCGAATCAGTAGGTCGTGGGTTTGAGCACCGCCGAGGGCGCCAGATGCGCGGCCCGCCCCTCCCCTGACGCCTCCCGTGACGGAGGCTCTTGTGTCGCTCCTCCAGTCGCACGACCGCGGAGATGTGCATCGGACGAACCCTTAGATCCGCGTGAGCGTTTCGCTTCAGCCCAATGCGCGAACGAGCAACATCCCGGGAGAGTCACGACCAGATGGGCCGCACCGCTGCCTGCGCTCGCGGCATCGCCGAGGATGCGAGATCGGGGATAACTTGACTCAGGCTGGCGGGCTCGGGCCCGCCACCAGCGGATGTGCGGCGCGTGGCCGGTTTCGACTTGCGAGGGAGCTCTGCGGCCGGCCTGCCCCACGTCCGACGTGCTAGCTAGGCGCGCCGTTTGATTCCTTCATAGATAGAATCAGAAATGCTCCCGCCATGGCCGCTATCCCGACTGCGGCAATCGCAAGAGAAAACGAACCGATATCCCCCAGGATACCCAGCAACAAGGGAACGAGCCCCTGTCCGAAAAGGGTTGAAAGAGCCGTGATAACGGCGACGCCGACATTACGGCTGCCAAGTTGTGTCTCTCCTGATAGAAGGGCAAAACCTGCAGGGAAGAAAGACACGACAAGCAGTGCTTGCGCTGGAATGACATACGCCAGCCACGAACTCGGTGCAAGCGAAAGAGAGACGGACGCCAGACCGGAAAGGAACAGTGACGCCCAGATGATAAGCTTCGGCCCGATCCGATCAACCGCCCATCCTGCTATGAGCATGCCAACCAGCGCCGGGAATCGCGAGAATGAAATCATCACATTCGCGGCTTCTCTCGCCCAGCCTCTCTCGGCCACCAGGTACAGTGGAAGCATCACGTACAGGCCGTAGTTCACAGCCATCGCAAGCCCAAACAGCGCAGCGATAGTCCTTATCTCCTTCTTTTCCAGGAGTCCTCGAATCGTCCGAATGCTGATCGCCGTACCATATAGATCTGATCCCCTACCAAAGACGAAGTATAGGATCCCCATCACCAACGAGAAACCGCCGACAAGCGCCAACCCCAACCGCCAGCTCAGGTACTTGATTGTTCCCTCGGCGATGATCGGCACAGTCAGGTAGCCGATGCTCGGGGCAAGTTCGTGAATCGCTATCCCCAGTCCCCAGGACGACGCGGCCACAACAGCGGTCGTCAAGGTGATGCCGGAAGGGAGATACAGTCCGGAGACGATCCCCAGCAGGAGAAAGAACGCGAAGAGACCAAGGCCCGTTGAGATGAAGAGATTGCCGATCAACACGGTGCCGACCCCGACCGATGACAGGGTAATGATCTGCTTGTGCGACAGATGAGAAGACAGAGTCTGGCCAAGGAAGAGCGTTACGGAGTAGCCAATCGAAAGGACAAGGAAGTAGGCGCCAGCCGTGCTGTGTCCGATCTGAAGCTCTTCTTCAATGACCGGCATAAGAGGGCCAGGAAGGATCCTCCCAACGAAATTCGCCAGGAATATCGCCAGCAGGAGGAAAAGAGAAGCGGCATGAATACGTGAGACGGAAGGCTTGGTTAGGGCGAGGTCCGAGAGTGATTGTCCAGGCATTGTTCGTCTCGTCAAGGAACCCCATTCGTCAAGAAGCGACAGCGAGGGCTTTGGGCAGATCACGGCCGCAACGGAGAAGCCAGTCCTCATGGCGGCGCCTAGTGGTCGTTGTCAGGTTCGTCCCCAGCCTTAAGTGTTCGGCTCTGGATCCTCCCCTCGCGCTGGCGTCATGCCAGTCCATTTCACACGTGGACAGCCTGCGCGATGGCACTAGCCCGGCTCCCTTCGGTCTTTCTCAATCAGGATCTTCAGAGCCTCGATCGCAGTTCGGATGAGTGGATCCAGATCTCTGCGTCTGGCGAGTTCTTCTGGCGGAAGCGGCGCCAATCCCTTGTTGCTGGCGATCAGAAGGATGCAGCCTGCCCGCTTGCGGAGAATGCTTGAGACAACGAAGACTGTGGCCGCCTCCATCTCCGAGCAGAGAACGCCCGCGGCGGTCCATGCATTGAGACGATTCTGCAGCTCGTGCCCGGCAGGCAGGCGCTCCGGTTCGAGCGACGCATAGAATGAGTCGGTGGTTCGTGCGATCCCGATGTGGTGTCGAAACCCGAGTTCTTCGACGGCCAGACGGAGCGCCAGGGTTGCGTCGAGGTCTGCGACGGCGGGATAGTTCAATGGAACGTAGAGCTGGGTTGTGCCCTCCTCGCGCACGGCGGCCCAGGCAACGACCAGGTCCCCGACCTGAACATGTGGCTGTATGCCTCCCGAGGTGCCCACCCGGATGAAGGTATCGGCTCCGATCTTCGAGAGTTCCTCGACAGCGATGGCCGTGGAAGGTCCACCGATCCCGGTGGAGGTGACGGAGATCTTCTCACCCAGGAGACGGCCCGTGAAGGTTGTGTACTCTCGATTCTCGGCAACCAGCTCGGCGTCATCGAAGAATCTGGCGATGTGCGAGCACCGCCCGGGATCCCCCGGAAGCAGCACATAGCGCCCGACATCCCCTTCTTTCATCTTCAAATGATGCATCAGCCCTGAGATATTCATCATTCGCCCTGCCTCCTCGGAGAAACCTCATGCGAAACACACCGCGGGTCGCCCATAGAGACCAAGCGCTTCGTGCCCGCGCTCATCGCCTCTTTCACCCCACTAGACGCTTCTATCCTGGATTCCACCCTGCCCGTGCCTATTCCTTGCCCGCACGCCTCATGAGTACGCCGGTAGTGATCACGAAAGTCGCCGCGCAGCCCACGACCAGAACCACGGCGAGCCACGGCGGCATGAACACGACCTCGCTCCAATCGAGGGCTACCCTGAAGCGTATGACGAGATAGGACGCCACGGCAGTCAGGATGACACCCAGGATGCCGACGACCCAGTCGCCGGCAGTAGCCTCGACTTTGCGGAGGCTCGTCTTCACGCCTTTGGAACCGAACCCGCGCGACTCCAGACTCATCGAGAGTTGCTGAACCCGCTCGATTGTGCCTGCGAAGACCGGTACCATGCTCGGGAGCAAGGCGGCGAAGCCGTGTGCCCTCATGGCTCGTGAACGTTGCGCGCTCACTACAATCTTGAACTCACGTTGCACGATGGGGATGAGTTGCAGGCTGGCCATCAGAATGAAGTTCAGTTCGTACGGCATCCCGATCGCCTGCAGCGCGCCAAATAGATCGCTGGGATGGGTAGTCATGACCATCAGGATGGCCAGATTGCTGGCGGCCCAGGCGCGCGCCAGAATCGAGAGCCCGCTGTAAACACCCTCGTTGTAGATGGTGAACGGGCCAATCGAGGCGATTCGAATCCACGGCGGCGGCAAAGCCGGCGCAAGCGACTGGAAGACCATCAACGACAGACTGATGGGGAACAAGACGGCCATGAAGCGCCTGTACCCGCTCCATGTTCCGGAAAGTATGAAAAGCAGCAGACCGGCAACAAAGACCGCACCCAGGACGAGTGGATTGCGCGTGGCAAAGGCCAATACAATCGCGCCAATAGACCAGATGAGCTTCGGGATCGGGTGCAGGCGGTGAATGAAACTGTTGCCCGGAATACGAATGATCGGGATCGGCATATAGTCGCTCTCAGACACAATTCCATCTCCTTGACATCAGAGAGACATTGCTCAGAGCGTCCCGGCCAACGGCCCGGCCAATTCCTCGACACTCAACGCCGTCGTGGGTAGTCCCGGGCGGTGAATGCGCTGGCTGAGCTGGGTGATTTGCGGCGCGTGCAGATTGGTCTTCTCCATAAGTTCGACATCGGAGAATATCTCCTGCCGCGGGCCGTCTCCAATGATCTCCGCTTGCCAAAGGACAATGAGCCGGTCAGTGGCCTCGGCCTGGAGAATCATGTCATGCGAGACGATCACGATGGTGGCACCCTGCGCCCGGAGCTTTTCGATCAGATTGTGCACCAGGTGGACCCCGATGTGATCCTGCCCGGTCGTAGGCTCGTCGAGCACGAATACCCTGGGTTGCATCGCGTAGACGGCGGCCATGGCCACAAGCTTCCGCAATGGAAAGCTGAGGCGATATGGATGAGTTCCCTGGAAACGTTCCAGGGCGAAGAACTCGACCGCGTGCTCGACCCTCTCTTGCACGTCCTCCTCAGCGAGCCCCAGATTGGTCAGCCCGAAGGCAAGCTCCTCGCGTACGGACTTGGCAAAGAGCTGGTGGTTCGGATTCTGGAAGACATAGCCCGCGACACGGGACAATTCATGTACGCCATGAGTGCCTACATCCAATCCGTTCACCGACACTCTGCCCATCGTGGGCTTTAGCAACCCGTTGAAGTGCTTCACCAGCGTGGTTTTGCCCGAGCCGTTCTGCCCGATGACACCCACGACTTCACCCTCGCGTATGACCAGATTGACGTCGCGAACAGCCGTAACACCGCCGGCGTAGGTGTGCCACAGGCCCTCGCAGACGATCACGTCCTCAGGCATCGTCTCTCTCCCTCCAACGCTTCTGGATCGCCTCGGCGGCCTCCTCAAGGGCGATCGGGTACTCGCCGGGCCACTTGCCCTTGGTCGTGCGAATAACGTGAGCCAACTCAGTCACCTGCGGAACCCTCAGGCCTGTCGACTGCAGGGTTTCCACCTCGCTGAAGACTTGCCTGGGCGTGCCGCCGAGAAGGATGCGCCCTTCGTTCAGGACGAAAATCCGGTCGGCATAAAGAGCCATGACCTCCACCTCGTGCTCGGCGATGATGATGGTCGTGCCACGATCCCGATTGAGTCTGGCGCATACCTGGAAGACCTCCTGCTTGCCAATGGGATCCAGATTCGATGTCGGCTCGTCGAGCACCAGGATGTCCGGAGAGATGGCGAGGGCGGCCGCGATGGCCAGCCGCTGCTGTTGCCCGCCGGACAGGGCCAGGGGTGAGCGCTTCTCGTAGCCGGACAGGCCGACGATGTCGAGGACCTGGGGAATCCGACGGACCATTTCTTCGCGCGGCACTCCCCGGCTCTCCAACCCCAGCGCGATCTCCTCCTCGACCGAGATCTGGCTGAGCTGGAACTCCGGATTGTCGAAGACCATACCAACGATGCGGGCCATCTCCCGCACCTCGTGCTCCGTGGTCACCATGCCGTCAACAACGACATTCCCGATCATCTCGCCCATGAACATCTGAGGCACGATACCGTTGAAGGACAGGCAGAGGGTTGTCTTGCCCGCGCCGCAGGCTCCCAGGATGGCGACGTACTCGCCTTTCTCGATCTCCAGGTTGACATCCTGAAGAGCCACACCATCCGAATCAGCGTACTCGTAGGTCAGGTTTTCAATGCGTATGTACGCCTCGGACATGCGACTTCTCCTTCCAAATGGAAGATACTCACCGATGATGCCGACACGAGGCATAAATCAACCAGGCTGATGTGGCGGAGGCACCGGTTGCCGTTGTGCTCTGGGCCACCTCTTCAGGAAGCCGACCGCACTTGGGCACCTGGCCGCTGGGCCACGTCAGCCTGGTTGGCCCACGTGATCTAGCTAGGGATCACACGTCTAGGCTGGCACGAAGGAATGCACGCCGCTCCTATTCCATCTTCTCCTTGACCAGTAGCACAGCCAAGCCCGCCAGGACGACAAAAACACCGAGCAGGTAGCTGATCCCAACAAGGATGGCGAATGCTTCACTCTGGACGGTCTCCAAGGCCGCGATCCGGGCTGATGTTGACGGCATCAGCAGGATCAGAATGCCCAGAATGATGATGCCGAAGCCCAGGCCGGCCATGGTCGTGAGCGGCCTAGCTTCGGAGCTCCCCTCCGCCGTGGCACTCTGTCTGCGGATGAGGATGTATGCGACGACCAGCACTGCAGCAAAGAACAAGACGAGTCCAATACTCATGTGTAGGCCTCCTGATCATCTCAGCAGGATGTTAAGGATTCGGCACGGGAGCAGCCGAACTAATCGGACATGATCGGTCGGGCGCGCATCTTCTAGGATGTAAACAAGAAGATGAAGATCAGGAGCGCAGACAGCACGATGCCGGCCGTGATCCAGATGACGATCTGCAGTCGGCCTATCCCGACGATCGCAACCCTCTTTGTAAGGCTGGGCGGCAGGGCCTCCAGAATGGCCAGCGCGACGAACGACGAGATGATCTTGTCCGCCAGCTCAACCAGGAGCTTGGCAGACAGGACCGACACGAACAGTCTCTGCCCCATTCCAAGGAAGGCCGCAGTGATCATGTCTGAGAAGTGACCCGTTGCGCCGCCGAAGATGAACACAGCAATCGGTACGTTGACGCAGGCAACCACAACGGCCACGATGAGCGAAAGGATGAGGAAGCGCACGAAGCTCTTACCCATGCCCCATCGCACGCCGTATCCCCATATCAATGCCGCCGCCACATTGGAGGCGGCGAATGGAATGGAAATCGGACCGACGGTGAACCCCTTGATGATGTTCGTGGTCGCGCCGGCCAGCGCTCCCCACCAGGGCCCCACGGTCATGGCAACGACGGCGGTACCGATCGTGTCGAGGAACGTGGGCAATCGCAGGACTGTGTTGATATATCCGCCCACGACGTTCAGGGCCACAGCCGCAGGGATCAGCGCGTAGATGTACGAGCGTGGGATAGTAGTGACCCTCTTGGCAACACTCTCAGTCGCCATAAGAATCCTCCTTCTTGTCATTCACATGAGCGACTACGAAGCCAGTACAGCAGGTCGAGCCTGGTACGCAGGTTCAGTCGTCGGCCTTCACCTCCTCTCTTCAGGTTTCCGATCCTGCGGATGCATACAAGCACTTCGATTTTCGCGCATCTGCATTCTCAAATCATCGCCGGATTCGCCACTCTCGATGCAGGCGAGTTCCGCCCGGGATCAATGGGCGATTGGCCTCAATCTGGTTTGGCCACACGCGGCGGTCGAGGCCCGCATCCGCCCCAAGGCTGGTGACCCGGGCAAACATGCCACACCCCCGGGCGGCGCCCAGGGAGGATCCTCCTTCGGACCGCCGCCAGCGCGCGAAGCTTCCCCGGTTCCGGTGCCCCCTGCGACGCCGACCGCCTTCATCAGATCGTCCAGTTCTTCGATTGTCGTGCACCGCGAATCGAAGACGACCATATCGTTGGCTGCCTGCCGCAGGAAGATCAATCGGGAAGCCGGCAGCTTGCGCAGCTCGGCCAGGATCTCGACCAGGCAGCTCGGATCCGTCGCTTCATCGACCACTGTCACCCGCGGCCAGCCGGCGGCGATGGCTGCCGCAGCATCCGCAGGCTCCGCTACGGAAACACCACCCATGTCCGGCCGGGTCAGGATCCCTGCCAGAACATCGTTGAACAACGGACTAGGTGAAACAACCAGAATGTCGATTGTCGGACCAGTGCGAACGGGAATCTCGGCTTCAACACCGACGCCACTATCAGCCTAACCGAAAGCTGCGCCGAACATAAGGAACGACTGGGCGATTTCGTCACCAACGAACGAGGGGGCCGGGGTACCCGATCGGGTACCCTGAGACGGCAGATCCGGAGCGGATCGCACCAAGGGATGGAGGGACCACACTTCGAGGCCAGGGCACGGCGGAACACGACCCGCTCGGGCCGCACCCCCGCTGGCAAATGACGGATCAATCGCGGATCAAGCCTCGTCGCACGGCATACACCGCGGCCTCGACCCGGTTGTTTAGGTGGAGTTTCTCCAGAATGTTGTGGAGGTATTTCTTCACAGTGTTCTCGCTGATCACCAGGCGTCCAGCAACCTCTGCGTTCGACAGCCCGGCGGCGACCAGCTCCAAGACCTCGGTCTCTCTCGGGGTCAGCGAGCTCGCCTGCCTTCCGGACTCCTCGGCCCTATCCGGCTCCCGGCTGAACTCCTTGATGATCTTCCCAGCCATGCGGGCCGAGAGTGGCGCTTCCCCATCCAAGAGGCCGTTGAGCATGGAGCGCAAGTCGGCCGGCTTGACACTCTTGAGCACATAACCGCAAGCGCCGTTCTTCAGCGCTCGGAACAAGTCTTCCTCTGACTCAGAAACCGTCAGCATGACCACACGTGTGCCCGGCAGCTCGGCCGTCATGCGTCGCACGGCCTCGATACCATCCATCCGGGGCATGGCGATGTCCATCAGAACCACATCTGGGCGAACCTGCCTTGCGATTTCCAGGGCTTCTCCACCGTGTGAGGCCTCACCCACCAGGCGGAAATCTCCCCAGCGTTCGATGATGAATCGCAACCCCTCCCGGAAGAGCACGTGATCGTCGACAACGATGACCGTCTTCATTGAGCCACCCCGCGTGTTTCCAATCTGCTCCTGGGCACCACGATTCTCAGAACCGTCCCCTCCTGAGAGGCGGAACTGACAGTGATGGCGCCGCCGACGCTGTTCGCCCTCTCCTGCATGATACGCAACCCATACGCGCCTGCGGGGATCCTCTCAGTGTCGAAGCCGCTGCCGTTGTCCTGTACCAAGACCTGCACCTCGGCTTCGGTCTGACGGACCTGCATGCGCACTTTCGTCGCCCCGGCATGTCGGCGTACATTCGCCAGTGCCTCCTGGATGATGCGCGCCAACTGGGACTGCACCGCCGGATGGAGGTCCAATGTCGTTGGCTCTCCGTAGCCGGTCTCCACTTCCAGCGCGGAGGCGATCCCCCACTGACGTTCAAAGCGCATGAGGTGATCCTCAAGGAAGCCCTGCAGCCCGCCATCCAACGTCGCACCATCGTGCAAGGCCAGGATCTCCTCGCGAACGCTGCCGTAGGCATCCCCTGCAATCAGGCTGAGACGGTTTGCCAGCTCCAGGCCAGCCTCCACATCGCCCTCTTCCAGCAGCGCTCGCTGCTCTTCGATGAGTAGCTGGATGGCCGCTAGTAATTGGGCCAGGCCGTCGTGGATTTCCTGCGCCAGGTGCGACCTTTCTTGAAGGATGGCGCTCTCCCGTTCAGCCTCGGCCTGCTGCACTTGATGAATCATTAAGGCGACGCATCGTCCGAGGAGTTCGAGCCATCGCAGTTCATCTGCAGAAGGCGGCCGCCCCGACCGATCGAGAAGACCAACTGAACCGACCACTTTGCGCGCCGAAATCAGGGGCACCGACACGACTTGCTTGTAGCCCTGCGCCCAGGCCTCCGGATTAATGGTCGGCCTGAAGTCGGCCTTCTTGTCGCGGAGCATGTCGTCGAAGATCGGCTTTTGCGCCACGCACAAGATCTTGGCCCTGAGATCGGCGCTCAGCCCCCGTTCCGCCACCAAATGGAAACACTCGTGGACGTCATCGTAGCGCCGCAGGACAACGGCATCAGCACGGGTTATCTTCTGCAGCACGTCAACCGTCGATTCATACAGGTTCTTGATGGAAGGTGCCTTGCTGACGGAATCAAGGATTTCGAGCAACGCTACCAGATTCGACCGATCCTGCTCAAGGGCCGATTCTCGCTCGTTGAGGCTGCCCTGGAGCTGCCATTGGCGAAGGATCAAGGCCAGAAATCGAGAGGCCACCTCCCATTCGCCCCATGTGCAATCGAGGTCCTGCGCGTCGGGATGCCCCAGGATCAGGAGCAGGCGAGATGCGTTGTCGGTTCTCACCAAGAGAACATCCCGCAATGCGATCGGATCAACTGCGGGTGGGAGGCGCAGGCCTGGCGCGGATCGGATCCAGCCTTCGACGGAGGAAAGCATCGCCCCACTTGGGATGGTCTGCCAGTCGGATGGAGGCGACAGAGCCCAGCCTGTTGTCACAACCGCCCGCTCGGCCTGACCCAGGCCGGAGCTGCACTCCAGACGCCACGTCCCGTCTCGGGCGTCGTGGATGAACAGCAGGACTGCCCTGGCATGACACCCAGAAAACACTCCCGAGCAGACATCCTCGGGATCTCCATCTGGGTTCAGGCAACCAAGCGTGAGGAGGTCTTGAACCAAGCCAGATTGGTGAAAGAGCTCCATCATGCCTCTCTGCGCCTGTCTGATCTCCCCCGCGGATACGTCAGCCCCTACCCATTCTTAGAATCCGCGAACCCTACAGGTCAAGTGTCGTCATGCACGACCTTGGACGGAGCAAAGACACGCTTTCTCGTTCACACCGGTGCAGGCCAAACCCCATCCCACTCGGCACGGGGAAGACGCGCGGCGGACAGGGCCCCACGTCCTGCCGTTGACCTCGGCCAGCCTGAACGGGGACATGCTCCGATCCCAGCACTCTCCCTACGGGGAGCCCACGATCGCCAGATAGGAGAACCGGACCTGTCGCAGGCCAACATTGCAGCCCGCCATCAGGCAGATGACGTTGACCCCATCCAAACTCGGCCATCTTGCGCCGGGAAGCCGGGCCGACCAAGCTGCAATTGGCACCAAGTGCGAGCTACGGCCGTCTTGCCTTCTCGCGCGACCTGGACAGACACGAGCACTTGACTCGGCCTCGCGTGAATGCTATGATCTAGATGTAAGCGCTTCCATGACCGCGACGGCAATTGGCGGGCTGGTACGAATGTTCCACCGGCAAATATGCCTTCATCACACCCCAATAGGCACACATACGGCTTGAATTGTCCCGATTAGTAGGTAAATGTGGCACGAATAGCCACATCTCGTGTAATCGCTTACATGCCCGTGAACCGGAATTTGACCACCAGAGTGACGATCATCGACGTGGCGACCGAGGCCGGGGTGTCCTCGGGGACCGTCTCCAGGGTGATCAACAACGACGTCCACGTTCGGCCGGAGACCCGTCAACGCGTCCTCGAAGTCATGCACCGCATGGGGTTTGTGGCCAACCGACAGGCGCGCAGCCTGGCCGGGGGAAAGACGAACATCATCGGGGTGCTCGTGCCCGACCTGGGAACCGGATACATCGGGGAGATCATCCGCGGGATCGACGTAGAGCTAGGACTGACAGATCTCGATCTGATCCTTTACACCACCCACCGTACCGCCAGCAAAGAGGCCAACTACGTCGCGAATCTGGCTGAGGGGATGGTCGACGGCTTGTTGCTCGTCCTTCCCCGCAGCCCTGCCGACTACATCGAAACACTCACACGCCGCAAGTTCCCGTTTGTCCTCATCGACCACCAGGGGACCGACGAGGATTGCCCTGCCGTCGGTGCGACGAATTGGCAGGGTGCCTACAACGCCACAGAGTATCTCATCAAACTCGGGCATTCCCGTATCGGTTTCATCACCGGCTCGATGGACCTCGGATGCGCCCAGGATCGTCTGGCGGGGTATCGTTCGGCCCTTCGCACCCACCATATTCCCGAGATGCCCGAGTTGGAGTATGAGGGCGATTTCTTCCAGCCTGATGGATACGCCGGCGCGTCGGCCTTCCTGGATCTGTCCTCCCCTCCCACCGCCATCTTCGCCTCCAATGATGTGATGGGAATGGGGGTCATGGATGCCATCCGCAATCGAGGATTGAGGGTGCCTGACGACATTTCGGTCGTCGGGTTCGATAATGTGCCTCAGTCCGCGGTGGTATTTCCCGCTTTGACCACAGTCCAGCAGCCACTTGAGCAAATGGGCAGGGTTGCAGCTCAGATGTTGCTGGGGATTCTGAAGGATCCGGAAAGAGAAGCGGGAAGAATCGAGCTACCTACGGAGCTGATCGTTCGTGAGTCGACTGCGCCCCCAAAGGACAGGGCTGGCTAACCGGATAAGTCACGCCAGCCCTGTCATGGGTGTGTGGGACCCCGTCCTCAGCCTATCAAGAAAGGAGTGCCGACACGTCCGGATTATACCCTGCACCGTCCTACGCCCATCTGGCATCAACGGCTCGGAACTGAAGACTTCGGTCAAGAAGGAGAAGAGAAAATGACTCGCAAGCTTTACATCTTGTTGAGCATGGTGTTCATAGCCGCTCTTGTGCTGGTCGCATGCGGCGCACCTGCGGCGACTGAAGCGCCTGCTCAGCCTGCAGCAACCGAGGCGCCCGCCCAGCCTGCGCCAACCGAGGCGCCTGCGCCGACCGAGGCGCCTGCCGCCGAGAAGGTCACAATCACCTGGTGGCATATCCAGGTCGCCGATGATCAGAAGGCGCTGTGGCAGGAGATGGCTGATGAGTACATGGCTGCCCATCCAAACGTCACGATCGAGATCACCGTGCTCGAGAATGAGGCGTTCAAGACCAAGCTGACCACCGTCATGCAATCTGGAGATCCCCCGGATATCTTCCAGAGCTGGGGCGGCGGCACCATGAACGAATACGCCAACGCGGGACTGCTTAAGGACATCACCGCCGACCTTGACAAAGACGGCTGGCGGGATACGTTCTCACCGGGCGCCCTCGGAGTCTACAGTTATCAGGGAAAGAACTACGGCGTGCCGCGTGACATGGGCGCGGTCGGCTTCTGGTACAACAAGGACCTCTTCGCACAGGCTGGCATCGATGCCCCACCGACCACGTGGACCGAGCTTCTGGACGATATCAAGACGCTCAAGGCCGCCGGCATCACGCCGATCGCCTTGGGCGAAGGGGACAAGTGGCCCGGCGCCTTCTGGTGGGAGTACCTGGCTGTCCGCATCGGCGGCAAGGCTGCCTTCGATGCCGCCTACAGTCACCAGGGCTCGTTCACGGATGCTCCATTCATCGAAGCCGGCGAGAAGCTCCAAGAGCTCGTCGCCCTCGAGCCCTTCCAGGATGGCTTCCTGGCGTCGAGCTGGCCGGATGAACAGGTTGTCATGGCCACAAGCAAGGGCGCCATGGACCTGATGGGGCAATGGGCTCCTGGTGCCTTCAAGGACGCCAGCGTCGACAAGCAGGGTCTGGGAGACAAGCTCGGCTGGTTCCCCTTCCCCGCGGTTGAGGGAGGTGCCGGGGATCCGGCAGATGCCCTCGGTGGTGGGAACGGGTTTGTGATCGGCAAGGATGCTTCTCCCGAGGCTGTGGATTTCCTCAGGTATCTGAGTAGCGTCGACTCACAAATCGCCCAGGCCGAGATCGGCCTTTCGCTGCCCGTCGTCAAGGGTGCTGAGGCGGGCGTGACTGATCCTATGCTCCAGCTTGTCCAGAAGGGCGCGGCCGCGGCGAAGTACTTCCAGCTATACTACGATCAGGCCATGCCACCGGCGGTGGGCTCGGTCGTGAATGACAGCGTGCAGGGGATCTTCGCCGGCACGCTCACTCCCGAGCAGGCCGCTCAAGCGATTGAGGATTCGGCCCAGCAGGAAATCAAGTAAGCGCATCTCCGTGTGCGGGGATCGGGTGAACCAGCCTCCGGTCCCCGCACACACGATTCGTCCGGATGAGGAGGTGCTCCATTCAATCACTGCCCGCCATACCGGAGATCCTGCAACTCAAGCGAGAAACAAGCGCTCCCCGTCGGCTGCGAGATGGCCTGACCATCGCCTTGTTCTTGCTCCCCGCACTCGTCTTGTTCCTGGTCCTTGTCATCTATCCCATCGTTCAATCCGTCCACTACAGCTTTTTCAACTGGAAGGGCTTCGGCCCGGCGGTGGACTTTGTCGGGTTGGACAACTTCAAGAAGATCCTCACCGACAGAGTATTCATGGTAGCGCTCCGCAATGGGCTATTCATCGTCACCTTCTCCCTCGCCTTTCAGTTACCGTTGTCGCTGATGCTGGCGGTGCTGGTCGGCCGTGACCTCCCGGGGCGAGTCTTCTTTCGCACTATCTTCTTCATGCCCTATATTCTGTCCGAGGTCATCACGGCGATCATGTGGCTCTTCCTCTACAACCCCGATCCCGAGCGAGGCTTCCTCAACGCGATCTTGGTCCTCCTGCCGGGCGGCAAGGCTCAGCCCTGGCTGGGAGACATACAGTTGGTCATGCCGGCCATCTTCGTCGCTCTCACCTGGAAGTACTTTGGCTTCCACATGCTGCTGTACTTGACGGGACTCCAGAATATCCCGGCCGAGATCGATGAAGCCGCTCGCATCGATGGCGCCAACAGCCTGCAGAATTTCACCTACATCACGCTGCCGCTACTCAGCAGCACCATCCGCACCTCCGTGTACCTGTCCGTCCTCGGCTCGCTTCAGCAGTTCATTCTGGTCTGGATCATGACCAAGGGCGGCCCGGTGAATGCCAGCGAAGTCATGTCAACGTACATGTATCGCTTCGGATTTGTGCGCTTCCAACTCGGATATGGCTCGGCAGTGGCGATCTACATGTTCCTCATCTGCCTGATCTTCTCTCTCGTCTATCAGCGTCTTACGCGGCAGCCCGACTATCTGACCGGTCTGTAGGAGGGATCTTCGTGGCATTCAATCCGCGCCAGCAGTGGCACCGCCAAAGACGCATGGCAAGACTAGTTCAATACCTTGTCCTCTCCTGCGTGGCCCTATTGGTCTTCATCCCCATGGTGATCCTGGTGTTTGGGGCTCTCAAGACACGGGGCGAATTCATGACCCGGCCGTACGATCTCCCCATCCCGCCGCGTTGGGAGAACATCCTCGGCATTCTGGGGAAGCCCTCCTACGGATTCTGGGAAATGATGCGCAACAGCCTTGTAGTGATGGTGGCGGCCACGGGCGGCGTCGTGCTCGTCTGCAGCCTGGCCGCCTTTGCGTTCGCCAGAATGGAGTTCCGTTTCAAAGGACCGGTTTTCAATCTGTTTACCATGGGATTGATGTTCCCGATCAACGTCGCCATCTTGCCCGTGTATCTGGTCCTTCGTCAGATGGATCTGGTGGATAAGCTATTGGGAGTCATTTTGGTACAAGTGGCGTTCCAGTTGTCCGGGAACATCATGATCTTGCGCGGGTTCTTTGCATCGATCCCGGCTGAACTGCAGGACGCGGCCTACATCGACGGTTGCGAGGCGTTTGATTTCTTCTGGCGGATCCTGCTTCCGTTAGCACGACCTGCGTTGTCCGCTGTCGCCGCACTGACCATGATCGTCAGTTGGAATGACTTGCTCGTGCCGCTCGTGGTGATCAACAACGATAAGCTGTGGACGCTCCCCTTGGGGACGATGCAATTCCAGGGTCAATACGGCCAGGATCTGGCTTTGATCTCTGCATTCGTCGGATTGTCCGCCATACCCATGATCATCTTCTATCTTCTGGCTGAGCGCCAGATCGTTTCGGGCCTCACGGCCGGAGCGGTCAAAGGTTGATGCGAACGATACCCTACATGACTTCATCGCGACGGCCCATTACCTCCCTCCTGACACTCGTACGCTCGCCGGCAGACTGTGGAACAGCAGCGGACCCGTCAGTCACGAGCGCAAGAGCCGGTGCACCGCCAAGCCCCACCATGCCTCGACCCCGAGGAGATGGATCATGACAGACTTCGCGCCTGAGCCCGATCACAGGTTCACCTTTGGCCTTTGGACGGTCGGCAACGTTGGCCGCGACCCATTCGGGGTCCCGGTGCGAGAACCGAAGACGCCGGTCGAGCTCGTCCACCTGCTGGGCGAGGTGGGTGCCTACGGCGTCAACTTCCACGACAACGACCTGATCCCGATCGACGCCACGCCGGCCCAGGCCGAACAGATCAAGAGAGAATTCCAGAAGGCCCTCGACGACACCGGCCTCAAAGTTCCCATGGCGACCACCAACTTGTTCGCCGACCCCGCCTTCAAGGACGGCGCTTTCACCAGCAACGACGCCAAAGTGCGCGCCTACGCCTTGCAGAAAACCATGAAGGCCATCGATCTGGGGGTGGAATTCGGCGCCGGGGTTTATGTCTTCTGGGGCGGGCGTGAAGGCACGGAAACCGACGCCAGCAAGAATCCGGTTGAGGCGATCAAACGTACCCGCGAAGCGATGGACTTCCTGTGTGAGTATGTCCTCGATCAGGGATACGACCTCCGCTTCGCCCTCGAGGCCAAGCCCAACGAGCCGCGCGCCGACATCTACAACCCCACGACCGGCCACATGCTGGCTTTCATCCAGACGCTCAGCCACCCGGAGATGGTCGGTGTCAACCCGGAAGTGGCCCATGAGCAGATGGTTGGCGTCAACTTCCTGCACGGGGTGGCCCAGGCATGGGAGGCAGGTAAGCTATTCCACATCGACCTGAACGACCAGTACCCCGGCCGCTACGATCAGGATCTCCGCTTCGGCTCGCGTGACCTGAAAGCCGCGTTCTTTGTGGTCAAGTTTCTTGAAGACGTCGGCTATGACGGTAGCCGTCATTCGATGCCCACGCCTACCGCACCGAGGACTACGAGGGCGTGAAGGACTTCGCCCGGGGCTGTATGCGCACCTACCTGCTCCTGAAGGAGAAGGCCTCTCACTGGAATACTGATCGCGAGATCAAGGCTTTGCTGGAAGAGATCCATTCTGATAACGGCAGTATGGCATCCCTGACGGGCGGATACTCGGCCGATAAGGCGAATGCACTGAAGGATCATCCGTTTGACCGTCCTGCACTGGGGAAGCGCGGCATGGCCTATGAACGACTGGACCAGCTGACCATTGAACTCTTGCTCGGTGTTCGCTGACTTGTAGCCTGACCCTGTAGCCGCAAGAGCCTGAGCTTCGGGCTCATCGCTGAGGAGATCATTCCGTGGGAAAAGCCTCCCAAATTCAGCCTAGCTATCTGATTCCGAGCAGCCCGACTTCGGAACGGCTTGAGGACCTTCTGTCCCGGATGACCGTGGATGAGAAGTTGGCCCAATTGACTTCATACTGGTTCCATGAACTGCGTGACGGTCAGGAGTTTCCCAATGGGAAGATGCGTGCGCTGTTGGCGAGCGGGATCGGTCAGATCTCGCGCGTCGGAGGTGGAAGCACTCTCACGCCGTCCGACGTTGCGCGGGCGGGAAACGCCATCCAGAAGTTCCTCGTCAGTGAGACACGTCTGGGCATCCCGGCCATCCTTCACGAAGAAAGTTGTGTCGGATACATGGCCCTGGGCGGGACAATCTTCCCTCAGATGATCGGAGTAGCGAGCACCTGGGATCCGGACCTGACCAAGGAGATGGCGACCGAGATACGCCGGCAGTTGTTGGCCGTAGGCGCACGCCAGACGCTGGCACCGGTCCTCGACATCGCACGCGACCCGCGTTGGGGTCGCACCGAGGAGACCTTCGGCGAGGATCCACTCCTGGCAGCGGAGTTTGGTGTGGCCTACATCCGGGGATTGCAGGGCCAGGATCAGGAGCCGCGTCTGATGGCTACCGGCAAGCATTTCGTCGGGCACAGCCAATCGGCTGGCGGCCTGAACTGTGCCCCGGCTGATTTGGGCGCGCACACATTGTGGGACGTGTATCTTATGCCGTTCCAGGCCGCGATCAATGACGCCGGATTGATGTCTATCATGAACGCATATCCCGAACTGGACGGGGATCTGGTGGCTGCTTCGCGCACGATTCTCACCGACATCCTTCGCTCCAGGCTGGGCTTCGAAGGCATCGTCGTGTCCGACTACGAGGCCATCTCGATGATTCACTCCTTCCACCGTGTGGCAATGGATCAACGCAGTGCGGCGGTGATGGCCCTGCGCGCCGGTATCGACCTCGAGCTGCCGACCCGCGTATGTTATGGCGAGCCTTTGCGAGCCGCACTCGAGGACGGGGAAGTATCTATGGATGAGATCGACCTCGCCGTCCGCCGCGTCTTGCAGTCGAAGTTCGATCTCGGTTTGTTTGAGCACCCATACGTGGATGAGGCGGCGGTGTCCCTGGCCTTCGAAACCCCGCAGCAACGTGCCCTGGCGCTTGAGGTGGCACGCCGGAGCATCGTCTTGTTGAAGAATGATGGTGGGCTGCTGCCCCTGACCTCGCCGAGCGTGATCGCCGTCATCGGGCCAAACGCGGACCAACCACGTCACCTGCTGGGTGACTACAGTTATCCTTCCATGCTCGAACTGATGATCCTGGCCCCTATCCCACGTCTGGCCTTCATCGGCCAGGTGGACGAAGATCATGTGAGAGCGAACTCGGTCGAGATCCCGTCGGTCCTAGATCAGATCCGAGCGCTCGCCGACTCGGATACCGACGTGCTATACGCACCCGGCTGCAGCATCGCCGGCCCGGATCGAAGCGGTTTTGAGGAGGCCGTCCGCGTCGCAGGCCAGGCCGATGTCGTGATTCTGGTGCTGGGCGACAAATCGGGCTTGGTGCCAAGTTGCACATCGGGGGAGACGCGCGACCGGGCGGAGTTGGGTCTTCCCGGTGTTCAAGAAGAATTGGTCAGATCGATCGTGACCGTCGGCAAACCGGTAGTAGCCGTATTGGTGAATGGCCGGCCACTGTCGATACCGTGGCTGCACAAGAACCTCCCCGCCATTGTGGAGGCCTGGTTGCCAGGGGAGGAAGGCGGCATGGCCATCGCCGAGGTACTGTTCGGCCACACCAATCCCGGCGGAAAGTTGCCGATCACCTTCCCGCGCTCGGTGGGCCAGGTGCCGCTCTACTACAGCCACAAGCCATCGGGGGGGCGCTCGCACTGGTACGGCGACTACGTTGAAACCCCAAGCGCTCCGCTGTATCCCTTTGGACACGGGTTGAGCTACACTTCGTTTGATTATTCCGATTTACGCGTCTCACCAGAAGCAGCAGCCTCCGGCCAACATATCGATATCAGCTTCACCTTGACCAACACCGGGGATGTCGAGGGCGACGAGGTGGTCCAGCTGTACGTTTGTCACGAGTACGCCAGCCTCCCACGCCCGGTCGAAGAGCTCAAGGGCCTGCGTCGAGTCAGACTCGGTCCACAGGAAAGTCGCCGACTGACCTTCCATCTCTCAATCGATGCGTTGGCGTTCTATGACGGGGCACTCGACCTGGTCGTCGAAGCAGGTGAAGTCAGAGCTTTTGTCGGCAGCTCATCGGCTGACATTCGCCTGCACACCCAATTCGAGGTCACCGGTCCTGCCAAAACAGCCATTGAACGCCGCGTTTTCGCCTGCCAAGTGGAAGTTAGTCGGATCCGCTAGAGATACCTCCCTTCCCCACGCTGAGAGGAGAACGGTGTCAGACCCGGTCTTTCTGCTTGGCATTGACGTCTCCACCACGGCTACCAAAGCGTTGCTGATCGATCAGACCGGCAAGGAGCTTGCGGCTGCGTCGAGCCAGTACTCGTACGACAAGCCGCGCAACCTGTGGAGCGAGCAAGATCCGAAGGTGTGGTGGGATGGAGCAGCGCGAAGCATCCACGAAGTGATGTTGAGGACCGGTGTGAAGGCCGAGCTTATCGCAGCCGTCGGTCTCACGGGTCAGATGCACGGCCTCGTCATGCTGGATGAGACGGGGAATATTCTTCGACCGGCCATTCTGTGGAATGATCAGCGCACGCAATCCCAGTGCGACGAGATCCACGATCGCATCGGGAGGACGCGCTTCATCCAGACAACCGGCAACGTGGCTCTTACCGGGTTCACTGCCCCGAAGATCCTCTGGGTGAAGCAGAACGAGCCCGAAGTCTTTGCCAAGGTGAGACATATCCTCCTTCCGAAAGACTACTTGCGATACAAGTTGACCGGACAGTACGCGCTGGACAAGGCGGGAGGTTCGGGCACGGCTCTGTTCGATCTGAAGTCGCGCGATTGGTCGGCAGAAGTGCTGCAGGCGCTGGATATCGATCCGACCTGGATGCCGCCAACGTTCGAGGGACCAGAGTTCACCGGGACTCTCACACTCAAAGCCGGATCCGCGACCGGCCTGCGGCCGGGTACACCAGTGGTGGCGGGTGGAGGGGACCAGGCGGCGCAGGCAGTGGGCGTTGGTGCCGTCGAATCGGGGATTGTCGCACTGACTCTTGGGACATCGGGAGTGGTATTCGCCACAACCGACGCCGCATTGATCGAGCCGGAAGGTCGCCTGCATGCGTTCTGTCACGCCGTTCCGGGCAAGTGGCATCTGATGGGTGTCATGTTGTCAGCGGGAGGCAGCCTTCAATGGTATCGGGACGTGATGGCGCCGGATATCGACTTTGACGCGCTCCTCCAAGAGGCCGACGCGGTCGCCGCAGGGAGCGAGGGGCTGCAATTCCTCCCGTACCTGAGCGGCGAACGCACCCCCCACCCCGACCCGTGGGCGCGCGGCGCCTGGGTGGGACTAACCCAACGGCACGGACGTGGCCACCTCACCCGCGCAGTTCTGGAGGGGGTCGCTTTCGGGCTGAAGGATTCCTTCGGACTGATCCGGGCGGCCGGCCTGGGGGAGGTCCGACAGGTGCGCGCTTCGGGGGGTGGCGTCAAGAGCCGACTGTGGCGGCAGATCCTGGCCGACGTGCTCGAGTGTGAGCTGGTCACGCTCAACACCAGCGAAGGGGCAGCGTATGGCGCTGCCCTGATGGCCGGCGTAGGGGCTGGTGTATGGAGGGATGTGCCTTCAGCCTGCGCGGCGACCGTTAAGGTCACCGGAGCCATGTCTCCAATGCCGCAACAGGTCGAGGCATACCGCAAGTCCTATTCCATCTACCGCAATCTGTATCCCGCTCTAAAACCCAGCTTTGACCGAATGGCCTCATGAGCGAATTCTGCGGCCACCCGACCGCCGTCTTAGGCAACGGATTCCTTCGGATCGAGTATCTGACCGATGTGGGTTCGCGAATTGCCCGTCTGTTCACGCCAGGATCCGACGTCAGCATATTCGGTGAGCTACCGGAAGCCGGCGTCGAAACACCACATGGCCGATTTCGGTTCATGGGCGGTCATCGCCTGTGGCATGCGCCATAAGTCTCCCCGCGCACTTACATCCCGGACCAGACTGTGACAGTAGAGAAGACCGTCGAGGGTGTTCGGCTGAGCGCCGCTACCGAACCCGGCACCGGGATCGCCAAAGCGATCCAGATTCGGCTGGCCCCCGACCGCCCCGGCGCCACGATCCGCCATGAAATCCGCAATGACGGTTTGTGGGAGATTGAGTAGGCCGGGTGGGCTTTGACCATGTTCCGGCTGACCGGCGTGGAGGTGCTGCCGCAATCGTCCGAGAAGCCGGATCCGTCCGAGTCTGCGCCCGACCGAAAGCTGGTGTTGTGGCCATATACTCACGTGGACGACAGCCTTTTGTATTTGGCGGACGACTTCATCTTGCTCAAGGCCGAAGCTGCCATGCCGCCCTGCAAGATTGGGTACTTCAATCGGCTTATGCGGGTCGGCTGTTGGCCGGATGACGTGCTGTTCATCAAGCGATCCTCCCTCCAGCCTGGTGCGCGCTTCCCCGACGGCGGCTGCAACACCGAGGTGTACTGTAACGACACCTTTGTCGAGCTGGAGATGCTTGGGCCGCTGACAAGACTTTTCCCCGGGGAGACAATCGTCCACGAGGAGATCTGAGAAGTGTACGACAGGCTTGATCAGGGATTTATCCCGGAATCCTTGCTGCAGCAGATCCGGCTGACTTAGGATCATGCCTGGGGGAATAGTCGCCTGCGCGACAACCGGCGGCAGCCTTCACGACTGCTCCCGTGCAGCTTAGGGGCAGTCGCTCCGCTCCACGCTCTAAACACGCATCATGTTTCGATGGAACAGAGCCCGGCCGCCTGCCGCCACCCGAAGAGGTAGACCCTACCCACGCCGCAGGGTCTTTTCGTGGGGCCTCGTTTCTGCTATAAGGATACTGTCGACACCCCGCAAGGCGAGAACTCGGACATCGCCGAGTCTGTCGGAAGAAGGCAGCCCACGTGCACCAACTTCGTCTGTCACCTGTTGGCGTTGCCCCCGCGCCGGGAGATTGTATGACGGGTCACTCGGTCGCTTGACGCCGCTATGGCCTCCAAACGTTCCCCATTCGCAGATGCAGTTACCCCGCTGGCCTTCGACCGCGGGAAGCTTCACCGAGATCGACTGGTCAATCGCATCCATGAGAGCCTGCCCCGCAGATTGATCTCGATCGTGGCGCCACCGGGCTACGGCAAGAGTACGCTCCTGGCCGACTTCACCTCCCACACCGAGTTGCCCGTGTGCTGGATGCGGCTAACCCAGGCCGACACGGACGTGATGCGCCTGGCTAATGTCCTGCGGGCTTCGCTCAAGAAACGCTTTCGGCGATTGGGCGACAGGCCGGACCTGAAAGCGCTGGCGCGATCTTCGCCCGAGGCGTTGGCACGCGCATTCGTAAGCACGATCGATTCCCAGGTTCCAGAGCCATTCGTCCTGGCCATGGACGACGTTCACTTGCTCAATTCTTCTCCGCCAGCCCTTGGCTTCCTTGATGTGTTCATCCGCGAGTCGCCGGATCAGGTCACCGTCCTGACCGCCGGCCAGGAGCTCCCCGATCTGTCCCTCGCCCCTCTCGTTGTCGATGGCGACATGGTCGGTTTGGGTTTCCACGAACTCGCGCTGACGCAGTCGGAGCTGGAAGCCCTTGCCAGGCTCCGCCTGGGCAAGGAGACGGACCCTACCGAGCTCAGCCACCTGCTGATCGAGACTCAGGGTTGGATCACCGGCGTGCTTCTGTCCAACCAGATGCTAGGCACCGCCTCCCAGACCCTGGCACAACGCGGTCGCCCGATGGTGTACGAGTACCTGGCCGCCGTAGTCCTGGGGCAGCAACCGGACGAAGCGCTGCGGTTCATGCTCGACTCGGCCACGATGCCTGTCATGACGGCGGCGGCATGCGACAGCGTCCTCGAACGCGACGACAGCCAGCGGCTGTTGACCCGATTGGTGCGCGAGGGGTTGTTCGTAGTGGCGACAGAACAGACGCCGCGTAGCTACGAGTATCATCCATTGCTTCGTCGCTACCTGCTTGAGTTGTCGAGCACCAAGGACCCTGTCCGCCTTCGCAGACTGCGAAAAAGGGCAGCAGACTATCTGAAGACTGCCGGCTCGATTGAGGATGCCGTCCAACTGTACTACGAGGCCGGTGCATCCAAACCGATGACCGCCCTCGTATCGAAACACGCCTGGGACTTGCACGAACGGGGTCGGGTCCAAACGCTCGAGGTCTGGATTCGGAAGCTCGACGAGGTCGCTGGCGGGACCCCAATCCCGCATGTCTATCTGGCGATGGCCTACACCGACCGCGGCCAGTTTGATCAAGCGGAACAGAGTCTGGGCCGCGCGTTCGACGCGCTCGACAAGGGACCGACATCCACTGATACGCGCGCGCTCGCATGGAATGCTAAAGCGCGCGTCGCCCTGCAGCGTGGTCGCTACCCCGAAGTACTCTCAGCGGTGGAGAAGGCCGAAGAATACCTGGACATGGGCCGGGACTCAGTCTTGCATGCCACGTGCCTTAGGCTTCGAGCTCGCGCCATCCATGACTCCGGCGGAGACTTGGAGGAGGCAGAGGACCTAGCTCTCTCCGCCGAGGCGGAGTTTCAACGTCTCGGCCGCACCTACAGCCTGGCGCAGGCACTCCTGGACCTTTCCCTGGTCCAGATCAGCCGGGGGAAGGCCTTCGAGGCCGGGGCCTCCAGCCGGAGAGCTCACACGATTCTCCTGGACATCGGGTCCCCGCTGCCCCTGGCAATCTCGTCCAACAACCTTGCGGTAATCGCCCACCGATCGGGAGATCATGAATCCGCGCTCGATCAATTCATGGATGGCCTTGGCTATGCGCAGCAGGCGGCGGCGCCGACCCTCGAAGCCAGAATTCTCCTTGGGCAGGCCGATGTGTTTTCCGATCTCGGCCTGCCCTACCAGGCTGCCGAACTCTATGCCCGAGGGCTGCGGCTGGCCACTCAACAAGGCAATCCTGAGCTTCTGACCTACGGCTACCTTCAGACAAGCGTGCTTCATCGGCGGTGTGGAACGAGTAGGCTCCCCCTTGTATGGTTTGAGCGGGCTCGCGAGGTCGCCGCTGATCAGAAAGAGGAGAGTGCTTCCCTGGCCATCCAGTTGGCCGCCCTTACATTGCCGGCGTCCGCCGAAGGCAGCCTGGCAAGGCTGACGGAACTCCTCGAACGGACGCCATCGATCCTCGATGCAGACCAACAAACGCTTGCGCTGTATTTCCTCGGTCGAGCGCGTCTCGTAACCGGCGACGAAGAAGGGGCCCAGCAGGCGTTCGAGAAGGCCGTGACATGGGCCGGCGAGCACGGGACCGAACAGCTGCTCGCCGGAGAGCTGATGTATGACGCCCCCACCCGTGAGTTCGTCACCGGGATGATGGAGCAAGATCCGATCGTCCAGACCCTCAACAACCGGGTCGAGCACATGCGTGCAGTCGCCCGCAGGCACCAGAAGTCGTCATCGGTGAGCAAGGGGGAGGCCCAGCTCCGTCTGGGTGCATTCGGCGGGTCGGAGATCGAATTCAGGGGAGAGCGCGTCGTCGACCTCGAACCACTGCCCCGCCAGATCCTGTTCTACCTGGCTGATCACGTCCCGGCCGAACGCGACCGTATGATGGAGGCGATCTGGCCCGACGTGCCAGCGACCAAGCAAACGTCCAGTTTGTACACCGGCCTGCACGCCCTGCGCAACGCTCTGGACAAAGACGTTATCCAGATCGAAGGATCGTTGTACCGGATCAACCCCAGCTGTGTTGTTCAGTTCGACGTGGTCGAATTCGAACAGGTGGCAGCGATGGCCGAGCGCCTGCCTTCGGGCGACCCACGACGGTTATTCGCGCTCACCGAGGCCATCCACGCCTGCAATGGGCCGTTCTTGCCTGAGTTCAGTTCGGATTGGGTCAGCGAGCGGCGTCGAGAGCTCGAGGCGCGATTCCTTAGGCTGCTCACTGCCCATGCCGAGGAAGCCGTGGCGCGCGGCCAGCCGGACCAGGCCGTGGACAGCTTCCAGCAGGCGCTCCACATCGAGCCGTTGCGGGATGATCTGAACATGCGCTACCTGGAGCTCCTTCATCACCTCGACCGACGAAGCGAGGCCATCGGCCACTATCAGCGCTACATACAACTCCTCTCCAATGAACTGGGCCTCGATCCCCCTCCAGCGCTGCGAGACCTATACAACAGGCTTTTAGGCTGAGCCTGATCCCCCAGCCATAGCCCCAATTCCTCTCGGGCGGCCCCACGGCCGCCCATTTGCCTTCTGCACGGAGGCACTCATGCCTTCGGCTCGCTGCCCCGGTGGCCGGAAGTTGAACCCTTCATCCCTCCAGACTAAGGAAATCTTCAGGGCTGACCTGCTAGCCTGTCACCAGAGTGGAAAGCAAACCGATGAGGAGGTTGCCATGATCCAGCGCAGAAGCCCAATGTCTGGTGGGGGTAGTGGGGAAGGCGGCTGACGAGAGGAGAAACGCCGTCTCTGTTCACCCCAAGTGAGACGCCAGCATGGGCAGCGGCAAAATCGCTGCCCTTGGCTTTCGGATGAACGAGGTGCAAAGTGCGATCAGGGAGGAGCGAAATGTCAATCCGAGCACTCAGCCGCCTGCTAGGCAGATCGACGATTGACCCGGAAGTGGCCAAGGCCTATGAGAAGGGCCGCATCAGCGAAATCCTGGCCGAGTACGACTTCTCGCCAGAGACGAGGCGCGGACTCGAAACAATCGAAGCACAGTCCTTCGAGGAATTCGCCGCTCTGGCTCTGGATCTTCTTGAGACGATCGAAGCCGAAGCGCTAGCCTCCATCGCCCCGGACCCGAGGCAGGGCTTGGGCGCCGATGCCGTCGTCGAGGGAGAGGAACAGGCAGCGTAGCATTGGGCTTATCAACGGCGGGGCCTTCGAGGAGAAGATTGACAGCGCACGGCACCTTGAGCGTGGGTCCATTCCCGGATGTGCCGAACCAAGGCTGTCCCGGATCTAGGTAGGGGGTAACGGATGATACGAGCATTGCGGTCGATCGATCGGGATGAGGTGGTGTATCAAGTGCTGCTGGTATTCTCGATTGCTTTCACTTCCCTGCGAGTGTTCATGACCGTGCACCACGCGGCCGGGCAGGCAGCGAGCTTGATCTCCCGGCTCACCATGATGCTGGGCAGTTGAGGCCAGACATGGCCCATCGGCCGCATCCAACGTTCAACGGGAAGATGCCTTTCGCCAGGACTTGACGATCCCTATGCCTTGGCCGGCGTCCGCCCCAGGGGGCAAGCAGCGAAAGCCGGTCGGCAAGATCGGCGGTAGAGGGGCGCCGGTCGCAAGGGGGAATTGGATGGCCAATGTAGCCAATGCGGCCGGTGTCCCCTGTGCCTTGCCACACTGCAGGGTCGTTCGGACAACCTGCCCGCAAGGCTGAAGGCACAGTCGATGAGGGTTCCCCACCCTGCCGCTCCCTCACCGACACCCCCAACGCCCTTGGCCCGCCTCAGATGATATCTCGTCGAATCGGTGCCCTATGATGCTGGCAAGTTCCGACCGAGCTTTGGATGGCCGGGCGCGAGGTGCGATGGCGGCGCCCAGGTACCGGTCCTCCGCCCCTCAAGCGCGCCCGCCCGGCTGATGTCGTGTGTGCCACATAACCGACGGGCATGGCGCCCCGCTCGCTGACATCCTACCCCCGGCCAGACGAACCGCCCTGCTCTTGTGAACCAAGATTGCGCCAGCCAGGGAGGCGTGACGTTCCCCATTGGAGATCCGTCCACGCTGCCCCAAGCACCCATCCTGCTACGAACCTGATTGAGTGGCACGCGACCGCATACACGCGATGGGAGCGGCTCGCGCACAAACACGGTATCGAGGCGCCTCCCGGCGAACCGCGTCAAAAACCGGGTGATAATGGAGCTACCCTCAACGACGGACATCACACCCGGAGGATTCGCCGATGCTCACCCAGGTGCATGACCACATCGTCAATGAACTCGGACAAAGCAGCCGCACCGACACCATCTTCGTGATAACGGCCATCGTGTTCAATCTGGTGGTACTGGGGATCAACTCCGCAGTGGCCGGCTCCGCCTCAGGGCTCCGAGACACGACCGCCCCGGATCTGATCCTGATCGTATTCGTCGTGATGACCCTGCTCGTCAATATCATTGCCGTAACCGCTCTGTATATCGGAAGGCGTACTCGACGGCGGCTTCTCGAGGGCCTCATCTCGATGTACAGCGACAATGACGTCGACAAATACTACAACCCGTCCCTCCTGTCTGACTATGGGAGCCGCTATCTCCTCTTCACGGGCGTCATTGTCTTGCTCGCGCTGACGTCGATTGTCGTACCCCTCATCGTCCGTTTCTTGTGAGACTGATCGGCGGGCTGCCGCCTCCTCGTCGAAAGCCCGACTGTGAGATGTCATACTTCATGATGAGTTGTGCGTTCAGGACGACGAATACCCTTTTTCTCGATGGCAAGCCAGGTCACGGTCAACCTCGCTTGGCCGTCCGACATGAAGGGGCCTGAGAGTCGAATGTGGCGCGCCCGTCGTCGTCTTGGGAGATCTGGGATCGAGGTAAGCGCGCTTGGCCTCGGATGCTGGCCGATCGGAGGGCCATGGACGATGAACGGCCGTCCAGTCGGCCGCGGGCATGTCGACCAGAGTGAAGCCGAACGGGCCATCCACACTGCACTAGATCTGGGAGTCTCGTTCTTCGACACTGCTGCCAGCTACGGCGCCGGGCAGAGCGAGCGGATACTCGGCCGAGCGCTGGCCGGACGACGCAAGGGAGTTGTGGTCGCCACCAAATTCGGCGTGCGTATCAACGAGGCAGACCGAACCGCCTCGCGTATCATCGAGGCCGTCCTGGGCAACGTCCGTCAGGACTGCGAAAGCAGCCTCCGCAGGCTGAGGACCGACTGGATTGATCTTTTCCAGCTTCACGTCGGGGACTACCCGGTCGAAGCAGTCCCCGAACTGGTGCGGATCCTGGAAGACTTGGTCTACGATGGAAAGATCCGCGCCTACGGATGGAGCACAGACGAGGTCAGTCGCCCAGCCGCCCTGGCAGCGGGCGAGCACTGCACCGCGGTCCAGCATGAACTCAACGTGTTGACGGACGCGCCCGGCATGCTTGCTGTGTGCGAAGTCCATGACCTTGCCAGCATTGATAAGTATCCGCTGCTGATGGGGATCTTGGCCGGCAGGTTTGACATCGATCGAAGCTTTCCTGCGGATGATATCCGCCGGGAGTCGATCCCGCTCAAGAGTGAGAAACGAGAGCAGTGGTTCGCCCAGCTAGGGGCCGTTCGAGAGATCCTCACCGAAGGCGGCAGAACGCTCGCCCAGGGCGCACTGGGTTGGATATGGGCACGCAGCGACCGGACGGTCCCGATCCCCGGGTTCAGGACTTCCGCTCAAGTGGAAGAGAACGCCGAGGCAATGGCTCTTGGACCTCTCAGCCAAGACCAGCTACGTCGTATCGACGCTGCTTTGACACGCAAGCCGTCTGCTGCATAAGAAACGCAAGCCTGAAAGGCAGCGGAGTCCCGAAATGCAATGGCCTTCTCTCCCACGCTCTGCCCTCAATCGCACAAGAGGAACGCAACCATGTTCGAGCTACCCGAATTCGTCACACTCGCCCGTCAATTCAATGACACTCTCACAGGAAAGCGTATCGCCAAAGGTAGCCTCGACCCGTCACCAGGCAAGTTTGTATGGTTCAATCGAACACCCAGGGAATTCGCCTCGCTCACGCAGGGTAAAGTGGTCGGGAAGTCGAGCGCCAGGGGAAAATGGCTCATCACCGACGTGATCCCGGGCTACGTATTGGTTCTGGGTGAATGCGGCGGTCGAGTGGTCTTTCACCCACCTAAGGCGCCCATGCCGAAGAAGATTCACCTCAAAATCACATTTGATGATGGATCATTCCTCACGGCGACAACGCAGATGTGGGGAGCGATGGAGCTCTACGTGAAGGGCCAGGAACAAGAGCGGGAATACATCCGAGACATGCGACCAACTCCAACCGACCCGGAGTTCACCTTCGAGTACTTCTCAAACCTCATCGCCGATGTTGTTCAAGGTCCGAAAAGGAGTGTCAAGGGCCTCCTCACACAAGATCAGCTCATCCCCGGCCTCGGCAACGCAATCGCCCAGGACATCATGTTCAAGGCAAGGCTTCATCCCAGGCATCCAGTCGAAGATCTTGACAAAGCTCAAAAGCGGAGACTCTACCGCTCGATTACGGGTACGGTCAAAGAGGTCGTCAGGCAAGGCGGACGGTACGACGAACGTGATCTCTTTGATCGGCCCGGCGGATACGTACGATTGATGGACAAGAACGCCGTTGGCAGACCGTGTCCTGACTGCGGAACAAAGGTCCAGAAGATCCAGTACCTGGGTGGAGCCTGCTACTTCTGCTCGAGTTGTCAGACCTAGCTACTTCGCACACCGCCGGTCCGGGGAAGCATCTTTCTCCGACGCAGAATAACAGCGGGGCATGGCAAACGAAAGTCGGCATAGTTCAGACCATCTGGATCCAGGACCCGCCGAACACACGCTCCCTGACCATGCAAACCCGCAGAGACGGACCGTTCCGCGCTCGACCAACCGATTCCAGCCGACTTCACTCTGGGCGTTTGGTGATGACATCCTCGACCATAAGGACACAGGAATGACGGATCTTGAAATCATCCCTCTCGAGCAAAGACATCTCAATAGCGCAGCGAGGTTGGTCACGCGTAGGTACCGGGAACTGACGGTGAAGGTGCCCTGGCTCCCGGATCGATACGCCGATGCGACCGTTGTATCGGAGCTGTTGAGCGACATCATCCAGTCCGGCCACGGCGCGGCTGCGATCGTGGGCGGGGAGTTCACCGGCTTTCTCGCTGGCTGGTGCCTCCCGTCGATCCTGGGTCGGCCGGGGGCGTTCTCGCCCGAATGGGCAAACGCTGTCGCCGGATCGACCGATGGCCGACGAGTGATAGACACCCTGTACACATATCTTGCACCACGTTGGCGGGCTCAAGGCTGCGATTCGCACTGGGTCAGCTTGCTGGCCGACGACACCTTTGGATTGGAATGCTGGAATTGGCTGGGGTTCGGGATGGTGGCCGTCGACGGGCTGCGAAGCGTCGAGGCGGTTCACTCTTCAGGGACGGCCGGCGATGTTCGATTGGCCGTCCCAGAAGACCTCGAAGCGGTCTTGCATCTCGACGGATCCCTCTTTCGACACATTTCCGGACCACCGATCTACCTGCACGACGACGCGTGGCAGACCCCCGAGGATTGTCGGGCGTGGTTATCCGACGAAAACACATCCGTCTGGATCGCCGAAGAGGGCCAGAGAGCCATCGCCTACCTCACGATCGGGCCGGCAACCGAGGACGCCTGCACAATTATCCGCGACAAGGGCACGGCCAGCATCCTCGCCGCGTATACAGACGAGGATCAGCGAGGAGACGGCATCGCCACTGCTCTTTTGCAGCGCGCCTTGGAGTGGGCGCAAGCGCGCGGGTATGTGCGGTGTGCGGTCGACTTCGAGCCAATGAATCCCTGGGCCAGGCGATTCTGGATGCGCTACTTCGAGCCGGTGGCCTACACCGTCGTGCGGCATGTGGAGGCTCTGGAGGGAGAGCGACGCGGAGACCGATCGCCTGCATGAGGCTTCTCTCTGATGTCCTCGCTATGGAGAAGTCCCCTACCTTTCTGTCGATCTGTGTGTGTCTAAGCTTGGCGGGCTGACCGCGGGCGTTGCAGAACGCCGCGCACAGCGATATCCTCGTGCTCGTCACATTCGTCATCGGGCTGGCGGCCACGTACACCTGGTGGCTCCGGGCGGACCATGCATACTGACTTTGCGATTGACTCGTCGAATGGTTGATCGGTCAATTCCAAATCACAACTTCCAACCAGCAAGATGTCGTGATGAGGGAAGACTGCCCGGAGGTGGCAGGGACGTGGCGATGGTACCCTACCCTGTGATTCGTGAGGTGAAGTATGCAAAGGCGATGGTTCAAGGAATGGGGTTGGATCTTCCTGCCTGTGTCGTGGCAGGGGATCGTGCTGATCGGACTTTCTCTTGCGTTCTCGGCCCAGGTGTTCCTGGCCATCGACCGAAATTCGCATTCTGTTAGCGACACGCTTTACGGTGTCTTCCCCTACTTTGTATGCTGTTGGGGCATCACTTACTGGATCGCATCGAAGACGAGCAAGCAACAGGACTGAGGGCACTGCGACTCGAGCTCTGCCC
>CAZGRL010000005.1:0-7761 GCA_964528155.1 uncultured Anaerolineaceae bacterium
CTAGTCATCCGCCTCAAATTCGCGAATCAGGGCTGCCCTTTTGGGACAGCCCCATAACAACCAATCTCCCCCGGAGGCGTGAAACAAGATCGAAACAGGATGCGGTCAAGGATCGAGTTACACTACGCCGTAGGGGCGCTCTGATTCGATTGAAGAGCCTCGCCTCAACTGCCGGGGTTGGTTTCATCCTCCTTTCGGACCCACACCTGGTACAGACCCAGGCGACCTCCTTCGCCGTCCGAGGAGTAGCGGTCCTTGACCTGAAAACCGGCGTTCCTCGCAAGCGCAGTCAGCTCGTCATTGGAAAAGAGATGCACGTAACGCAACCCTAGTCCACCATGTCGCCAGTCCAATAGATGGTCGCCCGGATCGACATCGTCTTGTGTCAGACCAACGGTGGCCCAGGGAACCACTCTCTTCCTCATCCGGGAGCTCGCCTCGAAATCCCAAACGGACAGCGTCAGGTTCCCCTCGGGGGCGAGCGACGTGGCGATATCGCCCAGCAAGCGCCTGCGATCGTGATCGCCAGGGACGTGGTGGAGGGTGGCCAACAGAAAGATGTGATCATATCGTCCGGGCAGCTCCCTCGCCCAGTTGTCTTCGACGAGATCAGCCAGCAGGAACTTCGTCCAGGTGAACAATGCGCGTTCGCGGGCGAGGTCGATCATGGATGGACTGGCATCGATCCCGAGATAGGCCCCCCGGAAGCCGCGCCTAGCCAGTCCGCGGGCGAGCTCGCCGGAACCGCATCCGAGATCGAGAACGCTCGACTCTGCCGGGATCGAACGGATCGCGTGCACCACGCCGGGTTGCAGGCGGCGGCGCGTGCTGGCGAATTCCGAGGCGAAGGTTTGGTAGAATTCCTGGTTAATACGCTGAAGGATCTCGGCTACGTCCTGTCGCATACCTGGATTATAAGTCGCCGCATGCACAAGGAAGCCTGGCTCGAATCACGCCGATACACTCCCGAACAACTCTCGCTTGCCCGAGTTGTTCTGGAGGAAGTGCGCGCCGGGGACGACCTTCGGACTGCCATTCTCCGTCACCCACAGCCAGGAGGGGGACACATCCCCAAGCACACGCTGGTGCACGCCTATCGCGAGCTTGTCAGGCTGGGCGAGTGGCCACCCGATCCAGGGTTGTTGCGACGTATCCGCATGAAGCCGGTCCGGACCCTTTCAGGGGTGACGACGGTCACTGTGTTAACCAAGCCGTATGCCTGCCCGGGGAAGTGCATCTTCTGTCCGACCGACGTTCGTATGCCGAAATCCTACCTACCGGATGAACCGGGTGCCATGCGAGGGCTCCAGCATCAGTTCGATCCATTCGAGCAGACCTCCGCCCGGCTTGAGGCCCTGCACGCGATCGGACATCCGACCGACAAGATCGAACTGCTGATCCTGGGCGGTACATGGAGTGCCTACCGTCGGGACTACCAGGACTGGTTTGTCCAACGCTGCCTGGATGCCTTGAACGGCTTCAACTCGAAGACGCTTGCCGAAGCGCAGAGCTTCAACTCGCGCGCGCAGCACCGCAACGTCGGCCTGGTGATCGAGACCCGCCCGGATCATGTGGACGGCGAGGAGATGGCGCATCTGCGGGCCTTGGGCGTGACCAAAGTGCAGATGGGCGCCCAAAGCATGGACGACGCGATCTTGCTCCTCAATCAACGCGGGCATGCGGTCGAGGACGCCCGCAGGGCCGTATCGATGCTGCGTGCGGCCGGCTTCAAGATCGTCCTGCATTGGATGCCCAACCTGTTGGGAGCGACACCGCAGAGCGATCGGCAGGACTTCCAGCGCCTGTGGGATGTCGACGGTCCGCGACCGGATGAAATCAAGATCTACCCCTGCCAGTTGCTGGCGAATGCCGAGTTGTATCAGACATGGAAACAGGGTGCGTACTCGCCCTATTCGACGCAGACACTGATTGACCTCATCGCAGACATCAAGCCCTCGATCCCGCGCTACTGCCGCGTGAACCGGGTGATCCGTGACATCCCTTCCACGAACATCGTCGCCGGGAACAAGCGCACGAGCCTGCGGCAGGACGTGCATCGGGAGATGGATCGTCGCGGGACGCACTGCCAATGCATCCGGTGTCGAGAGATTAGGGGGCGCGAGGTTGATGCACAATCCATGTCGATGGACCATCAGGTCTACGCCGCTGGGGGTGCACAGGAGCACTTCATATCGTTCGTCACACCGGATGACCGTCTGGCGGGATACATTCGGCTGTCCCTGCCCGGTCCCTCGTCCCCTCAAATCGGATTGGCCGACCTGGTCGGGGCGGCTCTGGTGCGTGAACTGCATGTATACGGCCAGTCTTTGCCAGTGGGTTCGTCCCGATCCGGCGCGGCTCAGCACGCCGGATTGGGCGCCAGGCTGATGGCGGAAGCCGAAAAGCTGGCCGGCGAGAGCGGTTACTCACGGTTGGCCGTGATCTCCGCGTTGGGGACGCGTCCCTATTACCGCAAGCTGGGATACACCCTCGGTGAAACCTACATGGTCAAGCCGCTGCATCCGAAGAACGAGCGCTAGCAAGCGGGCGTGTGCTTCCCCAATCAATCATCTCTTGGATAACTGAAGAAGGTCCTGAGGAGGAGTGAGGGTGGCGGACCGATTCGAGATTTCAACGACCCTGGCCGCCATGCCCAACCAGGTATATAGGGCATGGCTGGACAGCGAAGAGCCACCATTCATCGGCGCACAAGCCAGCATCGACGCCCGCGTTGGCGGGGCCTTCACGGCTTGGGGGGACTACATCAAAGGGATGACGCTGGAGCTCGAAGATAGCAGGCGCATCGTTCAATCTTGGCGAACGGTCGACTTCTCGTCAGGCGCGCCCGACTCTCGCCTCGAAGTCCTGCTGGAACCCGTGAAAGGCGGCACCCGACTGACGCTGATCCACAGCGAAATCCCCGACGGCATGGGCGAGGAATATCACCAGGGCTGGATCGACAATTACTTCGAGCCGATGAAGCGGTATTTCGGTAGCTAGCGGACGATGGACGGCGGACGATAGACGACCGGGGACGGGAGACGGGAGACCGGAACCCTCGTTTCCAGGAACTCTTCCGTCATCCGTCTCCGGTCCCCCGTCCGTCGCCGTCAACCGTCTGCCGTCTGTCGTCCGGCCATCGGCAGCGCGATCCATCCTTCGTGAACCAGACCAGATGGCGTGATGATGGGATCCATCCCCGCCATGATGATCCCCGCAACATCCCCCTCAGCGATCGCCCGGCCGGCCAGGATGGCGACGGCGGCTTGAAGCTGGTCGTGGCTCAAACCCGGCGGCAGATCGAAGCCAGTCGTCTCAGACAAGCCCCGACGCCAGGGTTCGAGGTCGATCCTCCTTGACCTGTTCTTACCGGGTAGGCGAGTCAGGCCGAGTAGCCCCCAGCCCGCCGAAGGGAATGTCTCCACGAGCCACCGGCAGCCCGAGATCTTGGGCCAGTCTTCGACGAGAAGCGACCAAGCGTAGTCTTGGCGGAGGTGGTGAAACAGGTCGATCGAGAATCGAACAAAGGGCAGGTAGGTCGACGGCTTGACCTCCCCCGGGGGTCCCGTCCTGGCCGGGGTGTTCAGAACGCGTTCGCACAGGCGCATGTGCCTGATGGGGGACTCGGGCCATCTCCATCCTTGAGGACCATCGATCAAGACGACCGAGACTGCCTCTCGGCTGCACAGCTGAGAGATGGCGCGCGCCAGCTCTGACGCGTGTGGCCTGCCCTCAAGCCCCAGCTCCCCAGACCCGGGAAACTCAAGACGCGCCATTCCGTCCGTCAGGAGGCAAAACCCGAAATCGGCGTAGGCCTTGCTGGCGAGGTCGATGGACAGGACAGCCATAGTGGAGCCGAGTGAAGTCTACGGAGTGGGGAGATCATCTTCCCGGACGAGCCTGCTGACATGATAAGGCTGATTGATGCCCTTGAGGAAGTGAGCTCCGGGGAAGGTGAGCCGGACGCGGGATGAACTCGTCGAAGAAAGGTTGGGCTTCGGGGTCATTTTCTGAGAATTGGGCCCCTGGGTTGCAAGTCGAGAAAGCTGCTGCGATATAATGCCCTGCGAACCTCGGGGGAAGGGCCTCCCCAATAGTGTTACTTCGGGGGCACCATGTGTCGCCGAATGCGTATTTCGGTCGGACAGCTCAATTCTGTTTCTGAGAGTAGGCGATAGATGGGTTTCCATGGTGGTGGTTGGTGGTCTTACATTCGATATGACGAGGAACAAGATCGGCCCGAGCTGAGCCGGACTCTGCTGCGGCGCGTCGGGGAGTACGCCCGCCCGTACTGGCGGGGTGTGCTGGCGATGCTGCTCACGATAGTGGGCATCTCCCTCTTGTCGTTGATTCCCCCTCTGCTCATGCGCAACCTGATCGACGTCGCCTTGCCCACTCGAGATTATGCGCGCCTGAATCTGCTCGCTTTGGGCATGGTACTCGTCCCGCTGGTCAACGGCCTGTTGGGGGTGGGTCAGCGGTACGCCAGCGCGCGAATCGGTGAAGGGATCATCTTCGATCTGCGGCGCAGCGTGTATTCTCATCTTGAGCGCATGAGCCTGCGCTTTTTCACGCAGACTCATGTCGGCGAATTGATGTCACGTCTCAACAACGACGTTGTCGGCGCGCAGAATGCGGTCACCGGGACACTCGTCTCCTTGATCAGCAACGTGGTCTCCCTGGCAGCCACGCTGGCCATCATGCTCTCGCTTGAATGGCGGTTGACTCTGTTGAGCATCGCTATCCTGCCCCTTTTCATCCTCCCGGCAAGGCGGGTGGGTACGGTTCTGCGCCGGGTGGCCCGTCAGGGTATGGAACTGAACGCCCTGATGAACGCCATGATGAATGAGACGCTCAACATCAGCGGCGCCCTCCTGGTCAAATTGTTCGGAAGGCACTCGGCCGAGGTCGGACGCTTCACGGAGAAGGCAGCGGCAGTCAGGGATGTGGGCGTGCGGCAGGCGGTCATCGGTCGCTGGTTCTTCCTGGGCTTGAGCCTGGTAAGCGCCATCGGGACGGCGCTCGTCTTCTGGCTGGGTGGTCGGCTTGTGCTGGAGGGGGCCTTCACGATCGGGACGATCGTCGCCTTCGGTGCGTATCTGACCAATCTCTACGGCCCGCTGATGGCGCTGACCAATGCCAGGGTCGACTTTGCCACATCGATGGTGAGTTTCGAGCGCGTCTTCGAAGTGCTCGATCTGCCGGTCGAGATCGAAGATGCCCGGGATGCGCTGGAACTGGAAGTTGTGCACGGTCACGTGCGATACGAGGATGTGTCGTTCAACTACCTCGAATCGGCCGGTCAGCCGGCCGTCTTGGAGGAAGTGCGGCGATTCGGGAGACACGTGCCGGTGCCGCCTCCCGGCGCAAGGGATCGTTCCGGCGACGGAGCGCACGAAGAGCCTGAGAAACCCGCAGAGACGCGTTGGGCCTTGAAGAACGTGAGCTTCGAAATCCTGCCGGGGGAGGTTGCAGCTCTCGTAGGACCGAGTGGCGCGGGCAAGACGACGATCACCTATCTCCTGCCCCGACTGTATGACCCTACCGAAGGGCGGGTGACCCTGGATGGCCACGATCTTCGCCAGCTTTCACTGGATACGATCGCAAAACACATCGGCATGGTGACGCAAGAAACGTATCTCTTCCACGATACCATCCGTAGCAACCTTCTTTATGCGAAGCCGGAAGCGACGCAAGATGAATTGGAGGCTGCCTGCATTGCGGCCAACATTCACGAGTTTATCCACTCATTGCCCGGCGGTTACGATACGTTGGTCGGTGAGAGGGGCTATCGCCTATCGGGCGGTGAGAAGCAACGTGTGGCCATCGCCCGTGTTATTCTCAAGGATCCCAAGGTCCTCATCCTGGACGAGGCGACAAGCCACCTGGACTCGCAGTCCGAGGCGCTGATCCAGGAGGCCATGGAGACCGTGATGCGGGGGCGGACTTCGCTGGTCATCGCCCATCGGTTGAGCACGATCATCGGCGCCGACCGTATTCTGGTCATCTCCGAGGGGCGGCTGGTCGAGGAAGGGAAGCACTCGGACCTGCTCGCTCTGGGCGGGCTGTACGCCGGTCTGTATGAGACCCAGTTCGGTGCCGAGCGATCCCCGGCCTGATGGTAGACCTGCCAGCAAACGTCCTGAACCCCGCAGTATCGAAAGTCGATCGAGAGTGGCTCGATCCCTCCCCTGAAAGCTACAAGATCCGCTGACACAGCCGTGTAGGGACGACATCTCCCCGGCAGGCAGCGCGACCAGGTTCGGCCTGGGACTGGTCGAGGTCCCACACCCTGAGACGATTCCTTCTGACCTGCGTATAGCATGATAGAGGCGCCTATCTCCGGCGAAAGGAAGAGATGAGATCCGCTGACAATCCCGCCGAGCCCGAGTGGATTGAAAAAGCACGCTTGGGCAACGACGAAGCCTTCGCCAGTCTGGTAGGAACCTACCAGGTGCCGGTCTACAACCTGTGCTACCGGATCTTGGGTGATCGTTACGAAGCGGAGGACGCGGCCCAGGAGGTCTTCTTGAAGGCATACAAGAACCTCGGACGCTACGACGCCGAGCGTCCGTTCGTGAATTGGCTTCTGAAGATCGCCTCCAATCACGCGATTGACCACCTTCGGCGCAGGCGGGCACGCCCGGCGACAGATCTGGCCGAGGTGGAGTCGGCGGTGGATGCCTCGCCGGGACCCGAAGCGGCGCTCGCACTGGAGGAACGGCGGGAGATGATCATGGAAACAACCCGCCGATTGAGCCCAAAGGACCGGGCTCTGATCGTGCTCCGCTACTGGTACGACTACTCCTACGAGGAAATGGCGGCGGTGCTGTCTATGTCGACGGGTGCCGTCCGCAGCCGGCTACACCGGGCTCGAATGACCATGGCCGATCACTGGCGCGAGAAAGAGGGCGCCCTTGTTCGCCTGGGAGGGACGCAGGATGAGCCATCAGCCGTTTGAGGAGTGGATCTTCCAGGATGAAGATCTATCCGTTGAGCAGCACAACATGCTGCAGACTCATCTTGACGAATGTTCGCGGTGTCGCCGGTTGTACGAATCGTGGGGGGAAATCCAATCGGAGTTGATCAATCCCGAAATGATGGCACCGATGCCCGGGTTTGAGGCGCGCTGGCGGCTTCGCAACGCAGAGCAAGTGCAACGTGCCTCGAAACGTCAGATCTCCTGGATGCTGGGGGTGACGATCCTGGCAGCGGCGCTGCTGGCGGTCCCCTTGACGATGCAGCTCTACGCTATGCTCGAGGCTCCGGCCGTCGTCGGTGGATCGGTGATCCGGGACATCCTCGAGATCGATCTCACGTTGAGGCTCGCCGGGGGTCTCGTTCGGGCTCTTCTGGGCGAGGTGAGTTCACGCCTCGCCCCGGCTGGATGGGCCGGCCTCGGGATTGCCTTGCTCGGCTTCACGACGGCCTGGATGATTTCCCTATACCGCTTTGTGTTCCAACCTGTTGAAAGAGGAGGATAGTATGAAACGCAGTCTGTTGCTTGTCGGTATGGTGCTCTTGCTTGCGCTGGCCGTACCAACGGTGGCCTTCGCCGGCGGCCAACTCGACGGCCGAGTGATCCTTGGAGGCGATTTCACCCTTGCCAGCGGCGAGACGCTGGACGGGGATCTTGTCGTCCTGGGTGGGAATGCCCGGACGGAGCAGAGCTCGTTGATTTCCGGCTCGGTTTTCATCGCCGGCGGCAACCTGCAGATCGACGGGACAGTGAATGGCGACATCTCCGTGCTGGGCGGGAAC
>CAZGRL010000005.1:7771-11558 GCA_964528155.1 uncultured Anaerolineaceae bacterium
GGAACGTCGATCTGATGTCTCACGCCGTCGTCAAGGGCAACGTGAGCAGCGTCGGCGGCAACGTGAATCGGGCTGAAGGAGCGCAGGTGATGGGCGAGATCGTCACCGGCGAAGGCCTCAACATACCCTTCACAATTCAACCTTCCCCGGGCGTTCCGGGCGGCATTGAAGTGCCTTTCGCCGGCGGCCGGATCTGGGCCGACACCTTCCGTCCGCTCGCCGGTCTGGGCTGGAGCATCTTCCAGAGCCTGATGCTGGCGGCGCTGGCCGTCCTGGTCGTGATGTTCGCCCCGCATGCAACCGAACGTGTGTCACAGGCGATCGTTGACCAGCCGATCATCGCCGGTGGATTGGGAATCCTGACAGGGATCGTGTTTCCGGCCTTGCTGGTGCTCTTGGCCGTGACCATCTGTCTGATCCCCTTCAGCCTGCTGGGTGCGATCGTGCTCGTCGTGGCAGGTGTGTTCGGCTGGATCGCCGTCGGCCTGGAGGTAGGTAAGAGAATCGGCACGATGTTCAGCTGGCAGCTGCATCCGGCCGGCGCGGCCGGCTTGGGGACGCTCATCGTGGGGTTGCTGGCAGACGGCATCGGTTTCATCCCGTGCGTGGGCTGGCTGGCCCCGGCGCTTGTGAGCGCCATCGGCCTGGGGGGCGTGGTGCTGACCCAGTTTGGGACGCGTGTCTATGAGCCCATGCCGGCCGCGGCGGCGGTGGTTGAGGAGGTTCCGCCTCCTTCCCCAAGGGCCACCAAGAGGACGAAGAGCTAGAGTCCTGGCGACAATCGAATAATGTGGGCGAAGTGATCTGGCGCCGCGCGTCAGATCACTTCGCGTTATTCGTCTCAGGCCGAATCCCTTGAGACGACCATGAGAGCGACGACCCCACGGTCATCTCGTGGGGTCGTCGCGATTATTCTTCGATTTTTCTGGCAGGTGATGGGTCAGCGCCGTCGCCTACCATCCGATCGGTCTAGCCCTTGACGGAACCGGCGAGCAATCCGCGCACGAAGAACCGCTGCAGGCCGAAAAATACCAGCATAGGTACGATGAAGGACAGGAACGCGGCGCCCGTCAGGATATGCCAGTTTCCGCCGCGGGGATCGATGAGGTTGGTGATTTGCACCGTCAGCACCGGATGTGTCGTCAGGAAGATCTTGGCGACGAGGAAGTCGTTCCAGATCCAAAGGAACTGGAAGATACCCAGGGAGGCAATAGCCGGCACGGAGAGGGGAATCGCCATTTTCCAGAACGCTGTCCAGTGATTGGCTCCGTCGATGTAGACCGACTCAAAGACTTCGCGCGGCAGTCCGCCCAGGAAATTGCGCATGAGGTAGACGGCATAGGGCAGGCCGAAGCCGGTGTGGAAGAGCCAGATCCCTAAGAATGTGCTTTCCAGGCCGAGGGTGACGTAGAGACGAGCGATCGGGACAAGAGCGAGCTGCAGCGGGATGATCTGCAGTCCGACGAGTAGCGCAAAGATCCATTGACGGCCGGGGAAGTCCATCCAGGCGAAGGCGTAGGCGGCAAAGCCGGCAAACAGAATCGGGATCAGCGCCGCCGGGACTGCGACAGCAACGGTGTTCAAGAACGCCTGTCCCATCCCACCCGGTCGCAGCAAGTCGCTGGCATTGCACTTGAATGTCGCCAGGGCGCTGGCGACTTGCTCCTGGCAGTCGGTCAGGTAATCCTGCGTCCCCTTGTATCCGACAAGGGCGTCGGCGTAGTTCTGCAAGGTGAGCTTGTTCGTCGTGTTGGTCTCCAGCCCGGAGATGGAACGCATATAGGCCAGGATGGGAGCGAGGGCGTCGAGCGCGTCGTTGGCGTTTGACGGCAGCGGCGGGTTTTGCACGTGCGGCTGGCCGTTGATATCTTTCCGCAGATCCGCCAGGAGGCGGTTTGAGCGTGCGTAGACCTCCACGATCGTCGGATCGGACAGGTCGGCAGTCGGGATCGCCTTGCCGTCGGACCCGTGACACGACGCGCAGTAAGTGTTGTACTGCTCGGCGCCCTTCGGCTTTTGGGGAATGAACGTCTCCCACCAGCCGGTCGTGCGGACCGCTTCGCGCGGCCGGAAGGATGTCACGAAAACACCTAGAGTTGGCACGATCCACAAGACCGCCAGCGCGATCAAAGATGCATTGACCGGCAGAGCCTTAAAGAAGCGATTGAGCGCGCTGAAGGGCTTCATCGGGTCGCCTCCTGCTCGCGGAAGCGCCGGACATTGATGATCATGACAGGTATTGTGAGGACAAGGAGAAGTACCGCGATCGCCGTCGAGCGGCCGACATGCGTCACGATCAGCTGGAACATGCGGTTGGCGATGACTTCGGTCCCGAAATTGCCGCCGGTCATGACGAAGACGATGTCGAAAATCTTGAGCACGATGATGAGCATCGTGGTGAGCACAACGGTCACGGTCGGCAGGATCATCGGAAACATCACCTGCCAGAACACCTGCCACTCGGTGGCGCCGTCAACGCGGGAGGCCTCGAGCACCTCGGTCGGGAGGCCTTTCAGGGCCGCCGAGAGGATGGTCATGCAGAAGCCGGCCCATAGCCACATGCCGACCACCATCAGCGCCAGGTTGTTGATAGGCTGCGTGCTCAGCCAGGCGACGGGCTGCAATCCCAGACCGACCAGGATCCCGTTAAGTAGGCCGATCTGGCTCGCCTGTCCACCGGCTTCGATGGCGTACATGAAGCGCCAGATGACGCTGGCACCGACGAACGAGATGGCCATCGGCATGAAGATGATCGACTTGACCAGGCTCTCATATTTGACCCTGTCTGCCAGTACGGCGATCAGCAGACCGATGGCGATCGTCGCCGGGACCATCAGCAGGAGCCACAGGGCGTTGTTCCTCAAGGCAGTCAGCATCGCTGGATTGGTCAGTGCGTAGCGATAGTTCTCGAAGCGTCCCCAACACGGCTGGCCGTCAACACACTCTACCTCGGCTGGCCTGGTGCCGGTCCGATCGCGCAAGCTCAAGGTCACCGTGTTTACGGTTGGCCAGAGGACGAAGACAGCGATGATGAGGAGCGTTGGCAGCAGATAAAGCCAGGGTACGACACGGCCCTGCTGCATGATTTTGGGGGCGGCCATTCCTCTCCTCCTCGGGGATGGTTCACCGCGTACTTGTACGAAAGGTGCCGGGGATGTCCCCGGCACCTTTCGTGCGACGTTCCAGGCGCGCTACTTCAGCGCTTCCGCTTGGGCAGCTGCAACCTTAGCTAGTTCGGTCGGGATGTCAGCTCCTTGCACGGTGTTGACGATGGCGGTCCATTCGGCGTTCCCGAAGGGGGCCGGGATGGTGTCGCCAAGGTCGGGGGTGAAGCCAGTGGCACTGGCCAGGATGTCGGCCTTCTTCGCCAACTGCTCGTCGGTGTACTTCCCGGTGGCCCACTTGTTGGGCGACAGGTCGAAGCCGGCCCGGGCCCAAGCTGAGGCCCCTTCAGCGCTGGTCAGATAGCTGACCAATGCCTGTGCCGCCGGTGAGTCGCTGAAGGCCATCATGAAGTCCGCGCCACCCTGCATACCCTGCGCCCCGGGGAAGCCGAAGAAGTCGAAGTCGGTCCCGTATTGCAGGTTGGGGAACTGGTTGACGATCTCGCCGCCGGCGAAGCCGGACTGCTTGACCATCATCGCCTCGGGTGGGTCGGAGAACACCTTGTAGATGGCGTCGAGGAAGGCAGTGTTGACGGTCCCGGTGGCGCCGCCGATGGTGTACTTGGGATCGGAGGCCCACTTGACGTAGGTCTGGTACGCCTGGACGACGCCTGGGTCATCGT
>CAZGRL010000005.1:11658-59397 GCA_964528155.1 uncultured Anaerolineaceae bacterium
GATCGACGAGGGTGTTGAGTTCGTCAAAGGTGGTCGGGACGGTGTAGCCGAGGGCGTCGAACTGCGCCGGGCTGTACCAGATGATGGTCTTGATGTCCGCCTTGACCGGCACAGCCAGCCATTGGCCATTCGAGGTGCCGAGAGCGGTCCAGTAGGAGGCGTAGTTGTCAGCGGTCGCTCCAAGCGTATCGAGCCCCTTGAGCTGATCCCCGTACAGCGTCATTGGTGCGGTCGTCGGCCAGAAGAGGACGTCAGGCGGCGTGCTCTTGGCTTTGGTGTCGAGGACCGCCAGGTCGCGGGTCGATTCAGCCGTGATATTGACGCCACAGGCATCGACGAAGGTCTTGAGGATCGAGTTGAACTTCTCTTCCTCGGCGCCGGACCACTGGTAGAGCAAGCTCAACGCATCGCCTGACTGCGCGCCCTTGCAGTCGATCTGGGGCGCCATCGCCAGCGCCTCTCGCTGAGCAGCCGCGACAGCGGTCAACTCAGTTGGGATGTCCGCTCCCTGGACGGCGTCGACGATCGCCTTCCACTCCGACGTCCCAAAAGGCGCCGGGATGGTGTCACCGAGGTCGGGTGTGAAACCCGTCGCAGTGGCCAGGATGTCGGCCTTCTTCTGTAGCTGCTCGTTCATGTAGTGGCCTGCAGCGAGCTTATTGGGCGAGATGTCGAAGCCGGTCTCAGCCCACGTCGCTGCTCCAGCCTCGCCGGTCAGGTATGCGATCATGGCCTGTGTCGCCGGCGAGTCGCTGAAGGCCATCATGAAGTCCGCACCACCCTGCATGCCCTGCGCTCCGGGGAAGCCGAAGAAGTCGAAGTCGGTCCCGTATTGCAGGTTGGGGAACTGCTTGACGATCTCGCCGCCGGCGAAGCCGGACTGCTTGACCATCATGGCCTCGGGTGGGTCGGAGAAGACCTTGTAGATGGCGTCGAGGAAGGCGGTGTTGACGGTGCCGGTGGCGCCGCCGACGGTGTACTTGGCGTCGGAGGCCCACTTGACGTAGGTCTGGTACGCCTGGACGACGCCTGGGTCATCGTAGGGGACCGTGCCGTTGATGAGGTTCATCACGTACTCGGGCCCTTGTTGGACGAGGAGCAGGTCCTGGATGAAGTCGGAGCCGGTCCACCCGGTGGCGGCGCCGCTCTCCATGCCCATGCTCCAGGGGACGTTGCCGTCGGCGACCATCTGATCGACGAGGGTGTTGAGTTCGTCAAAGGTGGTCGGGACGGTGTAGCCGAGGGCCTCAAACTGAGCCGGGCTGTACCAGATGATGGACTTGATATCGGCCTTGACCGGCACGGCCAGCCACTTGCCGCTGACGGTTCCCAAGTCAAGCCAGTACGAGGCATAGTTCTCGGCCTTTGCGCCAAGCTGCCCCATATCCTGCAACTGGTTGGTGTACAGCTGTGTAGGAGCGGTGGTCGGCCAGAACAGCAAGTCGGGCGGCGTGCTCTTGGCTTTGGTGTCGAGGACCGCAGCATCGCGGGTCGACTCGGCCACGATCTGCACGCCGCAAGCGTCGACGAAGGGCTTGAAGATAGCATTGATGCTCTCTTCTTCGGCGCCGGACCACTGATACATGACGCTCAGTTGGTCCCCGGCCGATACTCCCATGCAGTCAATGGCCATGCCGGTGGGCGCCTCTGTGGGGGCAGGAGCCGAGGTCGGAGCCTCCACAGGGGCGGGCGTCGCCTGCGCGCACGCCGTCAGCAGGAGCATCAGGGTCATGATGAGCGAAAGGGCGGAAAACCACTTACTCTTCATTGCTTCCTCCAATTAGATTGACTCGTTGCGTCGGTTGGGATTCCTGATTCGTCATTCTGTGGCGATATCCTCCTTATCGGCAATCTGCTCCGCCGATATCGGCGGGTTGATGGTCACGCTTGTTTCGGATGCGGGTTCGCACCGCACGAACCGCGCACGACAAGATCTGTGCTCAACAGGATTTGATTCTCGGGCACCTCCTCCTCTGTGATTTGGCGGATGAGCAAGTCCGCTGCTCCCCACCCGAGCCCGTAGGCTGGCAGGTGGATCGTTGTGAGAGGCGGTCGGGTGTAGGCCGCCATCGGGATGTCGTCAAAGCCGACGATGGCCAGATCGTCGGGGATCCGCAGACCGCGCTGTTGGACCGCGTGAGCGGCCCCGATGGCCACCGTATCGCTTGAGACGAATGCTGCGGAAGGGATGGGATGGAGGTCGAGCAGGGTTTCCATCGCCGCATGCCCGCTTTCCGAGGTGAAATGGGCGAAGACGTTTCTTTCCGGATCGAAAGTGAGGCCGCGCGCCTCGACGGCCTCGCGGAAACCTTGAAGGCGAGCCGCGGCGGCGGTGTAGGCCAGCGGCGCGTGGATGATGGCTGCCACATCCGTGTGACCGAGATCCAGAAGATGATCGACGGCGATTCGGGCGGCGGACACATTGTCGACATCAACCCAAGAAGCCTGACTATCGGTCAACTGCCCCTGCACGACGATCGGGGCCCCTTCCTCGAGCAGGCGGCGCAGCTCTTCATCGTCGTCACGTGGACCGGACAGGATCAATCCGTCCACATGCCGGCCGCGCAGTAGCCCGGTGCAGCGCTGGTCTCCAGCTGAAATCGGTATGGGCGCAAAGAGTACCTCATAGCCGTGCTTCGAAGCGGCGTCGTGGACCCCCCTCAGCGCCAATGGGAAGAACGCATCCGAGAAGGCCGGCTCAGCGGCCTGACGCTCCACGTATGCCAGGATGCGGGTCTGCCCCGTCACAAGGCGACGGGCCGAGATATTCGGCTGGTAATGAAGCTCTCTTGCGGCGTCCAGAACCCTTTGGCGCGTCTCGGAGCCTATCCTCATGCCCGGGACATCATTCAGGACGAACGAGACCGTAGTTCTCGAGACACCTGCGAGCCGAGCCACGTCACTTGCAGTGGTCCGCTTGGCCATCAAGGTTGGGTTGGTGACACGTGTTAGCGGGCCGATTATCACACCCATACCGCCTGGTGTCAAGCAAGTTTCGGCTGGTCAGAAAGGTGGGGTCGACCCAGCTGACCGGACGTTCAGCCCCGCAGGCGTGGAGATCCCCACGTTGCCAGTGCATCCGCCTGGAGGGGGCAAACGCCGTCGGAGCCTGCATCCTGCGGCCCCGGACGGCGAATCCTCAGGTCTGATGGGTGGGTCGGGGGGAGGTAGGCTCGATGGCGAGAGGGCCTTCGGTCCTTTGTTGGGGGGTAATGGCTCCCAAACTGACACGCCCCTGGATCGCTGTCCGCGGGGTCGACTGGACGTCAGGGCTGATGAAGTCCCCGATGAGTCATCCCAGCCCGAACCCTATCCGCCGACTTGCGCGGCGTAAGATGAATGCGGACGGATGGACCGCAGGATAGCGCGCCTGGGGCACGCCCTCGTGGGAGGGTATCTGGGGACTGCCGATGATCCCGCCCGTCGAAACGCGATCAGGCGGCGTGGGGCGACCAGATGGCCGAAGCGGTCGGCCCGACCGCGCAGCGAGAACCCGCCTTGAGGTCCAAGGGCGCCCGACGAGGAGTGCAGGTCGCGTGATGGCGGATCAAGGGTGGAAAGCCGCGTGTCAGCCTTCGAAGCTTAAAATCTCTGCCCGTCAGCCTGCATCTGGTAGCGAAAGCTAGTCGGCCCGGCTATAATCCAGGTGTCAGCCGGCCCAACGCCGGCATGGATCTGCCAACCAGCGATGTCTTTTGTCCACCTGCATGTTCATTCGGAATACTCTCTGCTCGATGGGCTGAGCCGCATCCCGGATCTGGTCGGGCGCGCCAAAGAGCTTGGCATGCCGGCCGTTGCCCTCACGGATCACGGGGCGATGTTCGGGGTGATCGACTTCTATCGGGCGGCGAAGGCTGCCGGCATCAAGCCGATCATCGGGATGGAGGCCTATCTGGCAGCAAGGGGTATGCACGACAAGGACCCGCAGCAGGACAGCCGCTCGTACCATCTGCTTCTGCTGGCGGAGAACGACCAGGGTTATCGCAATCTCCTCGAGATCGCGACTGCCTCGCAGCTTGAAGGCTTTTACTACCGGCCGAGGATCGATCATGATTTCCTCGCCGCACACAGCGCCGGTCTGTTCTGCACGACGGGCTGTCTGTCGGGCGAGGTCCCAAGGGCTCTGGTCGAGGGAAGGCAAGCTCAAGCAAAGCGGGCGATGGATTGGTACTTTGAAGTCTTCGGCCCGGATCACTTCTTCATCGAGTTGCAGCAACATAAGATCCCTGAGCTACCTGCGGTGAACCGCGAACTCATCCAGATGGCGCCTCGCTACAACGGTCGTTTTGTCGCGACCAACGACGTTCACTACGTCGCGCCGGAAGATGCCGAGCTCCAGGACATTCTGCTGTGCATTCAGACCGGAGCCGTCAAGGCCGACCCGGACCGGATGCGCATGACCGATCCCTCTTACTACTTCAGGACGCCGCAAGAGATGCAGGCATTGTTCCCTGAGATCCCTGAGGCTATCGAGAACACTCTGTGGATCGCCGAGCGATGCCAGGTGGATCTGGATTTCGAGGGATACCGCCTGCCGGACTTCCAGGTACCCGATGGGTACATCCCTGCGAGCTATCTGCGGCTTCAATGTGAAGAGGGACTTCGCCGGCGTTATCCGAATCGGTCCGAAAGCCGTGAGGTTCGGGAAAGGTTGGACTACGAACTGGGCATCATCAATCAGATGGGTTTTGACACCTACTTCTTGATCGTCTGGGATTTGTGTCGCTACGCCCGAGAGCATGGGATCTGGTACAACGCTCGTGGTTCGGCTGCCGGTTCGATCGTAGCTTATTGTCTGGAAATAACACTCGTCGATCCGCTGGCGCACGGTCTAATCTTCGAACGCTTCCTCAACCCCGGTCGCGTTTCCATGCCCGACATTGACCTCGACTTCCAGGACGATCGCCGGGCGGAGATGCTGGAATACGCCGCAGACACCTACGGTCGGGACAAGGTGGCCCAGATCATCACCTTCGGCACGTTAGGAGCCCGGGCGGCGATTCGCGATGTGGGAAGAGTCATGGACATCCCCTTGCCCGAGGTCGACCGGGTGGCCAAGCTCGTCCCCAATATCCCGGGGAAGCCTATGACGATCCCGGAGGCGGTGGAGGGAGTGACCGCCTTCAAACAAATCTACGACACGGCGCCCTACCTGCGTGAGCTGATCGACACGGCCGCAAAGCTTGAAGGTGTGGCGCGCAACGCCGGCACCCATGCCGCCGGGGTCATCATCACCGATCGTCCGATCACCGAATACGTCCCCCTGCACCGCCCGACCAAGGTCGGGTCGGAGGACAGCCCGGTGGGCGGGGTCACCCAATTCGAGATGCAAGTCCTTGAGTGGTTGGGGCTGCTCAAGGTGGACTTCCTCGGGCTTTCGACCCTGACCGTGATGGCGCGCGCCTGCGAGTTTATTGAGCGGCGGCATGGGATCCGGCTGGATATCCACAGCATCCCGTTGGACGACGCGGCGACCTACGACTTGCTCGGGCGCGGAGACGTGCTTGGCGTGTTCCAGGTGGAAGGCGCCGGGATGCGTCGCTACCTGATGGAAATGAAGCCGCGCAACCTGTCGCATGTCATCGCCATGGTCGCCCTCTACCGGCCTGGTCCGATGGAATTCATCCCCGATTACATCCGGCGAATGCATGGCGAGGAAGCTGTTTCCTTCCGACATCCGTCGCTGGCCCCGATCCTGGATGAGACATACGGGATCACCGTCTACCAAGAACAGATCATGTACACGGCCATGCAACTGGCCGGCTACTCGGCGTCGGAAGCCGACAACCTGCGGAAAGCGGTCGCCAAGAAGAAGGCCGAGGCTCTCCATCGAGAGCGAGAGAACTTCGTTCGAGGGGCGACGGCCAACGCTATCGCCAACGATGTTGCCAACGCCATCTTCGACGACTGGGAGGCGTTCGCCCGATACGGATTCCCCAAAGGCCATGCTGCCGACTATGCTGTGATCTGCGTCGAGACCGCATACCTCAAGACCCACTATCCAACGGAATACATGACGGCCTTGCTCTCCGTCTTCAAGAATGACACGGATCGCGTGGCGTTGTATATCGCCGACTGTCGCCGGATGGGGATTGACGTCCTGCCACCTGACGTGAATGCGAGTGGCATGAGTTTCGAGATCGAGCAGACCGCCGGAGACAAGCCGGCGATCCGCTACGGTCTCAGCGCGGTCAAGAACGTCGGCGAAAGTGCGGTGGCGGCGATCCTCAATGCGAGGCAGGAAGGCGGGGCCTTCAAGAGCCTCGAAGAATTCTCCCGTCGGGTTGATTTGCGTCTCGTGGGCAAACGGGCGCTTGAGTGTCTCGTGCGGGTGGGGGCGCTTGACCGTCTCGGATCGCGGCGTGCCTTGCTCGAGGCCCTTGATCGGATTCTGTCAGCCTCCGCCTCCCACTTCAGGGCTCGCGAGGTCGGTCAGCTCTCCATGTTCGGCGGCGCGGTCGCGGCGACCGGCATGTTGAGCTTGCCAGGGTCGCTCGAGGATGTTCCTCGCCGCCAGCAACTTGACTGGGAGCGTGAGCTGCTCGGCGTGTATGTCTCCGACCACCCATTGACGCCTCATATGGACAGCCTGACACACATCGTCACTCACTTCAGCGCCGAACTCGGTGACGCCGAGCAAGGCGAGGCTGCATGTGTGGCGGGAGAGGTGACCCACCTTCGTCCGTACCAGACGCGCTCAGGGAAGACCATGGGCTTTGTTTCGCTCGAGGATCTTCAGGGGACGATCGAGTTGGTCGTTTTTCATCGCGTATGGGGCGCGGTTGCCGGCTGGATCGAACCCGGGCAGATCGTCGTCGTGAAGGGCAAGGTCGACAACGGGCGCGGTGATCCGAAGATCCTGGTCGACGAGATCACCCGGGAGATCAAGCCTGTCGCCGTCCAGACTGAAGCCTCATCAACACCTCCTAAGGATGTCGCGGCACCTCCGGCGGCCGCTCCCGAACCTGTCATCGAACCGACAGAAGAAGATTGGGGCGAGACCGTGGAGATCTCGCATGAGATCCCCGAAACCGTCATCGCTGTTGCGGGGCCGGCGCCCAATGAGCCGTTGGTTGAGCCAGGCAGCCTGCTGGGCTTCACCGGATCAGGCGAACCGTCGCAAGTTCCAGCTTTCGACCAGGCCGGGCGGATCCCAGTTGGCGATACGCGGATGGTATCGTTGATCTTGCATTCTACCGGCGATCGCAAGCGAGACGCGCTGCGTATGCGTCGGGTGCATGGTCTGCTGACGTCGTACCCCGGCGCAGACCGCTTCGCCTTCGAGATATTCGAAGCCTCGCGGCGGTATCACCTCGAATTCCCCAACTCGACCACGGGCTACTGCAACGAGCTTCACGCCCAATTGGCCCGGCTACTCGGTGAAGGAACGATACACGTCACCCCATTCCGGGTCCAATAGAGCCGGCGAGGGAGTCAACATGCAAATCGTCGGAGTGCTCAGTTCGGGCGGGGACGCCCCGGGCATCAACGCCTGTCTGCGAGCGATCGTCCGGACGGCGCTTCATCATGGGCTGCAGGTCATCGGCGTTCGCGAAGGCTTCGACGGCCTGGTGCGGGGTGAGATGACACCGCCCCTCACAGCGCGGGATGTCGGCGGCATCCTCCAGCGTGGCGGCACTTTCCTCCAAACGGCCCGGTGTCCCGAGTTCACGGAAACCAAGTCGCAGATACAGGCGCTGCGTGAGCTGAACGAGTCCGGTATCGAAGGTCTGATCGTGATCGGGGGGGATGGATCGATGCGGGGGGCCCACGCCTTATCGCTGCGCGGCTTCCCGGTCGTGGGCGTCCCGGCCTCGATCGACAATGACATCTGGGGGACGGACATGGCCCTGGGTGTCGACACAGCCCTGAACACGATCATGGATGCCGTCGATAAGCTCCGCGACACGGCGTCATCCCACCAGCGGGCTTTCCTGGTGGAAACCATGGGCAGGTATTCGGGCTACCTGGCTCTTGAGTCCGGCCTGATTTGCGGCGCCGAGGTCATCTTAATCCCGGAGCGAGACGTGCCGATGGAGGAGATCTCTTCGGCGATTATCGATGCCTACGCACGCGGAAAGTCACATGCGATCGCCATGATCGCCGAGGGAGCGGCATACCACCCCCAGGAAGTTGCCGATCATCTGGAGCAGCAAGAGATCGGATTTGAGACCCGCATCACGATCCTCGGGCACGTGCCGCGCGGGGGAAGCCCATCCGCTTTCGATCGCCTGTTGGCGACGAGGCTCGGTGTCAGGGCCGTGGAAGCCCTGCTCGCCGGGGAAAAGGACATCATGCTCGGCCTTGATGGACGGCAGATCGTGGCGGTATCATTAGAGCAAGTCACCTCGTCGCAGCGGGAGCTGAATCTGGCCGACTTTGAGACGGCTCGAATGCTGGCCCGTTAGATCCCATCGCCTGTCGTCTCAACTGACCTGTGTTGTACCGATCCAACCCGGCGAGGCGCTACCTCGGGCGGCGTGGGGAGACAGCGCCGGCGGCTCTGCGACGCGATTTGACATAGATCTGGAGCGGATCAGTTCCGTAGGGTGGGAACTTGTCGACTGAGGGATGCAAATGCGCATAGGAATCCTGACAGGCGGGGGGGATGTCCCCGGGCTGAACGCCTGCATCAAAGCCGTGGTCACCCGGGTTCTCGACGATGGACACAGTGTTTTGGGGATCCGCCGAGGCTGGGGGGGGCTCTTCGAGATTCAGCCGGATGATCGGAAAAGCCGCGCCATGTACACGATGGAACTCGACCACAATGCGGTTCGGACGATAGACCGCAGCGGCGGCACCATTCTACACACCTCGCGCACCAATCCAGGAAAGGTGCGGAAGGAAGATGTACCGGCTTTCCTGACGAGCGACGACACGGCGGACATCCAGGACTTCACCCCCTACGTGCTTGACGTCATCAATAAACTCGGGTTGGACGTCCTCATTCCGATCGGCGGGGACGACACACTGTCCTACGCGCTGCGACTGCACGATGAGGGGGTCCCGATCGTGGCGATTCCCAAGACCATGGACAACGATGTCCACGGCACGGAGTACTGCATCGGGTTCTCGACGGCGATCACTCGCAGCGTAGGAGTCATCCACAGCCTGAGGACGAGCGCCGGATCGCACGAGCGGCTGGCGATCATCGAATTGTTCGGCCGTTACAGCGGCGAGACATGTCTTGTCAGCGCCTATCTGGCCGGGGTGGATCGGGCCGTCATTTCCGAGGTCCCGTTCGAGCCGGAGAAGCTCGGCCGCCTCCTGGTTCGTGACAAGAAGGCCAATCCGAGCAATTACGCCATGTTGACCATCTCCGAGGGCGCCCAGGTGGTCGGGGGCGACGTCGTCCTGCGGGGCAGGCAAGACGCGTTCGGTCACAAGAAGCTCGGCGGGATTGGGGCGATCGCAGGGGACCTCCTGCGCGAGATCACCGGAGAGCACATCATCTACCAGCAGGTCGCGTACATGATGCGCTCTGGGAACCCGGACTCTCTGGACCTGATGGTCGCCATCAACTATGCCGTCATGGCAGCCGACCTGGCAGTCGGGCGCTCGTTCGGCCGGATGGTGGCGCTCCGCAACGGCGTCTATACGAATGTGCCCATGACGGTGACGCGCGAGGGAGTCCGGCGGGTCGACGTGGATGAGCTGTATGATGTCGAGAACTACCGTCCGAAGGTGCGGCACGTCGACGGCAAACCGATGTTCCTGTACTGAATCGTGTGGGGGCAGGGTGGAGGATCAGTCCAGTCTCGTGAGCCCCGCCTGGCGGGCCAGCTTCTCGGCGGCGGCGAATTCCTCACGGGTGATCCGCCGATCCAGGGGTGGCGTGTCGTGGGCCTTGAAGGCGGGCCGGTATTGATCCATCAGATTGAGGTAAGTGTTTGAGGAGATCTCTTCCGAGAGAAAGCGCACGATCTCTCGTGTCCCGGCCAGGCCGCCAGGGAGCACAAGGTGGCGGACGAGCAGGCCTCGCACGGCTAGGCCATCGTCGCCGATCACGAGGTCTCCAACCTGGCGGTGCATCTCTCGGACGGCGGCGCGATTGACACTGGGATAGCGCCCGATTCTGGAATAGCGGCGGGCGATGGCAGCCTGGCTGTACTTCATGTCCGGCATGTAGATGTCGACCACACCGTTGAGGAGGGCCAACGCCTGGGGTGAATCATAGCCGCCGGTGTTGTAGACCAGAGGCAGATCGAGCCCTTCTTCGCAGGCGATGAGCAGCGCTTCGAGGATCTCGGCCACAACATGCGACGGAGAAACGAGGTTGATGTTGTGGCAACCGCTGGCCTGAAGGTGGAGCATGATCTCCGCCAGTTGGGCCGAGGCCAGGAGACCGCCGGCGGGAGCCTGGCTGATGTCATGGTTCTGGCAGTACTGGCAGCGCAGGTTGCACCATGTGAAGAAGATCGTCCCCGAGCCGCGCCATCCGCGCAACGGGTTTTCTTCACCATGATGCGCACCGTACGAAGCGACACGCGCCTGGAGGCCCGTCCGACACGCGCCGAGACGATCGGTGCTGCGGTCGACGCGGCAGTATCGGGCGCAAAGGTCGCAGGCGCGCTCGTGACTCCGAGCGAGCTCGGCCCTTTCGGCCAACTCGCCGACCTCAAACAAAGCTCTGTAGGCAGGATAAGTCTGCATCCAATTCACAGCATAGCCGCGAACTGGTCGGTATGACAGGGAAAGCCATCCTCGGGCGGGCATGCATCATGGCCCAAATTCGAGTCGCGGGGTGCCGGGTCGGTAGTCCGTCAGTGGCCTGAGTCTTGCATCGTCATCGGCGAACTTCAGTACCGATCGGGTCGGGTTCGTCAGTGCGGGGGATCCGCATGTTCCAATACGAAGTGGATGCCAGGGTGCTTGCGGGACGGGTGAACCGTCTGCGTGAGCCCTACCGCGGCAACACGATCACCTGGCTGGAGCGGTGCGCTCAGCGTCCAATGGCGGACCTCGAGTGGGGGATACAGGCTTTCCTGCGAGGGCTGCATCCCGTCGTGCGGGATGGCTTCGTCTTTCATGCCCAACGCGTGCTTGAGGAGGCCGATCGCTTCTTTGGTCTGCCGGAGTAGGGGCTGAAGGCTCGCTCCATGGACCCGACGCGGACGTGCCGCCCGGCCTAGATCCAGCTGGGCTCGACGTAGGCCCCGAAAACCTCTTTCATCACCCCGATAATCTCCCCCAAGGTCGCGTAGGCGCGAACGGCATCCAGGATGTATGGCATGGTGTTCTGGCTGCCCTGGCAAGCAAGGCGCAGTCGGTCGAGCGCTTGGCCGACCGCGGCCGCATCCCGGGTTTGCCTTAACTCCGCAAGCCGGCCGGCTTGGGTGTTGTAGCCGGACGGATCCATCTCCAAAAGGGGGATGCTGTAGGGTTTGTCATCGCCGTATCCGTTTACTCCGACGATGATCCGCTCCTTCTTGTCGATCTCTTGCTGATAGCGGTAGGCCGCTTCGGCGATCTGGCGCTGGAAGAATCCGGCGCTGATCGCCGGGAGGACTCCCCCGAGCTGATCGATCTGCTTGAAGTAGGCCTGGGACTGATCCTGAATCCGGTTGGTCATTGCTTCGATGAAGAACGAGCCTCCCAGCGGATCGACCGTGTTGCCGACGCCGGACTCCTCTGCAAGGATCTGCTGCGTGCGAAGGGCGACGGTGACGGCGTGTTCTGACGGTAGGGCAAGCGCCTCATCCATAGAGTTCGTGTGCAGCGATTGCGTGCCCCCGAGCACCGCCGACAGAGCCTGGAGAGCCACGCGCACGATATTGTTCTCGGGTTGCTGAGCCGTCAGGCTGACCCCGGCCGTCTGAGTATGGAATCGTAGCAGCCATGAGCGCGGCGACTTGGCGCCAAACGTGTCCCGCATTTCGTGGGCCCAGATGCGGCGAGCTGCACGGTACTTTGCGATCTCTTCGAAGAAATCATTGTGGGCGTTGAAAAAGAACGACAGCCTTGGGGCGAAATCATCGATATCCAGGCCGCGCTCGAGCGCCCAGCGGACGTACTCCAGCCCGTCGGCCAGCGTGAAGGCCAGCTCCTGGGCTGCAGTCGAGCCTGCCTCTCGTATGTGATAGCCCGAAATCGAAATCGTGTTCCACTGGGCCAGATGTTGGCTACCATACTCAATCGTGTCTGTGACCAGCCTCATCGACGGCTCAGGCGGGAAGATGAATTCCTTCTGTGCGATGAACTCTTTGAGAATGTCGTTCTGAATGGTTCCGCGCAATTGATCCGGGCGGGCACCCTGTTTCTCTGCGGCGGCGATGTACATCGCCCAAATGACGGCAGCCGGCGAGTTAATCGTCATGCTCGTCGAGACCTTGTCCAGCGGGATCCCATCCATCAGGATTTCCATGTCCTTCAAGGAGGAAACCGCCACGCCGCAGCGTCCGAACTCGCCGAGCGCTTCTGGAGCGTCGCTGTCATACCCCATCAGGGTGGGGAGATCGAATGCGACGGAAAGGCCGGTCTGCCCGTGCTCGAGAAGATAGTGGAAGCGGGAGTTGGTCTCTTCGGCCGTGCCGAACCCGGCGAACATGCGCATCGTCCATGGACGGCCGCGGTACAGTGTGGGGTGGATGCCGCGCGTGTAGGGGAAGTCGCCGGGAAAGCCCAGATCGCGCATGTAGTCGATGTCGGCGACGTCGAGGGGTGTGTAGAGCCGCTCTATCGGCTCCGAGGATGTCGTGATGAATCGCTCCCGGCGCTCGGACATGCGCGCCAGGGTGTATTGAAGGCTGGTCTCCTCCCAGCGCTCCAACGCCTGGCGCATCTCGTCAAGTTTGGCTGCATCGTACATCTACGCCTCCGGGGAACGCAGATAGCGAGGCATTATAGCATGCGGGTACTTCGAGGGATTCGGAGGGCGCGCTGGTGTGATCTTATGGCCGCGTGTTGTAAGCCATGAATCAAGTTACGAATTCAGGTCGGTCACGCAAAGGAGGAGAGGATGTCGGAACGAACGTCCCATCTTCGATCGACTCGACCAGGGAGGCCTCATCGAACCAACTTGCCGGGGGCTTGTGACCCCAGAACGTAGCCCGGCGCGGATCATTGATGCTCCAGCGGATCGGTTCCCAATCCGGATCGGGGATCAGGTAATCGCTCGTGTAGAGCTCGATGCGGTTCCCGTCCGGGTCGCGCAGATAGACAAAGAACGCGTTGCTTATGCCATGTCTCCCGGGTCCGCGTTCGATGACTGGTCGCGTATCCTGCCGCGGTGAGCACATCGCAAGCTCTGAGGACGGACATCTGGTCGCTGACCCAGAAACCGGCGTGGTGCAAGCGTGGCCCGATGCCGTTCATCAAGGCGATGTCATGGACGTTCTGCTTCCGATGCAGCCAGGCCGCCCAGAGTTTGGGTGGCTGGTCTTGGGTAATGGTGAGCTCGGAGCAGGCGAACCCCAATTGCTGGGTGAACCAATCATAAGCGGCCTGAACGTTGGGGACCTGGCAATTGAAGTGATCGAGGCGCATCACCGTCGCACCGCGGTACAGGTCGAAATGCTGGAGCAGCCGCGGCCGTGGGTTCATGGCGTGGTAGAACTCGAGCGGCAGGCCGGTGTGGTCCTGAACCCTCACGGCCTTTCCCTGACCGCGCTCGAAGCCCTCCGGCAGCTAGCGCAGCGGTAGATCCGACTCGGCGTACAGCCTGGCCAGGCGATCGAGATCGTCGGGGGTCGCCACGCGGAAGGCTAGGTGGGTTACACCCGGGCCCGCGTCGAGTTTGAGTGTCAGACCGTGGTGCTCACGCTCCTCCAATCCGCCGAGGTTCAGCCGCTGATCATCCCGGTCGACTTCGACGAATCCAAGGACATCGACATAGAATTCCCGAGCGCGCCCGAGATCGGTCACGCGGTATTCGATGTATCCGGCGCGGGTGACGGAGATCGGCATCGGGGTAACCTTCCTGGGGAGGCTTCAAGCGCGGCATGCGAGACGGGAAGCGCAAAACGTAAAACGTAAAACGTAGAACGTAAAGAACAGAGTTCAGGAGATCGGAGTTAAGGCTCGCCCTATCCGGCCGTCTGGGGACGTTTGCCTAGCTGCGCTGGATCTCGGATGGTCAAACTCCGCTGCCTTCAAGCGTGTCGTCACTGCCATCGACGTAGGAGGAACCTAGCTCACGGATCTTCCGACCTCGTTGGTTGGGAACCATGGTAAGGAGCAAGCGGATGATCTCGGTGAGGAGGGCAAGCCGCTGCATGGTTGCCTCAGGCCCGAGGACTGGTCGGACTTTGTAATACCAATCCCTGCTTTCGCGGGCAGAACCCAATGCATACTCAAAGAACCGTGCGCGGTCTCTACCGGTTCCTCGCGAGTATCCTTCAGCGATATTGGCGCTGATCGATCCGAGTGCCCGGAAGAGCTGATCACTCAACGAGATAGTCCTGCGGTCTCGAACCAGTATGGATACGTCGGCCCACCCCTGGTCGCATGCAAATAGCGCAAGCTGATAGGCTCTCATCTTCCATAACGAGTCGCCTGTCACCTCCCGTGGTACTGTCGAGACCCATTGCTTAGAGCTAATCGATCCGCGCTGCTCTCGGTCGTTATCCACCCTTCCCCCTTTCCCCAATCCATGCGATATGCGCCTTATCGATCTGTCCACATCACATCTTCACGTTACGTTTTGCGCAATACGTTTTACGCAATAGGTTCTACGCGTTACGTCCCTTGTACTTCGCTCTAATCCTCTTTCCACGGATCATAAAACACCTGAATCGGCCTGGAGACCCGGCCCAGATCCGGGGCGGGGGTGCGCTGGCTGGTGTCGATCCGTCCGTACTCGCCCCCGAAGAACAGGAGCGGACGGATGGGGTCAATCCCTCGATGCAGCGCCAGGACCATGCCGACAATGATCCAGTGGTCTCCGCCATCGATCATGTTCCACACCCGGCAACCGAGAGCGGCGGCGCATCCCTCCAGGCGAGGCCTGCCGTCCCAAGGGACGAAGCGGAAGGGGGGATCTGGTTCGTTGGTCCAGGCGCCGGCGAAGAAGGTCGAGAGCGCCTGCTGATCCTCGCGAAGGACGTTGATCGAGAAGTCCTTCGTCTCGGACAGAATATCCGCCATGAGCGCCTGCTTATTGACGCACACCAGAACGAGCGTCGGATTGAGGGAGACGGACGAGACGGCGTTGGCCGTCATCCCATGGATCTCGCCTTTCAACTCGGCCGCGATCACCGTCACGCCGGTGGCGAACAGGCCGACCACCTGGCGGAAGAAGGTCTCGCTATCGGTCTCTTTCATCATCCGTCAGCCTGTTCTGCGGCCTCCTGTTCGGCCGTCGCTAGGAATTCGCGTATCTGATCCATATAGGGCGTCATGTCATGCGCCTTGAGCAGGGCCCCCGCCATCCGCACCGGATCGCCAAAGAAAAACCGTTCATAGAGCACCTGCCGGGAGGCGAAGGCCGACAGGGCCGTGTCCCAAGCAAGGCGGAAGATGGGGATGCGCTCGTGGGCCTCAGCACGAACCGCCTGGTAGTAGCGTTTGATCTCCTCTGCCAACGGCCCGCGCAGATCGGCCTCGGTCGGCGCGGCGACCAGACCGCTCGCCCCGAGCTGCTGGATGATCTCGATCATGCGTGGATACAGTCGCGGGTACAGGTTACGGGCGGCATCCAAAGGATCCCAGGCCGGTCGCATAACGCCGAACTCGTCGAGCTGGGCTTCGACCTCGGCCGTGCGCAACAAGGCCTTCATCGTCTCCAGGTTAACCCAAATCTCGGCGATCTTCTCCTGAACGTGCTGGAATACCTCAATCCCGATGGTGTATGACATCAAGGCCGCCAGTCCGAGGAGGAACTCCGTCTTGGCGGCGTTTTTCACGGCCACCTGGTGGGACATGTTGACGATGGCCCCGGTCGCAGAGTAGGCCTGGTTGCAGGTCTCGACGTCCCTGTAAAGGAAGACTCTTTCCCAGGGGACGAACACGTCATCGAAGATCACGGCCGCGTCCATCTCTTCATAGCGAGAACCAAGGGGATGATCGTAGATCGACCGGCCGTAGTCGACGGTCTCGCGGCATAGGAACTTCAGCCCTGGCGTATCGCACGAGAGAGCCAGGCCAAACGCATAGGGCGCGTCCTCGACCTGATTCTTGAGAAGCGTCGAGGGGAAGACCATGATCTCGTCAGCCATGGGTAGGGTGGCCAGCATGCGTGCGCCGCGCAACACAATCCCGGCGTCAGTCTCCTCTTTGATCCGCGCCGCCAGATACGGGTCAGCCTGCTGTGCAGTCCCGACGGCTCTATTCGCCTGGGGCGTGATCAAGGTGTGCGTCAAACACAGGTCGTTCTCGCGCAAGCGCGCGTGATAGCTCCGGATGTTGTCGGCGAATTGGCGACCCTGGCGAGCGAGGGACTCGGCGCCGCCGGCGTAGGCGCTGATCGCCCGGTTGAGGTAGTCCGGGGCGCGGCCCATCATCCCATGATGATGAGATGCCCAGACCTTCATCATGCGCGTGATGCTTTCCAATTCTTCGGCGGTTCGGGGAATCATGTGAGAGCGACCGACCTTGTCACCGGACGAGGGCGAGTCAAAGAGCATCACGTCGGGCCTGTCCCATTGGAGATCGTACAGCTCGGCCAGACTGGCTACGGCGTTCTTGAAGGCGGGGTGGGTGGTGACATCTAGTACCCGCTCGCCCCGGTGCCATAGCTCGGGCCCGTGTTCTTTCAACTTCTCCAATACCTGCTGGCCTGATCGTGCCGGCATTAGTCCATCCCTCCTGTACCCAGCCGCGGAATTGCATGCTCGCCCACGGCGACATGAACCGTGGAAAGCTCGGTGTAGAAGTCGAAGCTGTATCGGCCACCTTCGCGGCCGATCCCGCTCATCTTGCTCCCGCCGAACGGCGTTCGCAAATCACGGACGTTGTGAGAATTGACCCAGACGAGGCCCGACTCGATGGCCTCGGCTACGCGCCGAGCGCGGTCCGGCTGTTCCGTCCAGACATAGGCCGCCAGACCGTAGTGAATGTCATTGGCCAGGCGGATGGCGTCAGCTTCGTCCTTGAAGGGGATCACAACGAGCACCGGGCCAAAGATTTCCTCTTGGGCCACGCGCATGTCATTTGTCACACGAGTGATCAGCGTCGGCTCGAAGAAGTTGCCTTCGGGGAACCCCGCCGGGCGATCGCCGCCGACTTCGATGTGCGCCCCTTCGGCCCGGGCGACGTCGATGTAGTCGCGCACACGCCGCCAATGGTCGGGATGGATCAGGGGGCCGATCTCGGTTGATGGATCCGCAGGGTCTCCGACGCGGATCCTTCGGACTCGATCCGCCAGCCGCTCGATGAATTCGCCGGCGATGTCCGACTGCACGAGCAGGCGCGAGCCGGCCGTGCAGCGTTCGCCGTTGAGCGAGAATACTTGCCAGATGGCTCCGTCAAGCGCCCGTTCTAGATTGGCGTCATCGAAAACGATAGTCGGAGATTTGCCCCCCAGCTCCATCGAGAATCGCTTGAGCGTCGCGGCGCCGTTGCGCATGATCTCCTGCCCGGTAGTGGTTTCGCCGGTGAAGGAGATCAACTGAACTCCGGGGTGGGCGACAAGGGGCGCACCGGCCGTCTCGCCGAAGCCGTGGACGACATTGAAGACCCCCGGGGGAAGGTCGGCCTGCTGGATGATGTGAGCAAGCATGTCCGCCGACAGGGGCGACCACTCGGCCGGCTTGAGAATGCACGTGTCACCGGCCGCAATGCACGGGGCGACCTTCCACGTCTCGAGCACGAAGGGAGTGTTCCAAGGCGTGATCAATCCGGCCACGCCGACCGGCCGACGGATGGCGTAGTTTTGAAACGCGCCCTGAGGCGAGAACCTCTCACCGCCGATCTCCAGCGCCGTATCGGCAAAGAAACGGAAGTTCTGCGCGGACCGAGGGATGGCCCCCTTCTTGATCTGGCTGGCCGGGATGCCGGTATCGGCGATCTCGATCTCGGCGATCTCGTCTGCCCGGGCATCGATCAACTCGGCGATTCGATGCAGGAAGGTTGCTCGATCGGCAGGGTTCATTCGCGACCATGGTCCGCTGTCGAAGGCTCTGCGGGCCGCCGACATGGCGCGATCAATGTCTTGAGCCGACCCAGCCGCCATGTGATCGATCGGTTGATTGGTCGTCGGATTCAGGGTCTCAAAGGTCCGACCGTCAGCCGCCGGGACGAATTCGTTGTCTATGAAGTGGAGGATCATCTGTCGGTCCTACTCGACGACCGGGTTCTCCAGCGCGCCCAGACCATCGATCTCGAGCCGCATTGTGTCACCCGGTCGGACGTGTGAAATCCCGCGTGGTGTCCCTGTCCAAATCATGTCTCCCGGCTCGAGCGTCATGAAGGACGAGATGAAGGCGATCAACTCAGGGATACTGCGGCTCATACGTGCAGCGTTGCCTTCCTGACGCAGATCGCCGTTGACGAAGGCCCTGAGTCCTAGATTGTCCGGATCGGGCACCTCCTCTGGTGAGACGAGGTATGGCCCAACGGGGCCGAAACTGTCATAACCCTTGGCCCGGACCGGCGGTCGATAGAAGTCCCCTACGAAGTCTCGAGCCGTGACATCGTTGGCAATCGTGTAGCCTGCGATCACCTCGCTGGCGCTGGATGCCCGGACGCCACGACATCGTATCCCAATGACCACGGCCAGTTCGACCTCGTAGTGCATGTATTCGACCCCCGGCGGGTACAACACCGGTTGTCTGTGACCGACAAGGGAACTGATTGGCTTGAAGAAAAGGGCCGGCTCGTCGAGTGCCCTAACGGCCAACTCGTCGGCATGCTCCGAATAGTTGAGCGCAAGACCGATGACCTTGGTGGGAACGACCGGCGGCAACCATGTGATCTCGGCCGGCGAATAGCGCTTGCCGTCAGCCGAAACCAAGAACCCGTCTTCGGCCAGTGTCCCCGTCTCGGCGCGGCCGCCGACCGAAAAGCGCGCTTGCTTCATGCTTCTTCTTGACCGACCGGCTGTGCCATGATCGGCTCGAGGAACGACAGGATCGGGTGGATGATCGGAGAATCGTCGGACAGGACGATGGTGTGGTGGTTCACACCCGGGATATTGACCTGGCGACCCTGTGGGATCCAGGAGACGAACGCGGCCGCCTCGCGCGGATCCAACACGTGAGCCCGGTCTCCCCTCAGACCGAGCTCCGGCCGAATGAATACTGTCGGGCACTGCAGAGCCGGGAAATGCACGCACATGCTGTAGTAGAAGTGGATATCGAGGTCGCGTTCGACGGCTTCGGCGGAAGCCTCATGGCGCACGCGGCCATCGGGAAGCGTCAGCACATCTTCTCGGAGGTATTGCTCGAGCGTGGCGTTCCAGGGCGTGCAGTAGGGGACGGAGCGCATGGCGGAGAGATACTCGTCCATCGAGGCGTACACACTGCCCAGGCGACGCAGGCTCGGGCGCATCGCCTCCAGCACCTCCTCCTTGGGATCCGCGCCGCCATCGATCAACACCACCGCCCGGACACGCCCGGGCCGGATGGAAGCGAGATAGACACCAACCGTCGCGCCAAAGGAATGCCCGAGAATCACAAATTGGGATATCTCAAGCTGATCGGCCAGCGCCAGAATATCCCGAGTGTGGTACGAAAAGCCATATCCATCGGGCGGCTTTTCGCTGTCCCCACGGCCTCTGAGATCCAGGGCGATCAAGCGGTAGGTCGGTGCCAGGGCCTGGGCCAGTTGATCGAAGGTGCCTTTGTGTCCGTGCAGGCTTGGCAGACAAATCAACGGTCCTTTCTCGCCCGGCCACTCGCGATAGCTCAACCGGATTCCGTTCACCTGTGCGAGCGCATCTCGCGGTGTCGGCACTTAGCCCTCTACCAGCCCGTAGTGCATCATCACTGCCCTGAGTCTGTTGCGGTTCTCTGTTGAGAGAGGAGCGAGGGGCAATCGAACTTCGTCGCTGATCTTTCCGAGCATACCGAGCGCGGCTTTGGCCGGCACAGGGTTGATCTCGAAGAACATGGCCTCGTTCATCGGCATGAGCTCGTAGTGGAGATCCTGGGCTTCCTTGGCAGCTCCGGCCGACCAAGCGTCATACAGTCTGGCTACCTTCGATGGAAGCACGTTGCCGGTCGTGCTGACGCATCCGGCGCCGCCGATGGTCAGAAGGGGAAAGCACAGCAGCTCAATCCCGGAGAACACAAGGAAGTCTCTTCCGAGGCGTCCAAGCAGTTGGGTGATGTGCGAGAAATCCGGGTTGGCCTCTTTGATCCCGACGATGTTCGGACAATCCTGGCGCAATCTGGCCACGGTATCGATTTCCAGATTCACGGCAGCCCGGCCCGGGATGTTGTACAGGATCACCGGCAAGTCCAGCTGCTCGGCTACCCGTTTGAAATGCTGGTAAAGCCCTTCCCGGGTGGGTAGGACGTAGTATGGGACGACCAGCAAGACGGCGTCTGCACCGGCCCGTTGAGCGAAACGTGACAGGTGAACGGTCTCTTCGTGGTTGTTTGATCCCGTGCCAGCCAGCACGGGTACTCGTCCGGCGACGGCTTCAATGGCGATCTGGATGACGCGCTCCCTTTCGGGGATCGACAACGAACTGGGCTCGCCGGTCGTTCCGGTGACGGAAACACCATGGCTGCCGCTGGCGATCTGCCACTCGGCGAGCTTTGCCAGCCCGTCTTCGTCGAGTTTGTCGTCACGAAACGGGGTCACCAGCGGGACGATGGATCCTCGGAGATGCTTCACATCAAGACAATTCTAATCCACATTATAGGCGACGCCTGGGTGGCAGGTACCGTTGTGAAAGGGATTCGGTGATCTGCTCATGTGACCTTGTGGATGTGGGCGATGTTATACTCCGGACATTCGGCGATCCATGCGTATCTCGGCGCGCCTCCCGCGCCTGAGACGTGGACCTTCCACGACTTTCACGCAATAAGATATGGAGGACAGGCCCGTGAGAGAAGCCGTCATCGTTCAGGCTTTGCGCACACCGATCGGGGCGCATGCCGGCGCCCTGAAAGATGTTCGCCCGGATGATCTGGCAGCCATCGTCATCGCAGAACTTGTGAACCGGAGCGGTATCGATCCGGGGATGGTCGAAGAGGTCTACTTCGGCTGCGCCAATCAGGCCGGGGAGGACAACCGCAACGTCGCCCGAATGGCATTGCTCCTGGCTGGCTTTCCGACGTCTGTAGCGGGTGTCACCTTCAATCGATTGTGCGCCTCGGGCTTGTCGGCGATCAACGCTGCCGCTCGGGCGATCAAGCTCGGTGAAGGAGACGTGTTCATCGCGGGAGGGGTGGAGTCGATGTCACGCGCCCCATGGGCCGTCCCGAAGACCGAGCGCGCTTTCGCCTGGGGGGACGTCACCATGTGGGACACCACTCTGGGATGGCGCTTCCCGAACCCCAGACTCAAAGAGAACCACGGCAACGACTCGATGGGGGAGACGGCCGAGAACATTCACGATGAACGGCCGATCTCGCGCGAAGACCAGGACGCCTTCTCGCTGCGGAGTCATCAGCGGGCTGTGGCTGCGGCTGACTCTGGGGCCTTTGCGGAGGAGATCGTCCCGGTCACGATTCCGCAGAGGAAGGGTGATCCGACCGTTGTCGACACGGACGAGCGGCCTCGGAGGGATACGTCGATGGAGGCCCTCAGCCGACTGAGGCCGGCTTTCCGCAGAGACGGAACCGTGACTGCCGGGAATGCCTCGGGGGTCAACGACGGGGCAGCAGGGGTTCTGATCATGGCGGCCGACACGGCGCAGACGCTCGGGCTCAAGCCGTGGGCCCGCGTGGTGGCTTCGGGGGCGGCGGGTGTCGAGCCGCGGACGATGGGTTACGGCCCGATCCCGGCCACTCGCAAGGCTCTTGAAAGGGCTGGATTGCAGATCGACGATATTGGATTGATCGAGCTGAATGAGGCGTTCGCCGTCCAGGCGCTTGCGGTGATGCGAGAGCTCGGGATGCGCGAGGAGATCACAAACGTCAACGGCGGGGCTGTCGCGCTCGGTCACCCGCTCGGTTGTAGCGGAGCTCGCATCGTCTGCACCCTCGTCCACGAGATGCGCCGGCGGGCTCCTTCCGAGAAGCGGCCATACTACGGTCTTGCGACTCTGTGCGTGGGGGTCGGGCAGGGGGAAGCGACCATCTTCGAGTGGGTCGGAGATTGACCCGAGGCACCCGGCAGACAAGCGGTAGGCCTTGCGAGGTGGTTTTGGGGTCTCGACGGCCTCGACTCAGGACTTGTACGAGCCCCCGTCCCTCCCGTCCGTATCCGTGCGAAGAGCGCGCAGGAAGGCCAACACGCCTGCAGCCACTACTTGTCCTTGTCCCAAGGCACGATCGGCTAGGTTCCTGGCACGGGCCAGGCGGATCTCCGGCTCCGTCCGAGTGAGCTGGTACAACTCGACGAGGACGCCGTGTGCACTCTCCGGATGAATGAAGGCGATCAGTTTGCCCCCCGTTCCTACGACAGGTTCCGTGTTGATAAGGCGCACGCCCAGATCCTGAAGCTGGACGAGGAATTCCGACAAATTGTCCACCTCGAAGCAGATGTGATGGATCCCCGGGCCGCGACTCTTCAGGAACCTGGCCACGCCACCTTCAGGTGACGTTGGCTTAACCAATTCGACCTCAGAGTTTCCAGTCGGCAAGAAAGCTACGATCGACTCCTGGCTGGGCACGTCCTCGACGTGTGTGACCTCCAAACCCAAACCGTCCCGCCAGAACGCAAGCGCGGAGTCGATATCATCAACGACGATAGCCACATGATCAATCCGCTGGACTGTCGACATTGTCCTCCTCGATGTATGCCGGATCGGCTACAGGCGATTTCCGCTGATCACACCGTGACGGGTGCGCGGTACTCCCCCCACACTCGTCTCAGTCGGTGGCAAATCTCCCCGAGTGTCGCATCATGTTCGACGCACTCGATGAGGTGCGGCATCAAGTTCTGATCGCGGTCGGTGGCGGCCTGCGCCAGTTTCTCCAGTCTCGTCTGTACGGCCTCATCGTCGCGCCGTCGGCGCAACTCCGCCAGCTCCGCACGCTGTGCCTGCTCGATGACCGGATCGACCTTGAGCAATTGCAGCGGCGGAGTGTCCGTCGTTTCGAATGCGTTCACCCCGACGACGATCGATTCCCCGCCTTCGATCGATTTCTGGGCCTGGAAGGCCGACTCCTGGATCTCTCGCTGGATGTAGCCGGACTCAATCGCCTTGAGTGCGCCGCCCATTGCTTCGATCTTGTCGAGGTATTCCCCTGCGCGTCGCTCGATCTCATCTGTAAGTTGTTCGATGACGTACGAGCCGGCGAGTGGGTCAACCGTGTCGGCAACGCCGGATTCGAAGGCGATAACTTGCTGCGTTCTGAGGGCGACCATGACAGCGTGCTCGGAGGGTAGCGCGAGTGCCTCATCCATGCTGTTGGTGTGCAAAGACTGCGTGCCTCCGAAGACGGCGGCCAATGCCTGTAGTGCGACTCGAACGACGTTGTTCTCGGGCTGCTGGGCAGTGAGGGTGGAACCGGCGGTCTGCGTGTGGAATCGCAGCTTCCATGAATCCGCGTTGGCTGCCTCGAATCTGGTGCGGACCAGCCGCGCCCACATGCGCCGCGCGGCGCGGAACTTGGCGACTTCCTCGAGGAAGTTGTTGTGGGAAGCAAAAAAGAACGTCAACTGGGGGGCAAAATCGTCTATGACCAATCCAGAAGCGATTGCAGCTTCCACGTAGGCGATGGCGTTTGCCAGGGTGAAGGCGACCTCCTGGACGGCTGTAGCGCCGGCTTCGCGTATGTGGTAACCAGAGATGGAAATCGTATTCCAGCGCGGTGCGTGCTCGTGGCAATAGCTGAACACGTCTGTGATCAATCGCATGGCTGCCTGAGGCGGAAAGATGTACGTCCCGCGCGCGATGTACTCCTTGAGAATGTCGTTCTGGACCGTTCCTCGAAGTCGCTTGAGATCCGCGCCCTGACGCCTGGCCACAGCGAAGTACATCGCCAGCAGGATCGCAGCCGGTGCGTTGATCGTCATGCTGGTCGAGACTTTTTCGAGGGGGATCCCCTCGAAAAGGCGGGCCATGTCGTCAAGGCACGAGATGGACACCCCGACCCTACCGACCTCGCCGGAGGCGATCGATTCGTCGGCGTCGTAGCCGATCTGAGTCGGGAGATCGAAGGCCACCGACAATCCGGTCTGGCCGCCTTCAAGCAGGTAGCGGAAGCGGCGGTTGGTCTCCTCCGCCGTGGCGTACCCGGCGTACTGGCGCATGGTCCACAACCGACCGCGGTACATGGTCGGCTGGACACCGCGCGTGAATGGAGTTTCGCCTGGGAATCCCAACTGCTCCTGGTAGTCCGGGGCAGGGTGCCTGGGCAAGTACACTCGCTTGAGGGGGATCCCCGAGGAGGTTGTGAAGGCCTGGCGGCGCTCGGGGTGCCGCTCGAGCGAAGGGGCGAGGATTTCTGCTTCCCAGCTGTGAAAGGCGCGGTCCAATTCTTCCGTCACGGTCTACCCTCCGAGCCCGGAGACCTCAAGGCCTCGCGGATCGCAAGATCCTCTGCCTTGATGTGCGGTCGGCCGGAGAAATTGGCGAAGGTGGCGTCGCCGAACGGCAGGCCCAGCGAACTCCGAAGCCGTTCGAACAGCGCCGTGTAACTGTCTGGAATTCTTCGTTCCCAGGTCAATGCAAGTCGCTCTGCCGCATGGATGATGTCCGGCAGAGAGTCACCTTCAATCTCGACGAAACACCCGAATGGGAGTTCGTCCAGCATCACGCTCACAGGATCAAGGGCGAAGACTTCCCGGTACTTCTCATATGTGAACACTCTTTCGAATCCGAGGGCTTCCAGGAAGGCCTGGGCCGTGTCGAGGTCGTCGACCTCGAACTCGATCTCGTGCCTGACCTCGGGAGACTCTCCGGGGGCTTTGTAGGTGAGATGGGCCGTTCGGTCCTGCCGCAGGCGCAGCACGGAGCCGGTTCGATGAAGGCTCCGGTCGGGGGTGTCGAAGCGAAGATTCTTCTCCAGCAGGCGTGGCGCCTGCAAGCGTGCCCCGAGGCTGAGCAGGCTCCGTCGCACGTCGGCCAGGTGAAGCAGGTAGAACTTGGCCTCGATCTCCGCCTCGGAGCCGCTCATGCTACACCAAGGTTACGAGAACCTGGTTTTGCTCGACGCTGTCGCCCGCCTGGACGCGCACGCGCGAGACGGTCCCTTCCCTTGGCGCTTTCAGTTCGTTCTGCATCTTCATCGACTCGAGGATCACCAGGTGCTGGCCCTGGTCGACGCGTTGGCCCTCGGCGACCGGGACGGCCACGACCAGGCCCGGCATCGGGGCCTTCAAGTGGAACTCCCCGCTCGGACTGATCTGCATCCCCGAGGCCTGGCGCAGTCGTCGCTGCCGCTCATCCTCAACGGTGATGTGATAAAGCTGTCCGAAGAGGAGCACATCCAGCCCCTGCTCGGATGGGTATACATAGGCTTCGTAGGACTGGTTGTCGAGAATGAGGGAATACACTGGTTGGTCGGCGACAGACTGGAAGTCGACCTGCAGTCTCCGCCCGGAGAGGGTGATCTCACTCTCGGAGTTGATCTCCACCTCGTACGTTTCGCCATCTACCGTCGTGATGTAGCGCATATCGAGCTCAGCCCCTCACGGTCGTCGTTGATTTGGGGAGGATGCATAGAGCTTCACCGATTCATCCGCTCCCAACGGCCGACCCATTTCCAGTTGCTGGTGTCACGCTCGCCGCGGCGCACGATTTGCGAGGCCTGTTGACTGAGTCGATGGGCGACGAGCGAGGCCATGATGGCGGCGATGTCGGAGCGGCTCGGCTTCCCCTCTTCGGCCTCCTCCATTGAAAACCGCTCTTCAACAAAGCGTGTATCGTATTGGCCTCCCATGAACCGATGCGAATCCATAATGTTCTGGTGGAAGGGGATATTGGTCTTGACGCCCAGGATGCGGTATTCCTCCAGCGCTCGCCGCATTCGCAGGATGGCCTCGCCGCGCGTCTCGCCCCAACAGATCAGCTTTGAGATCATCGAGTCGTAGTAGGGCGAGATCTCGAAGCCGGGGTAGACACCTGTATCCACCCTGACGCCCGGCCCTGTAGGCGGGATGATCTGGCTCAGTGTCCCGGTGGAAGGCAGATAATTGTTGTACGGATCTTCGGCGTTGACGCGGCATTCGATCGCCGACCCCTTGAGTTGAATGTCATCCTGAGAGTAGCGCATCTTCCTGCCCCGGGCGATGCGAATCTGCTCCTTGACAATATCGACGCCGGTGACCATCTCCGTCACCGGGTGCTCGACTTGAAGCCGGGTGTTCATTTCGAGGAAGAAGAAGTTGTGGTCGGCATCGACAAGGAATTCGATCGTGCCCGCATTGAGGTAGTCCACAGCCCGGGCGGCCTTGCAGGCGACCTCGCCCATGTGCACGCGCAAGTCGTCGTCGATGAACGGGGAGGGCGATTCCTCGAGGAGCTTCTGGTGCCGCCGCTGCAAAGAGCACTCGCGCTCGCCCAGATGGATCACGTTGCCGCTGGCGTCGGCCAGGATCTGAAACTCGATGTGGCGCGCGTTGGTGAGCAACTTCTCTAAATAGACGTTGCCGTCGCCGAAGGCCGATTCGGCTTCTCGACGGGCCGACTGCAACAGATCGGGAAGCTGCTCGGGGCCGGTGACCTCGCGCATGCCCTTACCGCCGCCGCCGGCGGTGGCCTTGATGAGCAGCGGAAAACCGATCTTGGGTGCGATGGCGACGATTTCCTCATCGCTCAGGTCGCCCTCGCCTTCGGTGCCAGGCACCACCGGAACGCCGGCGGCGGTGACCGTCGCTCGAGCGACAGCCTTGTCGCCCATGGCGGCGATGGCGCTTGGCCGGGGGCCGATGAAGATCAGCCCGGCTTCTTCGACGGCACGAGCGAAATCATCCCTCTCGGCCAGGAAACCATAGCCGGGGTGAATGGCGCCAGCTTTGCAGCGTTTGGCAATCTCGATGATCTTGTCGCCGCGCAAGTACGACTCTCGCGCCGGGGCAGGGCCGAGCAGATAGGCCTCGTCGGCGTAACGTACGTGGAGCGACGAGCGATCCGCCTCGGAGAACACGGCGACCGTGTTCATCCCCAACTCGCGGCATGCGCGCAGTATTCGGACGGCGATCTCTCCGCGGTTGGCGACCAGAACCTTACTGAACATCCCCAACCTCACAGGTTTCGGGATTAGAGCTAGGCATCATTGCCCCTAACGGCCGGACAGTGCCGTCCGGGCACCCTGGGTGGACCACCATACAGGGCTGGCGACCGATCTTACAGAGGGATATTGCCATGCTTCTTGGCAGGGTTCGCATCGCGCTTGTTGGATAGCATCTCCAAGGCATTGATGAGGCGCGGCCTGGTATAGCGCGGTTCGATCACGTCGTCCAGGTAGCCGCGTGACGCGGCCACATACGGATTGGCGAACTTCTCGCGATACTCTTCCACGAGCTCGGCCTTACGCGCATCGGGATCGTCGGCCTCGGCCAGCTCCTTACGGAAGATGATGCTGACCGCGCCTTCTGGTCCCATCACCGCCAGTTCGGCCGTCGGCCACGCCAGGTTGAGATCGCCGCGGATGTGCTTGGACGACATCACGTCGTAGGCTCCGCCGTAGGCCTTGCGGGTGATGACCGTGATCTTGGGCACCGTGGCTTCACAGTAGGCGTAAAGCAGTTTGGCTCCGTGACGGATGATACCTCCATGCTCCTGGGCGGTGCCGGGGAGGAAGCCGGGAACATCTACAAAAGTGATGATGGGCAGGTTGAACGAATCGCAGAAACGCACGAAACGAGCCGCCTTGTCCGATGCGTTGATATCGAGCACACCCGCCAGGACTGCCGGCTGATTGGCGATCACGCCCACGCTGTGGCCGCCCGTACGGGCGAAGCCGACAACGATGTTCGGGGCGAACTGTTCGTGGATTTCAAAGAATACACCGTCGTCGACGACGCGACGGATCACCTCGCGGATGTCGTACGGCTTGCTCGCATCGGCCGGAACGAGCTCATCCAGGCTCTCGTCGGTTCGCAAGCGATCGTCCGTCGTGGGCACGAACGGCGGATCCTCCATGTTGTTGGCCGGAAGATACGAGAGCAGGACGCGGATCAGATACAGACAGTCGGCCTCGCTCTCGGCGACGTAGTGACACACCCCGGAGGTGCTGGCGTGTACGTCGGCGCCTCCCAGCTCTTCGAAACTGACCTCTTCTCGAGTGACGGACTTGACCACATCTGGTCCAGTCACGAACATGTGGGACGACTCGCGGACCATAAAGATGAAATCGGTCAGGGCCGGTGAGTATACGGCGCCGCCGGCGCACGGGCCCATGATGGCGCTGATCTGGGGGATGACGCCAGAGGCAAGCGTGTTGCGCAGGAAGATGTCGGCGTAGCCGCCGAGCGAGACAACGCCTTCCTGGATACGCGCCCCTCCAGAGTCGTTCAGACCGATCAAAGGGGCTCCGTTCTTGAGTGCCATGTCCATGATCTTGCAGATTTTCTGAGCGTGGACCTCGCCCAGGCTTCCCCCGAAGACAGTGAAGTCTTGCGAGAAGACGTACACCAGGCGACCATCGATCGTGCCCCAGCCGGTGACCACGCTATCCGACAAGACCTTCCTCTGATCCAGGCCGAAGTCGGTCGTGCGGTGGGTGACAAACATATCCGTTTCACGGAAGGAGCCCTTGTCCAGCAGCAACTCGAGACGCTCGCGGGCGGTCAGGTGTCCCCGCGCGTGATGGCTCTCTATTCGATCATCGCCACCTCCAAGGAGGGCCTGTTCCCGCAGCTGTTTCAAATCCTCAAGGTTCGAGCTCTCGCTCATAAGGACCTCTCCCCGAAGTAATCGCGCGTACCGTCCCGATGCAACCCCCAGAGCAGAATCACCAAGGCTATAAGATTGCCCGCGGCATCTGCAGGCCGAGAGAGAGCGGCGTAGTCGCTTTTGGCGAGCAAAAGGCGATCCGCCCAGTACCAGGCCGTGAAGCCGAGCGCGCCCACTCGGGCGCGAGACGGCGCCCATGGCTTGCCGGTGAGTATGCCGTACGCGAGCATCACGCCTCCTACCCCCCAAACCGCGCCCGTCAATGGCAGATACCAGACGGGGATCGTGTTCGGGAAGGAAGGGGGGCGCAGACCAGTGGCCAACCGGATGAGAAATACCGCCGCCAGGGTTAACACCCCCAGGCCGAGCAGGGTTACGACCACGGGGCGCGGCCTAGATTGCAAGAAGGATCTTTCCCATCTGGCGACCGCTCTCCAGCCGCGTTTGGGCCTCCGCCGCCTGACGAAGCGGATACTCCTCATCGATCACAGGCTGAAGCTTGCCTGCGAAGACCAGGCTCATGACCGTGGCAAAATCGCCGTGAGTGCCCATCGTCGATCCGATAATCGATAAGTGTTTCCCGAAAATGAACCGATTGTCGATCTCGAACTTCGGTCCACCTGAATTGCCCACAGTCAGGATTCGCCCACCCTTGTGGGCGGCCCGCATGCTCAACGGCAGGGATCCCGCGCCGACATTGTCCACCACCACATCGACCCCTCGCCGGTTGTTGGCCTTGAAAACCGCCGTCGACCAGTCCTCGACCTGCGAGCGGTCGATGAGGGTGTCTGCCCCGAGGCTGCTTGCCAGGTCGAGCTTCTCCGCCGACGAGCCGACGACAAAGACGGTGGCGCCAGTCAGCTTGGCGATCTGGATACAGGCCGTGCTGACTCCGCCAGAAGCGCCTATGATCAGCACAGTCTCGCCCGGCCTGAGTTTTCCTCGGGTAATCAGTGAATGCCAGCCGGTCAGGAAGACGAGGGCTGCGGCCGCGGCCGATCTGGTTGCGAACCCTTCCGGAATTCTGAGTGCATTTACGGCCGGTATGGACACGAATTCAGCGTATGTCCCCGAGATCGTTTCCCCGAGAAGGTGCCACTGCCGGCACTGGTTGTCCTTCCCGGCCAGACAGGCCTCGCATTCGCCGCAGGAGATACTCGGGTTCACCACAACGCGCTCTCCGACCTGGAATCCTTGGACTCCGTCGCCGACCGCGGCGATCTCGCCGGCGGCATCGGCGCCGAGGACATGCGGGTACTCGAGCTTCAATCCCGGCCATCCCTTCCGGGTCCAGATATCAGAGGCGTTCAGCGCGGCCCATTGGATACGCACCTGGACGTGACCCAGCTTCGGCTCAGGCTCGGCCAAGTCGCCATATTGCAGAACGTCTAGACCTCCGTGTTGATCGATGTATACGGCCTTCAAGAGACTATCTCCACGGGAAAGGATCGCACTCGATCCGGATCTGTCCGTACGCTTCTGGATGGAATTATAGCCTGTGCAAGGTGAGGAGTGGATTGAGCCTAGACACGGGAGCCCTTGGGGGATCGATCAGGATGACTTTGCCCCCAGTGGTTAGATGCGATTGTCTATCACCGACATTCGCCGGCGGTATCTGTCGCCCACACCGCAGTCGGCGTGTGATTCACTCGAAGGTGATCTCTCGGATGTGGACGTTTCCCCGACTGTTGGCATTCAAGTCCTCAATCGAGATCTCGATCCTGGTCAGCTTCGGAGGGGCGTCGGGGAAGTCGAACGTCACTGTCGGGTCTTCGGGTAGGTTGAAAAACGAACGCGAGTACTCGTCCGGCTCGGCCGTCTCACCGGCGAAGAGCCGGATCACGATGTGCATGTCCATGGTACCGGTTGTTATCTGGAGACCCTTGACCGAGCGAGGGCGCTCGAAACTCAGGCCAATGTCCGCCGGATTGACTTCGCGTGATCGCACGAGAGTCTCTGGATCGCCGTCGAACAAATCCGCGACTTCCCCGATGTCGAATGCGGGATGCACAACCTTGAGCAACTCCCCGTCGAGATAGAACACATCCGTCACCGGCCTCAACATATCGGCCCGCTCCGCCGCCAGGAGCGCGTCCGCTTCCGCCGAATAGGCTGCGCGGACGAAGTAGAAGCCTGCACTCCCATCGGGGTAGGGAATCATCTCTTCGACTCGGATGTCCTCGAATTTGGGGTCGTCCGCGAGAGCGTCGTATTCTGTCGGCGTCAGAACGAAGAGCATCTTATCGATCTCATCCACTTTGCTGAACTGGAGCGCATTGAAATCCAACATCCAAACCGGGTCTTCGTCTCGGAGAAAGAAGCGCTGAATGACATCCACGCCGTTGGCCCAGTTTGGGGAAACAAAAACGAGGGTGTCTCTGGACCGCTCTACCTCTTTTCTGACTTCTCCATAGACCTGCTGCGCCCCATACTGCATTCCGTAGAGACCATAAGTCGTGAACCACGTGGGTCCGTTGGTGAGACAATCGTTCATCATGTACACGTTGGTTCCGCTCAGTATGGCGAAGAGGAAAATCGGGAAGGCGCTACCTGGAAGAACACGACTCAGGCGTCGGCCGATCGGCTCGACTCCGAGCGTTGTCAGAAGGGCGGCGGGGAAGACGAAGAGCAGCGCCCTGGTGACCCCAAGCGCGACGAGAGCCATGCCGAATGGAGAGGCAAACAGAGCCACGAGTAGAGCACGATATTCGGTCTCTCGGATCCGGCGCACGGCGATGATCAGGCCAATCAGGGCCAAGGGGAACGTTGCCGCCAGGATATGGCCATACCCTTTCATGGTATGCCGCAGGAGGTCAACCGAATTTGGGATGTACCAGTAGGCGGGGTTCAGGCCGCGAGCGTAATTGGCGGCGAAAGTAGAAACCTTTGCCGCCAGTGGAATGTCTTGAACTATGTACGAGTCGAGAACTCTTAGGTGAAAGGCGGTCTCGCCCGGGTGTGTCAGCTGGAACCTCAAGTATGGGAGGAAGAGGACGGCGATCGCGATCAGGCCGCGCCCGGCGGTCCGGCGATTCTGCCAGTGGTAGTGAAGGTCGCATAGAAGCAAGAGGATCCCCGAAGCGAAGATGATGACCTGACCGGGGCTGTAGCTGTAGAACACCAAGGCTCCGAAGATCAGACAGGCGTACAGGTAGCGCGGGGAGCGAGTGTGGTAGAGGAGGTAGAAGTAGACGAACCAGATGTACATCGAAACCATGAGCGTGGTTTCGAAGGCCGTTCGAGAGTGAAGAAACCAGACCGGTGTGACCGAGAGGAAGAGCACTCCGGCCCACCAGTATCGAACGCGATAGATGTTCTTGAGGATCAACCCAAGGCCGAACGCGCCCACCGCAGTGACAAGTATCGCAGTCGCCCGAGTGACCAGGACGGATTTTCCGAAGATGATGTAGGGGATGACCTGAAGATACACGGACAGGCTGAGGTTGTAGAAGAATGTGTTCTGAAAATAGGTTGGGAACAGCGTGCCGGCAGAATCGCGGAGTCCATCGCGAACGAATTCTGAAGCCAGGACCGTCTGAACGGCTTCGTCGGTGAAGAAGTAGATAGGAAAGCGATCCAGCCCAACCAGGCGGGTGATGACATAGACCCCCATGGCCAGTCCGAACAACGCCGTTTCAAGCCGGCCAGTGGCACCTCGGAGCCTCGACACGCGGGAGCGAATATGGTTGTAAAGGGCTTTCAACGTGTGCACTGGTGATGAAGTGTGCGGCGGATGAGCGATTGGGTGCAGAGGGGGATCTCGTGGGCTCGCCGCTGTATCCAAGGCCTCGGTCACTTTCAAGCGGCGTGGCGCATCACCCACAGACGAGCGCGTGCTGTCTGACGACCTGCTGATGGAAGGAGGGGGCATGCGGCGGCCAGCCGAGTGGCGAGGATCTGTCATCGCCTGGACGGCGCTGAGCCCTGCCAGGAGGGATCTCGGAACGCGCCGCGCTCAAGAAACCCGAGAGGGTGCATCCATCTGCCCAGATCTGTGGTGACCCTAGCATAGCCGCTTTTTGACGATAGCAGCGGCAATAGGACCATTTTCATAGGCGTGGAGAAGGGACGGGTCGGACCAAGGGCAACCTGAGGAAAGACGCATCCCTTGAGGCCGAAATCTGTCGGAAGCCATTCGGAGAGAAACGGTGTGATGCCCGCCGAGTCTCCACAGGGTCGTCACGCAGGATGCAGTCCCCCGTCCGAGAAGTCAAGCTGGGTCTTGCCTCCCTCGACGGATGCCATGTGCTGTCGATTGAGAATAGACGTATCTGAGGAGCAATCCCATCAGGAGAAGTACTGTGGCAGAGGTGACAGCCAGCCCGGCTCTGAAGGAGGCCGATTCATAGCGAAATGTGTATTCACGGCTTCCCGGGCTCCCCTGCACAGAGAGGTAGTTTCCCATTGGGACGAGTTCCGCTGGCTGGCCATCCACGTAGACATGCCAGCCGGGGAAATAGCTGGTTAGAAGGACGACCCAGCTGCGTGCATCAGTCAATTCGGCCCGGACGGAAATCTCGTCGGGGCCACCCTCAATCGGCTGGAGCTCGATGACTTCGGAACGTTCGACAGCGCCCTGATTGACACCAGACAGTATGGATCCGGAGACAGCAAAGGCGAAGGGGAGGCTATCTTCAAGAGAATACACGGTTTGATTACCTATTCGCGCGATGGCTGCAATGTTCCCCTCGGGAGGAAGCGCGTCTTGCTCAAGGACCAAGTAGTTGGGCCGCGCTTCAATGGGCCTTTGGCTAGATCGGTTCTCTCCGGGCGGGAAGAAATCGTAGCCATACCAGACGTCCCAGTATCGCTCACCGGAGGCGACGACAGCCAGGTGCCAGCCCTCGGTCGCCGGGATGCTAACATGGCTCGGCCTGGGATCGTAGGCGGTCAGCCATGAGAGTACGGCATCAGCTTCATGTGTCCTCTCTCTGGTCCCGACAAGTCTCTGTTTCACCAGAAAGATATTGATGCCTGAAAGTCCCATAGCCAGCGTGAGCAAGCCGCCAAGGAACCTTGCCGGGCTCCTGTGCGCGCCATCGCTGTCCTCAAGTGCGTTTTCTGACGAGCGGCGGCGAGTCTCCATCAGCCATGTCATGCCCAATCCAGCGAGCGTGACGAGGGCGACTGTTCCATAGACCATCATCCGGCTCGGATAGCGCAATATGATAAGCGGCGGCGTCGTGCGGTAGATGGGTGCGAGTGGAGTGTACCGGATGCAGATCCACACGATCGTCAGAGCGACAAGGGCGGTCAAAGATAGGATCTCGCGCCGTCTCCAGCCTCTCCAGAATGCAGGAAGAGCGAGTGAAGCCGCGAGCAAGGGGAAGATGCCGATGTAGCCGTAGAACTCCTCGGGCGGGAGATTCTTCTGAGCAATCGGGCGGTCGGTCGAGGGGAATGCATAGTCATTCAGCACTTCCAGTAACGACTGGGAGGTTGCCAGCTCGGGATCTCCGGCTTTCTGTATGTACTGCCAAAGCTCGATCGTCGGAGCCCACTGGACCGCGGTCAGGCCGATAGCAAGAGCTCCGATGATCAGAAGCGGCCCGGCTCTCACCATGGACCAGCGCGGCTCCCATCGTCGAGTAGTGTGTAGGCCAACGCCTAGAGCTAACAGCCCCAAGATGACAGCCGCGTAGTAGGTGTAGTAACCATTCCCGGAGAAGAACATGAGCGTGATGGCAACAGCCGTCAGGATGTAATATCGTGGCCGCCGAGTTCGCAGAGAGAGCACAATCCCGCCGAACGTGAGGGGGATCCAGGCCAAGCCGAATGTGAAGAGATACTCACCCTGGATGAACCGGGCAACCGCCTGTCCGTTCAATGCGAAGATCACGGCCGCCCAGACGCGGGTAGGGCGATTCAGGCCGATCACACGGCCGAGAAACCATTGTCCGAATGCTGCGATCATCAGGGATGCGAACACGGCGATCTTGAAGCCGTTTACCACACCGAAGAGCAGCACGGGGACGCTGGAGATCGGGTTGAACATATGCATGAAGGGATCGCCAATCAGCGGCTGGCCCGTGCCGAGCTGGAAGTTCCAGGTCGGGAAAACTCCGAATCGGCGGAGAGAGTTCGCCATGACGAAGTCGAGGAATGCGACCACGTCGAACTCGCGGCCTGGCAATAGCCTGTCGGGGCTGAAGTCCAGGAAAGGCAAAGAGAATAGCAGAATGACTATCCCGACAAGGCACAGCTCCATCGATGCACTGCGGACGCTCATCGGTGGCAGGCTGAGGTCCGAGATAGGCGGCCTTGGTCCGAATCGACCCCGAAGAACCTGGCCAATGCGGATCATGTCCGACTCTCGCAGCAATTTGAGTTTCAAACGGGAGCCTTGGCCAAGCCGGTTGGAGGCTGTCACATCGGGCGATCGAATCCCGGTTGCCTCCTCTGGAGCGCCGGCGGCGCCGGTCGGCTCGATCGAATCTGATGCGGGTCGTGCACCAGCAACGTGTCCTCCAAGCCTCGCTCGACTCAATGCGACGAGTCTCACGATTAGCATGATCACGAGCCAAAGAACGACCAGTAGCACGAGAGGCAGGAGGAGAAACCACCAGCTTCGTGACGATTGGGCAGGATCATCCGCAGTTGTCGCGTCACCATAAGTGCGGGACGACCCGGCTTTGTTCCTTTCCCCGGCCTGAAAGACCTCAGAACGGACATTCCGAACCGGCGTCTGTGTGATCAGGGAAGCCAGTTTGGGCTGGCCTTCCTTGGGAATGGAAGAGGAAGTGTCGGTCGCTGCGATGTCCTGTTCTGCCTGAGAAACCCGCTGAGGGACGATCAACCGGAACGCAGCGAGAGGTCCGGGGTAGGGGAGGATTCCTGCTTGGACCGCGACATCACAGATATCGAGGTGGGTCGCGGCAATGACGCCGAAGCCGACCGGGGCGACGGAAATCGCCAGAAGCGCCAAGTACCTGCGTATCAGAGTGGCGACAAGCTCACCCATCATCGTCAATCCGCGCGCAGCCAGTGATCAGAGTGCCCGACACCGCGTGCCGCCTCGATGGCCGGCAAGCCCGACATTCCTGCGGCGGGATTGCTGCTCCGGAGGCACGTAGGCTGATGCTCCCCAAATATGTGTCCGGGCGCGGTCCGGGCTGTCGCGCCCGGGGCTTCCGGTCCTGAGGATCAATGCAGTAGGTTTGTTGGCAGGCGCCGAATTACGTCCCCTGTGATTCTGGCATGACATCCAAGGGAGTGCTCCTGGACTCCTCCACATCTAAGCTGACGCGTGACTCTCGGAGAGGCTTCACGGCGATCACTCGAACACATAGGAGATGAATAACAAGGCGTCCTTCTTGCCGCGGATCGCGATCTCGTTGCCGTCCGGGAATTCCTGGCGAACCAAGTCGAGTTCATTCATCCGTTCCGGCAGGAAAATGAACGCAGTCGGTCCTGAGAGTGTCCAATCCGGGGGTGAGGTGATCGGTTCGAGCACATCGTGGCCTACGGCCAGGGGGGCGAGGTAAGGCACAGTGGAGAGGCTGGTGTATCCCATGCGCGGCGCCCCGAAGAAGTAGACTTCCAGCCCAGGCTTCTGGTCTGCAAGGTAGTAACCAAGGGCAGTCGCGGTTTCTGTGTTGAGATCTCCAAAGCGCCGATTGAACGTGTAGTCCCCGAAGTAGAAGTCGAGGTCGCCAAGAATGGCGACGACCAGAACAGCCGTCAGCGCAACTTGAGGAATTACGCGGCGCTTGGGCCAGGCGCGCGCGAGCCACCCCCCTACTTCGGCGAGCGGGAATCCCACGAGCAAGGCGACCAGCGGCGCGGCGAAGACGTACCGCTGGGCCGAAGGTGGATTCTGGCTCAAGGCACCGGCGACAACTGCGGCCACGAGCCAAAGCGCCAACCATGTGACGCGCAGATCCAGGATACGAGGCAGCAGCAATACGAGCCCGAGCAAGAACAAGGCACTTGGAAGCGCGAGCAACATCGGGTGGTCAGGTTGATACCACGCACGCAGGTTCTCGCTCGTGAAACCCAACGCCGAGTGGATGATCTGATTGACGAAGATCGACCACTGGCTGACGCCTCTGACCTGTATTTCGTTTTCCATCCATCTTCCGAAGATCGTCACCCGGTTCATTGGAGCGGAGAACTCATTTGGATGCCTGACGAAGAAAAGGGCCAGCGGCAGGTAGACGGTCAAGGCCGCCATCAGCATGGCGACAATACCCGGGAGCCGGTTGCGAATGGCCTGCCGATCTTTGATGGCGGCGAAGACAAGCCAGATCGGCAGCATGACAAACAAAGCGCGTGAGCTCGTGTAGAAATACTGCGCCAGCCCCAGCGCGATGCCGGCCATGACGAACGACAGTCGACGGCCGCCGGAGGTTCTGTCGTCGAACTCCCAGGCATGCCAAAGGAGAGCCGAGAAGGCGACGACGAACAGCCCATCCCAGACGTTGTTGATTCCGAGACGACTGAAGTGTATGTGAAAGTGGAAGGCAGCCAGATAGCTGGCCGACAGGATGGCAGCCCATCTGCCGAACGCATCTCGAACAAGGAAGTACAGCGCGAAGACAGTCATGGCGCCCGCCAGGGTGGACGGGACTCGAAGAGCGAGAACTGTCTGTCCAAAGAGCCGGATAGAGAGCGATTGGACGTAGAAATACAGCGAGGGGAACGAGTACCAGCCGATGCTGAAGAGGTTGTTGAGCCGGCCATTGATGAACGCGACCGCGCTCAAGCCGCCGGAGCCCTCATCACCCGTGAGAAGCCATGGAACCCGGCCGACGAACAGCACTCGAAGAAGCAGGGCGGCAAGGAACAGGACGCCGGCGATCAGGAAGTCCCGGCGTGAGTCGGCGGGCAGCGATATACGCTGCCCCTGGCGCCAATTGGCCACCAATAAGCATAGGATGCCACAGATCCAGGTTCCTGAGGCCAGCCAAGTCGATCTGGTCAATGGGCCGTCACCCGCGGCGACTCTCGCCGCCAAGCTCAGGATCGGTGCAAGAACCAGGAGCATGGCCTGGTACGGGCGCATGGTGCACCAGCGGGACAAGCGTTCGAGAGGCAAGCCAAACCAGCGATCGAAGCGGCCCCGCGTGAATGCCCTGGCAGCGATCAGGAACAAGCCCAGCCCCAGAACGGTGAAGAGGTAGGCCTTCCATTTCTCCGATTGAGGTAGGACGCCAGTCAGCGACTGGCCTATGAGGGCCAGGGCGGCTCCAGCGCTGAGGAGCACGGCGAAGTCTGGGTATCCGGCATCGAGCGTCTGGGAAGTGCTCGGGGGTGAGGTGTCCGGGGCTGGCTCTTTCGACACGCCGGTGTTCTGAGTGGTCAGCTTGCTGCTCTTGGATTTCAATGGGGCTCCCACCTCCAGCTCCTGAGGCTCAGGTTGGCTTGCACTTGTCGGCAACGGTCCCGGCTTTGGCGCCTCGATCGCATTCAACAACACCCAAATGGGGTTCGGCTATCGAGGGTTGGGTAGTACATGTGTCGGCATGAGAAGGAATGTCTCTCTATCCCGCGTGTGGCAACGTGAGCAGGCCAGCACATGACCGGATTGGTCGCCGGCGAACCTGAAATCGGTTCACCCCCCTTCAAGGTGGGGCACCCATCTCGTGTCAAGAGAGGCAGCGAGGGCCGGGTCTGTGATGTCGTCCCCCGACCCGGCCGGTGCCCGCGGAATAGATAGCACTTCTTCTGGGTTTTCACAACTCCGGCTTGCGGACGGACGGCTGTGGCTCAAAGTTGCCGAAATAACCACGCGGCCTATACTCGCGGGAGTCTTCGGCCGAGGGATGGCCTCATGAACCGGATCCTCAATCCTCGCGGCGTCGGCGCCAAGGGTCTCTCCGCGACCGGGTTGTTCAAGGGAGTCGGAAGCTCGGATTCCCGCTCGCGGCTGTGGACAGGCTTTGAGTTAGTCCTCATTGCCTTGTGGGGAGTGTGGGTTACAAGGGGTTACCTTCCTCTCGATCCCCATCAAGTCCCACTCGGGAGGGAATCCCTCTCGGCGATTCAGACGCATCACCTGTGGACGAATTTCATTCAATGCGGTTGGTGCGCTCTTTGGAACGGATCCGCCAGGGGCGGCGTTCCGGCATTCGTCGATCCGCACGGCAGTATGTTGCACCCGATCGTAACATTGACCACACTGCTTTGGGGGGTTGTCGACGGGGCGAAGGTTGCTTTGATCCTGTCGTTCATCCTGGCTGGCGTGGCTCAGTGGTGGTTGGCGAAGGAACTCGGACTCGGACGATTGCCAAGAGTCTGGAGTGGGCTCATGGCCATCGTCGGAGGTCACCTGGCATACAGGATGGAGTTGGGCGCCTTCGGGGTTGTACTCGCAACCGCCATGTGCAGTTTCTTCTTCCCGGCCGCGCTCAGGGTTCATCGTGTAGGTAATCGGCGCAGCGTTGTCCTCCTTGGCGTCTGTCTTGCTTCGGCGATTCTGGCCGGCCAAGGCTACATGCAGATCGGGCTTCTGGCCGCCGTCCCATCACTCCTGGCTCTGCTGATCACGTCCGATCGCAAGCTGGCGAAGGAATGGAAGGGTTACCTCGGAGCGGCGGGAATTGCGCTGCTTCTTGCTGCTCCGTTTATCGTCCCGCTCGTGCACTTTTCACCAAACTTCGGTAAGGCGGTTGACCCGCAGTTTGGCGCAGCCCAGCCGCTAGAGTTCCTTCCGCTGAATCTGGTCATCAATGACCCCGCATTCTATGCGACCGATTCGCTGCAGAAGCTCCCATTCCCTCACCTGTATGTGATGTTCGTCGGATGGATCCCTGTCATCCTTGCAGTGATAGGTCTTGGTTCCGGAGCAATGGGACTGTGGCGGGAAAGGGTATTCCTTGGCACAGCAACCATCATCGAGTTTCTGGTCGCCAGTGCTGTCTTGCTCCGGTGGCTTGTTCCTGTGTGGTCGGGTGTGGGCGGAATACGGAATCCGCCGCAAATTGCAGGCCTGGCGGTGCCGGCGATCCTTGGACTGTCTGCGATAGGTCTGGAGCGGCTAATGCGCCTCGAGTGGCCTACCCTGTCTTTGAGCGGAGCTTCCCCGAGTGGCAGGGTCTTGGGCGGACTCTCGCTAGCGTGGCTGCTCGTAGTTCCGCTTGTCTTCGCACTGAGTGAAGCTTATCGCTTCGGGCACGGATGGCTTGATACTGTGGAGTTGCGAAGCGGGGTCGAGGACGTCCTGCACCAACTGCAGACGCCCAGCTCAGAATGGGTGTCAACCCCCTTTGGAGAGCATTTCTTCATTGAACCCGCGACCGCACTTGGGCTCAAGCTGAGCCCTGGGATCATGACATGGTTCTGGAAGGATAGGCCGCCGCCATTGGCCCGACTCGAGGCCGCCAGGGCTGGTCCTCCCGAAGGTTCTGTCCAAGAGGTTGCGATCGAGGATGGTATTCCAATATACGTGAGATCTTCAGAGCATTATGCGTCGGTTCAGCATAGTGGGGTCGTGTCGCCATGCGACGCCAGGTCCACAGCTGGTGTAATCACGGTTACATGCGATGCGGAGTTGAACGGCAATCTGATTGTGGAGGAGAACAACTGGGTCGGGTGGCGTGCCTGGCGTGACGGGAATCGGGTTCAGCTACACGAGAGCCGATGGCTCGAAGTGGAGGCACCGGCGGGGAGGCATGAGTACGTCTTTCGCTATCTTCCGTGGGATGTTCCGCTTGGGATTGGTCTGGCGGTGGTCGGTCTCGTGTTGTGCGCGTGGATGTGGTGCCGTCCCGGAGCGACGGCGAGCATTGAGAGCGGTGCGCCGGCTGATCACCAGAACTAGAGCGGTGCAACAACATCGGGGTTGAAGATGAGAAGCTGCGTCTTCGCCGCGACCTAACGCAACCCCAACTCCAATCGCGAAATGACCAGCCGCTGGATCTCGCTCGTCCCCTCGTAGATTTCAGTAATCTTGGCGTCGCGGAAGTATCTCTCGATCGGCAACTCTTTGGAATACCCCATGCCGGCATGGGTCTGAACGGCGGCGTGGGCGCAGAACATGGCCGTCTCCGAGGCGAATAGCTTGGCCATAGAAGCCTCAAGGGTGTAGCGGCCGCCGCTTGCTTTGGATCTCTGCTTGGCCAGGGCGGCCTGAAAGATCAACAAGCGGCTGGCCTCGATGCGGGTCTTCATGTCGGCCAGCCTGAAGCTGATCCCCTGGAACTCGCCGATCTTGTGACCGAAGGCTTCGCGTTCTCTGGCATATTCCAGACTGGCCTGGTAGGCCGCCTCGGCGATCCCCAATGCCTGAGCCGCGATGCCGATCCGCCCGGCATCCAGGACGCCAAGGGCGATCTTGAAGCCTTGCCCTTCTTCACCCAGCCGGTTAGTCACCGGGCACAGGAAGTCCTCGAAAAGGATTTCGCTTGTCGCCGAGGCGCGGATGCCGAGTTTGGGTTCCTTCTTTCCCCGGCTGAATCCCGGTTTGTCCGTCTCTATCAGAAAGGCCGTGATGCCGCTGTGCCCGCGCTCGGCGTCTGTCATCGTGAACATCAAGATGAAGTCGGCGACCGGTGCGCTCGTGACCCACGACTTGCGACCTTCGATCCTGTATTGGTTTCCCTCTCGGACGGCGCGTGAACGCATCGTGGCGGCGTCCGAGCCGGACATCGGCTCCGTCAGGGAGTAAGCGCCGATTGCTTTGCCCGAGGCTACCGGGCGAAGAAATCTCTCCTTCTGCTCCTGCGTACCATACGCGTAGACCGCGTGGCAGAAGAGCGAGTTGTTGACCGACATGATGGCGCCGTGAGCCGCGTCGGCCTTGGATATCTCCTCCAATGCAAGAACGTAGGACAACGTGTCCAGGCCAGCCCCTCCGTACTCTTCGGGGACCTCGATACCCATGAGCCCCAGCTCCCCCATGGCGCGGATGGTTTCGTGAGGGAATTCCCCACTCTCGTCATACTCCGCCGCGACAGGAACGATCTCTTTCTGCGCGAACTCGCGCGCTGCTTGGCGGATCATCTTATGCTCAGAGGTCAGTTCTAGTGTGGGTCCGGCGATTTGCGCATAAGGGGCAGCCATGGTCACATCCTGCTCGAACTAAGATGGCCGATCTGTGGCGATTATAGCATTCAGGCACTTGAGCGGCGATGTCGCTGCGGCATGCGGGCGAAGTGTGAGATCGCGTCGTGAACACAACAGCGGCTTTGACCGGCTTCTGTCGAACAGGTACAATCACGAAATCCACCGCTGGAGGGTTCCATGACCGAAGCAAGTCGTCGCCTCGATCAGGGACGGATTACGCCCGAGATCTTCGAGCATCTTGTCGAACTGGCAGCCCTCGAGTTGAGCCCCGACGAAGCGGATTACCTTCGGCGCGAGCTTAACGGGCAACTCAAAGCCATCCACGAACTGGAAAGCATCAAGGTTGAAGACTCTCTTCCGATCACATCCCACGGTGTACCCTACCGAGGGGGTCTTGCCCCGGCCTTCCGGGAGGACGTGTGGTCGCCCGGGGAGCTCGCCGACGACATCCTGGGCCAAGCTCCCGAACTTGAGGGTCGGTACGTTGTGGTCCCGGACATCCCCCACCGAGAGCTAGAATGACCTTCGACTTGTGCGATTTGCCCGGTCACGAACTCACAGCGCGGCTGCGCAAGAGGGAGATCTCCGCGGTGGAGATCCTTGAGTCCAGCCAACAGCGCATCGCCGATGTCGAGGGTCGGGCCCCTTCGACCGAGCCCTACCAAGCGCAGCCGCAGGATCTTGAGAAGATACACGCCTACATCACCCTCACACTTGATCGCGCCCGTGCACAGGCTGAAGCGATCGATCGTGCGCTGGCCGATGGAGAGTCCCTGGGGCCGCTGGCGGGTGTACCTTTGGCGATCAAGGACATCTTTTGTGTGCGCGGGACGCGCTCAACAGCGGCCTCCCGCATCCTCGAAGACTTCGTTTCCCCCTATAGCGCCACACCCGTTGAACGGTTGGAGGCAGCCGGCGCGCTCACTCTCGGGAAGGTGAACCTCGACGAATTCACTTTCGGCTCGTCGAACGAGTCGTCGGCCTTCCTGCCCCCGCCGGGCAACCCATGGGACCCTGGTCGAGTGCCCGGCGGGTCCTCGGGGGGAAGTGCGGCGGCGGTAGCCGCGGGAGAGGCGGCGATCTCCCTGGGGACGGACACCTCCGGATCGATCCGACAGCCAGCTGCCTTCTGCGGGGTCGTGGGAGTGAAACCGACCTACGGTCGCGTGTCTCGTTATGGGCTGATCGCCTTCGCCTCATCCTTGGATTGTCCAGGCCCTGTCGCACGTGATGTGACCGACGCCGCCCTGGCACTGAGGGTCATGGCCGGGCCCGATCCGCGTGACGCGACAGCGGCGAACCTGCCAGTCCCCGAGACGCTGGCCGACGTAGATCAGTCCGCGCCCAGGCTACGCATCGGGCTGTCGCCGGATTACTTCCGGCTGCAATACCCTGACTCGTCCACGGGCGAACTGGCAGAGCGGCCGGTCGATTCACAGATTCAGGCTGTGGTTCTCAAGGCGGCAGATCTGCTCTCGAACGCCGGGCACGAGATCGTCGAGGATGTTCCGATGCCCAATACGCGATACGGCGTGCCGGCCTACTTCGTGATCTCCCGGGTCGAGGCAGCCTCGAACCTGCACCGCTACGATGGAGTCAAGTACGGCTATCGCTACCCGGGCGAGGTGGCTGATCTGCGCGAAATGTACCGGCAGACCCGAGGAAACGGTTTTGGCCTTCAACCGAAGTTGCGCATCTTGATGGGCATGTACGTCTCCGGAGAGGAATACGAGAAAGGCTACTACCAGCGCGCTCTACGGGTGCGAACCTTGATCAGACAGGATTTCGAGCGAGCGTTCGATCCGGAGGGGGCATACCGAATCGATTGTCTCCTGACCCCGACGACTCCTTCCACCGCATTCGAGATCGGCGCCGTCTATGGCGACACCGTGATGATGCAGTACGCCGACCTGTTGACGGTGCCTGCCAATCACGCGGGCGTGCCGGCGGTCTCCGTCCCGGCCGGCCTCGACAATCGCGGTCTGCCGATTGGGATTCAACTGATCGGGCCCGATTTCTCGGAGGTACGTTTGCTTCAGGCAGCCAGGGCCTATGAACGGGCCACGGAAGGGGAAGCCTGGAGGCGTTTGCGCCCGCGGGCGGTGGAGGCGATGGGTGACGCCGCGGCGGGAATGACAAGCGCAGGTTCGGTCAAGTCGCATGAGTGAAATGACAGAAATCGAAGCCATCATCGGGCTGGAAACACATATTCAGTTGAACACAAACAGCAAGATCTTCTGCAGCTGCAAGGCTGATTCGTGGGAGGATCCGCCGAACACCAATATCTGCCCGGTGTGCACCGGTCTTCCAGGTGTGCTACCTGTGCTGAATCGAGTCGCAGTTGAAAAAGCCGTTCTGCTTGCCGGGGCCATGCATGCGGAGTCGATCCAGGACGTGTCCTATTTCGCTCGAAAGAACTACTTCTACCCCGATCTCCCCAAAGGCTACCAGATCAGCCAGTATGATGAGCCGTTGGCCCGCGGGGGTTACCTGGAGCTCCCCATGCCGGGCGGAGAGAGCCGCCGGGTCACGATCCAGAAGCTTCACATCGAAGAAGATGCAGGCAAGACCGTTCGCGCCGGAGGCCGCAGGCTGATCGATTTCAATCGATGCGGGGTCCCCCTGATCGAAATGGTGACCGGGCCCGATCTCCGCTCGGCGGACGAAGCAGCTCAGTATCTCATTCGCTTGCGTCAGCTATTGCGCTGGCTTGATGTTTCCGAAGCAGATATGGAGAAGGGGCATTTGCGCTGCGACGCCAACGTCTCCATTCGGCCGCGCGGCGTCGAGACCCTCAATCCGAAAACAGAGATCAAGAATGTCAATTCGATCGACGCCGTCCGCCAGGCAATCCAGACCGAGATCGAACGCCAGGTGAGGGAAGTGGCCGCAGGAAATCGGATCGAGGCATGGACGCTCGAATGGGACGAGGACAAGGGGGCGCTCCACAAGATGCGTTCGAAAGAGACCGAGGCGGACTATCGTTACTTTCGCGAGCCCGATCTCCTGCCGATCTTGCTCGACACGGACATGCGTGTGGCCATCCTGACCACGATGACCGAGCTCCCCCTTGAGCGTCGAGCGCGATTCATCGCCGAGTATGACCTTCCGGAGTACGATGCCGAGATTCTGACGGAGGAGCGCAGTCTGTCGGATTACTTCGAGGCGACCGCGGCATTGTTGCCCAACGAGGCCAAGACAATCTCGAACTGGATGATGAATGACGTCATGCGAATCCTCAGAGACCGCGGCCTGACGGCCGGCCGACTGAGAATGAGACCGGAGGACCTGGCGCAGATCATCCGTATGGTCGGCGACAGGCAGATCACAACCAGCACCGCCAAGGAACTTCTCGAGAGAGTTGAAGACACCGGCATGACCCCGGCTGAAATCGTCGCCTCGGAGGGTCTGGCCCAGGTCTCCGATGATGCCGAACTTCAAGGGCTGGCAGAGCAGATCCTGGCGGAGAGCCAGGAACAGGTCAAAGCGTATCGAGCGGGAAAAGCGACGCTCATCGGATGGTTCGTGGGGCAGGTCATGCGGAAGACCGGGGGTAAGGCAGACCCGCAGCGCACGCGGGAGATCCTCGAGGACCTGCTCTCGCGATGAAATGCTGCTGTAAGCTAACAGCCTACAGCAGTCAGCCTTCAGTGATCAACGAAGAGCAATGAGCAATAAGCAATCAGCAACCGGCAGCAAGCATGTGGCCATCCAAGGCAAGCTAGAGAACCCCTCCCGGGCTCGGTGTACGCTGAAAGCTGACAGCTGATAGCTGTAAGCTGACTTCCGAGCGAAGGGATCCACCATTCGAGGCTTCCGAATTCACGCTTCGCCCCGCAACGGAATCGGAAGACGGTCCGATCCGACGCCTGATCCACGAGGCCCAAATCAATCCCATGGGCCTCGACTGGCACCACTTTGTCGTCGCCGTGGATGATCAGGGTCGAGTCGTCGGCTGCGGTCAGATCAAGGACCACCGAGGCGGAGCGCGCGAGCTGGCCTCTCTGGTTGTCTCACCCGAATGGCGCGGTCGGGGCGTCGGCGGGGCGATCATTCAATGGCTGAAACGCCAGGCCGGACCGCCACTGTGGTTGATGTGTCGATCCGGCCTCGTCCGTTTCTATCGCGAGTTCGGGTTCGATCTGGTCGGACCGGATGAACCTCAGCCGGCCTACTTTCGTCGTATGCGCGCGCTGGCAAAGGCCTTCGTGTTTGCCAGCCGACAAGACCACCTGGCGATCATGTCGTGGCGAGAAGAATAGGCGATCGAAGTGACGAGCCTCTCGCCTGCCTGGCGCCCACAGGCTGATAGGCCCGCAGCGGTCCGCCAGGCCACAAGGCTCTTCTCGATCGGGCGAAGGTCATGGACACGAGGTGATCAATGGGCGAAGTCGTACGAGAAGAACTCGGCTGTGCTGGTCACCAATGTAGTCACCGCACCGCCAACCGCCGCCTTGCGTAGTTCCCAACTCCCGCGACTTCCGGACAGGAACAAGTACGACGACGCGTCCAACCAGCGGACGTCTGTGCCTTCTTCAGCAACGGAAGAGCCTCCGCCCACCTGTCCGAGCTGAAGCAGGGAGGGCTGATCCGAGCCGTAGAGGAAGTGGCTCGAGTCCGGCCCCCAACCCTGCCAGAAGAACCTCCCCGTGCCATGTAAGACTTCATCGGTCCCATCGACATTGGCGATGATCAATTGGGTGACGTTCGGTGTCGTCGTCTCTCTGGCGAAAGCGACTCGGGTGAGGTCGGGTGAAACCAGCGAGTGCGCACCCATGCCAAAGAAGAAAAAGTCTCCTGAGATTGTCGACAACTGGACGGCTGAGCCTGTGTGGGCAGGGATACGCCAGACCGAGGCCGTGGGATCGGCCCCCAGGGGTTCGCGCGAGGGGATGACCACCTCGGCCGCGCTCGAGTCAGCCGCCCACACGACCAGCGGATAGTACTGATACTCACTGTACGTGAGCACAGGATCGAAGATCACGAGATTCGGCCGAAGACTACTCCCGTCGATGTTTGCCATGGAGATCGAGGCCGGCTGGACGATCGCGATCTGGCTCCCGTTCGGTGAAACGCTGAAGTCGCCGCCTTGCTCGGCAGGCAGGACCAGTGCGAGATGACCGGTGTCGGCATTGAGTTGGTACAGGTCATTGAACTTAAGCAATCCCGGTCCTTCGGCCACCGCGCGTGTGTTGAAGAACAGATCGTGTGTCCCCGGGATGAAGTCGAAGGAGGAGGGCTCGATGCGCAGGAATCCATCCAGCGGGTGAAGTGAGTCTGCCTGGGCGGGTGAGAGCAGAGGAATGTCGTCGGCTCCATCGCTGTCGACGGCCCTCAACTCGGCCGGCGACTCGGCCGAATCACGCCGAAGGTAGACGACCCGCCGTCCGTCGTCGGAGATGACAACGGTCTGTACTCCTCCTGTATGCGTGATCTGCTGAGGTGGGTCGCTCTCCTCGAGCAACCAGGCCTCTCCAGCCGAGGTGTAGACAATTCGTAGAGGCGGGGGCAAGGTCGGAGTCGGCTCCGCCGTCGGCGAGGCGGATGGCGACAGCGGTGGGACGGCTGTGTCCTCTTCGACCGGCGGGCCCAAAGCCGTAAGGGTGGCGGCGACGATGGTCTCGACGGACTCCGGCTCAACCGGAGTGGCCGGCGAAAGAGCGCCGAATGGGCCGCATGCGAGGATAGCGGCCAACAGGCTGAAGAGCGGCAACACAGTCTTCCTTCGCAACATGGGATCCTCTCGCCAGCGCGCCGGAGATTATATCCGCCCGAGGACTACGAACAAGCCTGATAGTGACGGACGATCGCCGGGCCCGGGCTGAAGCCCGGGCCCGTCGAGTCGAAACGGGGTGGAATGTGTTGAGCAGGCTAGGCCGGGTAGTCGAAGAAGCCGC
>CAZGRL010000005.1:59407-98608 GCA_964528155.1 uncultured Anaerolineaceae bacterium
CTTACGGCCGAGATAGCCGGCGTCGACCATCTTCCTCAGGAGTGGAGCGGGACGGTACTTGTCTTCTCCGAGATCATGCTGCAAGACTTCCATCACGAAGAGCACAACGTCAAGGCCGATCAGGTCTGCCAGCGCCAGTGGGCCGATCGGATGGCTCATACCCAGCTTCATGACCGAGTCGATCGCTTCGCGCGTGCCGATCCCCTCTTGAAGAGCGAACACTGCCTCATTGATCATTGGGCAAAGGATCCGATTCGAGATGAACCCGGGTGAATCCTTGGCTTCCACCGGCTCTTTGCCCATTTGTCGTCCGACTTGTGTCGCCACCTCAACGGTTTCGTCGGACGTCGCCAGGCCCCGGATGACCTCGAGGAGTTTCATCAGAGGCACGGGGTTGAAGAAGTGCATCCCGATCACTTTCTCAGGCCTGCCGGTGGCTGATCCGATCTTGGTTAGTGGGATCGACGAAGTGTTCGATGCCAGGACGGCATGGGAGGGCGCGAGACGGTCCAGCTCGCTGAAGAGCTGAAGCTTGATGCCGGGGTTCTCCGTGGCGGCTTCGATCACGAGATCGGCCTGGCGGGCGGGCTCGAGGTCCGTCGAGGTAGCGATCGAAAGCGCGGCGGCTTTCTGTTCATCAGTGATCACGCCCTTGCTGGCAAGCTTGTCGACCGAGCGGGCGATCGACGTCATGGCTCGGTCAATCGCCTTAGGGTCGACATCGGTCATCGTTGTTTCATAGCCGGCCACCGCGGCGGTCTGGGCGATCCCATTGCCCATCGTCCCGGCACCGACAACGAAGATTCGGTTGATATCCATAGAAAGACTCCGTTTTCAGCACTCAGCTATCAGCGATAAGCAATAAGCAGCAAGCTCTCAACTCTCAGCATACAGCTTACAGCGATCAGCGAACAGCAATAAGCAGCAAGCAATCAGGAGTGGGCAAGAACCACTCAGGTCAGGCGTAAGAGCGGTTTGAGTTCATCGAATTCTGAAAGCTGAAAGCTGACCACCGACAGCTGTCACTCTAACTCGATCGCCATGGCCACCGCCTCGCCGCCTCCGAGGCACAGGCAGGCCAGTCCCCGCTTAAGGCCGCGATCTTTGAGAGCAAAGATCAAGGTGGTCAGCACGCGAGCACCTGAGGCTCCGATCGGATGGCCCAGGGCAACCGCGCCTCCGTTCACGTTGACCTTGCTCCAATCCCAACCCTGGTTGGCCAGAGCGCGACCGTCGGCCAAGACCTGGGCGGCGAAGGCCTCGTTCAGCTCGATCAGATCGACCTCGCCCATCGTCCAGCCTATCTTTGCCAACAGAGATGGGATGGCGTGGGCCGGCGCGATGAACATCTCCTTGGGCGCCACGGCCACTTGGTTGTACCCGATGACCCGCGCCACAGGCGTCGCGCCCATCTTCTCAGCCTTGTCGCGGCTGGCATATACCAGTGCAGCCGCGCCGTCGTTGAGGCCCGGCGAGTTTCCGGCGGTCACGCTTCCGTCCGGCTTGAACGCCGGCTTCAGGGCCGCCAGCTTCTCAAGTGAGGTATCCCTGCGCGGGGTCTCGTCCGTACTCACCAGGCTGACCTGGCCCTTGCGGCCGTGGACCTCGACCGCGGTGATTTCCTGGTCGAATCTACCCGAGTCGATCGCGTCGATGGCCTTCTGATGGCTCTCCAGTGCGTAGCGGTCCATCGCCTCCCGGGTGACTTCGTACTGCTCGGCGATCCACTCCGCCGACATGCCCATCCCCCAGTTCTCAAACGGATCCCACAGCCCGTCGAGGAGCAAGGAGTCGATCAACTGCTGGTGGCCGTAGGGTACACCGCCCCTGCCTCGGATCAGGTGCGGCGTGTTGCTCATGCTCTCCATCCCGCCGGCGACGATCAGGTCGGCGTCCCCGACGATGATCGCCTGAGAGGCGATCATCCCCGCTTTGAGTCCTGATCCGCAAACCTTGTTCACCGTCGTGGCGCCCACAGTCGCCGGAAGCCCGGAGAAGATCGCAGCCTGGCGCGCCGGCGCCTGACCCAGACCGGCCGAGACGACATTCCCCATCAGCACCTCGTCGATCTCCGCCAGGTCCTGGATCTTGGCGCGCTCAACAGCGGCCTTGACGGCTGCCGCACCCAATTGGGGCGCCGTCAGTGGGCTCAGGGCTCCTTGAAACCTGCCCATCGGCGTCCGCGCGGCGCTCAGGATGACCGGTTCTCTTGAATTGTGGTATTCGCCCATACTTTGTGCCCTTGAATGGAAAAAGACTGAGGGGCCAACGTGCGTTGGCCCCTCAGCCGCTCCTGCCGAATTCCCGCCAACCGGCAAGCAGACGGTTGTATGTATCCTCGATTGATTCGGGGATTACTCGCGTGTCGGCCGTCGTGGCCATGAAATTGGTATCCCCCGACCAGCGGGGCAGCACGTGCATATGAACGTGTCCGACGACGCCGGCGCCGGCAGCGACCCCAATGTTGGCCCCGATGTTGAACGCCTCGGCTCCGTACACATGCCTCAAGACGCTGACAGTGTTCGAAATCAGCCCCATCAACTCGGTCTGGGTGTCCGCGTCGAGATCGTCCAGAGACGGCTTATGCACATTGGGTACGACCATCATATGGCCATTGGTGTAGGGATAACGGTTGAGAATGACGAAGGCCCGCTGGCCCCGATGCAGGATCAGATTGTCGATCCCATCATCCTGGGCCAGATAGTCGCAGAAGATGCAACTGTTCTCAGTGTCGTGCCCTTCGATATAGGCCATTCGCCAGGGAGACCAAAGATGTTTCATCCAGTTCCGGGTCGATTGTAGCAGAGTTTCCCCCGCCAGGGAGACGGACGGCAAGGAAGGGGCCGAAGGGAGAGCGAGTTGGGGACGAGTGTCACCGTTGATCCGTAGCGTTCTGATCATCAAATACGGGTCGCCGAAGATCGACTGAGGCCGGCCGACCGATCTCTTCTCACGCACAGACGAATACCGAGAGAACCTTCGCTCGAGGCGCCGGTCTCAGGGAGCCGAGCCATAGTTCATGTCCGGGGGGATATCGTGGCACGCTCTATGCACCCACAGGTACAATCCGAATATGCTCGATCAGGCCCTTCTTGAAGCCAGCCTTCCGATCCATGGGTTGGGGAAGCCGCTGCACTTCTTCCGGTCGATCGATTCGACCAATGCCATGGCCTTGGAGTTGGTTGAATCCGGCGCACCCCACGGGACACTGGTGGTGGCAGAGGAGCAGACGGCCGGGAGGGGCCGGGCCGGTCGCCGATGGTTCACACCCGCCGGAGCTGCGATCGCCCTCAGCCTGATCCTTCGGTGGGACCCTCCTGGAGGCGGGATATCCGGATCCCTGAGCGTGTTTGGCGCACTTGGGGTGGCTGAAGCGGCTGAAGGGATCGGCGTCGCTGCACGCATCAAATGGCCGAATGACGTCCTGGCCGGTGGGCGGAAAGTGGCCGGCGTGCTCGTGGAAGCCCAATGGCACGGCTCGGATTTGAGCTCTGCCGTGGTCGGGATCGGCGTCAACGTTCGACCCGGCTCCGTGCCACCGCTTGAAGAGGTGGATTACCCGGCGGGCTGTCTCGATGACGCTGCCGGGGGGCCGATCGATCCGAACGCATTCCTGATTGAGCTCATCCGCTCGCTGGATCGGTGGTCGACCAGGCTCGGCTCACCTCAGATCCTCGAGGCCTGGGAGTCCAGGCTGGCATTCATGGGAGAGCGAGTAGGTGTGACGGAAGGCGAAGTCCGAAGGGAAGGGCGGCTGGCGGGGCTTGATAAGAACGGCAATCTGATCCTGGAGGCGGCGGGTGGCCATCGGATTGTGATCGGTCCCACCGCCGCTGACCTCAGGCCGATTGACAGCCGACCGGTTTAGGCTAAACTGGATCGACCAGCCTCACCAAGTGACGAGGAGGGTGTGTGATGTTCGACAATCTGCGTGACCTGACCGACGGATCGTCCCTGTTCGAAGAGCCGGCCGATGCTCAGTACCAGGGCGTCCCGAAAGGACCGCCGCGTCGATTCCTCGGGTTGACACCGGCCCAGCGCCTGCTATTGTCGTTGATGCTTTTCGCCAGCGTCGTGATGATCGGGCTGATGTGCCTGCTGGTGACGGAGAAGTTCTGGCTGGGCTAGATCCTGTTTGATTGCTGCGCTTATGAACGTCAGGGCGGCCGACCGGCCGCCCTGATGCGTTTCTTTTCTGGAGCCGAAGTAGGCCGGGGGTGCGGCTCACTCACCCCCTGGCGTGAGAGTCAACGTGGCGTCGGCATCGGACCCCACTTGCGCCTGCGTCCACAACATCGGGTGATACTGAATCAGCCGCCACATGTCGGCCATGTCAACGTAGTGTGGGTGGTAGGCATGACCTGATTGCCCGGTCGAGTGGATGCTCAGCGAATTCGTCATGTCCGACAGATCGACGATCATCCTCTGAGAAGGAATCCAGTCGACGGTGTAGCCCTGTTCGGCGTCCCAGCCTGTTGCGTTGACAATCGAGTCACCTCCGGCTGTCGGATATGGCCCTCGATTGAAGATCGCCTCAATCGGTCCGATCCCGGAGTTGCCGAGCGTCTCGTTCTGGAAGGTCGCGGTGTGCATATCCCCCCACGACCACTTTGCCGGATCATCGCCGAACCTGGCCTGCAATTCATCGACTGCATCGGCCATGGCGGATCGGAACACATCATCTCGCATTTCCAGGATCGGTGTGTGCAGATCATCCCACCAAGGGCTGTCGGGCTTGTCGATCAGGTCTGTGATCACGGCGACGGCGCCCGAGCCGTCAGGCAGCCATCCGGCGGGCAAGTCATCGGCGAAAGTCCTCAGCAACAAATGGCGCCAGAAAGCATTGAAGATTGCCGCGGGCGAAGAGTCGATCGTGTTTTGCCCATCCCAGTTCTCCACAAGAGTCACGGGCTGCTCGAGTCGGGGATCCTGGAAGTCGACGTTTTCGAGAATAGGCATGAGCAAGTCTCTGGCGGGATTGGCGTCATCGCCCTGGATGCGCTGGATATCGGGGATCCCGACGGTCGGCGTTCCTTCGATCATGGCTATTATGCGGGCCGCACGGAAGCCATAATCCCAGTCGCTGGAGAGGAAGATGTCGGCGTTGGCTGGAACGACGGCGTTGTTGGCTGTGACGATGAACCCTTGGGGAGGGTTGAATAGATGGGGCAACTCATCGAACGGGATGTAACCGGTCCACTCGTAGTCGTCCGTCCAACCGGGGACGGGCAACCGCCCGTCGCCCTCCGCTCGGATCGGGATCCGGCCAGGGAACTGATACCCGATGTTGCCTTCAACGTCGGCATAAACGAAGTTCTGAGAAGGCACATCCCATTTCTCTAGCGCCTGTCGGAATTCATCCCAGTTTGAAGCGTGGTCGATCATCAGCGCGCCTTCGATGATGGTGCATGGGTCGAGGGCGGTCCAGCGCAGACTGACGGCCAGTACTTCGCCTGTTCGACCTGCTTCGCCGGCGGCCATCGCCGCCTGGCTGTCCGAGACGTCCGAGAGGACCGGACCGTGACGCGTGTAGCGGATGGTCATTGGGACCGATTCGCCGCCGGCGACACGGATGACTTCTTCCACGGTTTGCATATCGACCCACTGACCGTTGACCTCGTACTGGTTCGGATTCTCCGGGTTGATCTTCTCAAGGTAGAGATCCTGGACATCGGGGTTGCCGTTGGTGACACCCCACGCGATGTTGGCGTTGTGCCCGATCACCACGCCGGGGAGGCCGGCGAAAGAGAAGCCGGCGACGTCAAGCCGGCAGTCGTCCGTTATCGCACGGCAATGTAGGCTGTTCTCGTACCAGATGGAAGGCATTCGGATGCCGAGGTGGGTGTCATTCGCAAGCAATGGCATTCCGGTCGTTGTCCGCGCTCCACTGACCACCCAGTTGTTCGATCCCACGCCACGGAAACCGCCACCGAGCAGTCGGTCGACGATGTCTGCCCGGGCTGACAGGTCTTGCAGAAGTGGCGACGCCTGCGTGATCGATGTCGAATCGGCCGATGTCGACCCCGGAGACGCGCTCATGTCCCCGGAGACAATCACGGGGTTCGCAGTTGGGTATGTGGGGAAGAGTAGATCGAGCATCTCGGGTGTCAGCTTACGCATCAGGACTGCGCGTCGGATCTCTGTGTCCATGTTCCCACCAAGATCCCAGGCCATGGCCTTTGCCCATGTCAGTGAATGGAGCGGCTCCCACGGCTCGGGGCGGTACTCCGGATGAAGCAGTCCCAGGAAGGCGTACTCGAGCGACAGCGCCGATCCCTGGTGCGACCTCAGGTAGGCGTTCACCCCATCGGCGTAGGCCTGAAGCGCGGCGATCGTGGCCGGGTCGAGCAGGTCGAGCTCTTCTTGGACGACGCGCGCCCAGCCCAGGGTGCGCAGGAACTGATCGGTCTCGACCTCGTCCTCTCCGAACATCTCAGACAGCCGGCCGGAACCGATGTGCCGCCAGAAATCCATCTGCCAGAAACGGTCCTGCGCGTGCACGTATCCTTGCGCCATGAAGAGATCGTGTTCGGAGGAGGCGTAAATATGGGGCACGCCGATCGAGTCGCGGATCACCTCGACGGGCCCGTCCAGGCCGTCAAGAGTGATCGTTCCCTGCGTCTGGGGAAACGATCGACGGACGCTATACACCCCCAACAGTCCCAGGGCGACGACGAGAATCACAATGCTCAGCAAGATGGTGCGCAGGATTCTTCGGATGCGGGGTGACATGGGGGTCTCCACGGGTGGAAGAGGCGAGTCTGTTCTAGCATTCCCCCAGCGCGAAGTCAACCGGGAGCACTCACACTGGTATGTCCCCGGGACATGGGCATCAACCATTGCGATCTATGTCCCAGGGCGCAAAGTGGCAGTCGTTAGGACCGAATGTCCGTGGGCTCGTTCGGCTGACCATACTTGGAGCACCGTTGCGTCCAGGTCGTGGCGTCGTCTCTTGAATTCGGGAATCCCAAGGTAGCCCGTCGGCATTCTTATGTTAAGCTCGAGCCGGAGATCAGGCGAGATTCGAACCTGGCGACGAGGTCCGTCCATCAATAGGGCGAGCCGCGCGATGGCCCGTAGGAGGCTGGCGCGGTATACTTAACCACTGCCCACTTAGCGGGTATTCCCCACATAACCTGTCTCAGCGAGTGTCCAAGAGCCTATGGAGATTGGTACCGTCCGTCAGGTAGACATCGACGATCAGATGAGAGGCGCCTACCTCGATTACGCCATGAGCGTGATCGTCGCCCGTGCGCTTCCCGACACCCGCGACGGCCTGAAGCCCGTCCACCGTCGCATCCTGTACGCCATGCTCGATATGGGGATGCGTTCGAACACCCCCTACCGGAAGTCCGCCCGCATCGTGGGCGAGGTCCTCGGTAAGTACCACCCGCATGGGGATGCCGCGGTCTATGAGGCGATGGCCCGCATGGCGCAGGATTTCTCCATGCGTTATCTGCTGATCGACGGGCAGGGGAATTTCGGCTCGATCGACGGAGATTCCCCGGCGGCCATGCGCTACACCGAGGCCCGGTTGGGGCGCCTGGCTGAAGAGCTCCTGCAAGACATCGACCGCCAGACCGTTGATTTCGTCGACAACTTCGACGGGTCGCTGCAGGAGCCGCTCGTCCTGCCGTCGCGCTTGCCGAACCTGCTGCTCAACGGCGCCTCGGGAATCGCCGTCGGTATGGCGACCAACATCCCGCCCCACAACTTGAGCGAGCTGGTCGCGGCGTTGACCTTCCTCATCGACAATTTCGACCGTCAGGAGGAAATCACTTCCGAAGAGTTGATGAACTTCATTCCCGGTCCCGATTTCCCGACGGGTGGGATCATCGTCGGGATCGAGGGCATCAAGCAAGCTTACAGCACCGGCAAAGGGCGGCTGGTCCTGCGGGCGCAGGCTCAAATTGAAGAGACTTCGGGATCGCGCCACCGAATCGTGATCACCGAGATTCCCTATCAGGTCAACAAGTCGGCGTTGATCGAACGCATCGCCGAGCTGGCGCGCGGGGGCCGGCTGGATGACATCTCCGACCTCAGGGATGAGTCCGACAGGCGGGGTTTGAGCATCGTCGTCGAGCTCAAGCGAGGCGCCCAGCCACGCAAAGTCCTCAACAAGCTGCTGAAGTACACGCCGCTGCAAACGACATTCGGCATTCAGCTATTGGCGCTCGTCGAGGGCGAACCACGACTGCTCTCGTTGAAGCGCGCACTGGTCGTATTCATCGAACACCGGCGCGAGGTCATCACCCGGCGAACCGTCTTCGACTTGCAGAAGGCTCAGGCGAGGGCGCACATCCTGGACGGGCTGCTGCTCGCACTGGCCAATCTAGATGACGTCATCGCGACCATCCGTCAATCGCCGGATGCGGAGACTGCCAGGGAACGATTGGTCAAGCAATTCAAGCTCAGCGAGATCCAGGCTCAGGCGATCCTCGACATGCAGCTTCGCCGCCTGGCGGCGCTGGAACAGGAGAAGATCCAGGCGGAGCATGCCGAGATCAAGCAGAAGATCGCCTACCTCGAGGACCTGCTTGCCAGCTCGAAGAAGATCCTGACGCTGGTGAAGGATGAACTTGCCGAAGTCGTCGACAAGTATGGAGATCCTCGACGGACACGGATTCTCCCGGACGCATCGGAGGAGTTCCGCGAGGAAGATCTTGTCGCCGACGAAGCCGTGTTGATCACGATCACGGAAAAGGGATATATCAAACGCGTGGCGGCGAGCGCGTACAAGCGCCAGGGGCGGGGCGGCCGCGGCGTCACCGGTCATTCGGTCCGGGGCGAAGACGAAGTCATGATGCTCTTCCCGGCGCGCTCGCTGGATACGGTCCTGTTCTTCTCGGATCGCGGCAAAGTGTATTCGGAGAAGGCCTACCAGATCCCGGATGCCGATCGAACCGCCCGCGGCATCCCGATGGTCAACATTCTTGCGCTGGAGGCGGATGAGACTGTGACTGCGGCAGCAGCCGTGCCCGACTTCGGCGCCGCCAATTTCTGCGTCATGGTGACGCGCAATGGCCGGATCAAACGCGTGGAGCTTTCCGAGTTTGCTTCCGTCCGCCCATCGGGCCTGATTGCCCTCAACCTGAGCAAAGGCGATGAACTCGGCTGGGCGCGCCTGACCGACGGCGACGATGAGATCATCATCGTCTCTCAGCAAGGCCAGGCCTTGCGCTATCACGAGACTGAAGTCAGGGCGATGGGGCGTCAGGCGGCCGGCGTACGTGCGATCCGGCTGCGCTCGGGAGACGTCGTCGCCAGCATGGATGTCATTGATCCCGATGACGACCTGCTTGTCGTGACTGCCAACGGCTACGGCAAGCGCTCATCGCTCTCTGAATACCCGGTGAAGGGTCGGGCCACAGGCGGTGTGGTGACGCTGAGTCGCGACAAGCTCGAAGTAACCGGCCCAATCGCCGCCGCCCATGTGGTCAACGATGAAGATGATCTGACGATCATCTCGACCGGTGGCATCATTCTGAGGACCAAGATCAAGCAAGTCAAACGGGCGGGGCGGGCGACGATGGGGGTGCGCTTGATCAACCTGCGCGAGGGCGAGTCTGTCGCCTCGGTCGCCCGCATCGGGGCCAAAGATCTCAAGGTCGCCGGGGTCGAAGGAAACGCCGAAGACGAGGCATCATAGGCGTGAGGATCCACACTCTCGGCTGATTCCCACCAGCACACTGGCTTTCAGCTCAACCGGAACCCTGCCAATACGTGCCCGTCTTCAATCGGCCGGCGCGACGGACAGGGTTCCGTCTTTCTGCCAGCGGACGTCGCACGCGGTCCCGGGCAGATCGATCAGCCTGACCGCCAGCGATTCCAGTCGTTGAGAGTCGCCGGTGGAGAAGTACTCGATCTCCCCTTTCCCCGCCAGCGTAGTCGTAAGGCCGTGCTCGGCCAGCAGCCGGGCAGTTTGCCGGGCGATGGCGGGCGATGGATCGATCACATTGACCTTGGGCCCGGCGATCTCACGGATCAGCGGGATCACCAGGGGGTAGTGCGTGCACGCCAGGACGAGCGTGTCGACGCCGCGCTCGAGAAGCGGTGCGAGGCCCCGCTCGATGATCGATCTTGGAGCGGGGCCATCGAGATCCCCATCCTCGATGCACTCGACCAGACCTGGCAGAGTCTGTTCGACGATTTCTACACCGTGAGCAAACCTCTCGACGACGGAAGTGAACAACGCGCCCTGGAAGGTGGCGGGAGTCGCCAGAACTCCGACAAGGTGCGACTGTGATGTTGCAGCCGCTGGTTTGACCGCCGGCTCCATCCCGACAAATGGCACGCGAGGGAGCTCACGCCGCAGATCGTGCAACGCGGCGGCGGCGGCGGTGTTGCAGGCGACGACCACCAGTTTGGCTGATCGCTCAAGCAGAAAATCCGTGATGGCGCGGCTGAATTGTTGGATCTCAGCCATCGGTCGCGGGCCATACGGGACATTCGCCTGATCGGCGAAATACATGACGGCCTCCCCCGGCAGAAGTTGACATACCTGCCGCAGGATGGACAGTCCACCGACGCCTGAGTCGAACATGCCAATCGGGGCTTCCGTCTTGCTTCCTCCTGTTGAGGCGTTGGCTCAGTAGTGCATCTGGATCAGGGACACAGACGATCGACTGCGCTGTTAGTCTACTCGAAGATTGGTGGAGGGCAGGGCGAGGCTGCGATCGGCAAGAGCGTATCCGGCCAAGGAGCACGGTGCACAGTCGGGCCGTGATGACGGGCTGACACGGCCAGGGCATGAGACAGATTGATTGTGCGAAGCGAGTTCAGAGGAGACTGAGGTCGACAGGATCAGTTATCCCGTTTCTCGTCGAGACGGGCACGTTTCCCTGTTCGTCCACGCAGAAAGTAGAGCTGGGCGCGACGAACCTTCGCCCGGCGCTGAATCTCCACTTTTTCGATCCGAGGGGAGCGGAGCAAGAAAGTCCGTTCGACTCCTATTCCGTGCGACGCCGTTCGACGGACGGTGAAATTGGCGTTATTGCCGCCTTTGCGCATGCGGATGACCGTCCCTCGGAACTCCTGGACGCGCTCGCGATTGCCCTCTGTGATCCTTACGTGCACGCTGACGGTGTCCCCCGGTCGGAGTTCGGGGATGTTGGGGTTGGTTGGGGCTTGAACAGCCTCTACAGGATCAGCCATGTTGAACCAGCCTCGAGGAGAGATCGACAGACAATGTGCCGCCCTCAAGGGCCGGGCGGCGCAAGGTAAAAGTATATCATACTCCGACCGTGTCGTGGTCGGCTGATCCGCCGGGCGGCTTCTTCCGGCCTTGTGTTTTCCTAGTCGCTCTCGGGCCCCGTCCGGCTAGCCATTCCTCCCTGTCGTAGCAGGGGCAAGCCAAGAAACAGCCCGGCCAGACTTTTCCCATCGCGTATTCCGCCGCCCTCGACAAGCGCCTGGATGTCCTTCAGAGATATCGGTTCGACTCGGATATCCTCGTCCTCATCGGGAGTGAGCGGAGCGGGCGTCAGATCGAGCGCCAAATACATGTGGTTTAGCTCCGAAGAATACCCGGGAGCAAGATAACAGTCTCCCAGGTGAATCAGGCGGCCGGCCATCATGCCGACCTCCTCGCGACATTCCCTGATCGCACAATCCTCGGGCGCCTCGTTCGGGTCGAGCGTTCCCGCAGGAAGCTCGAGGATGTATCCCCCTGTCGCATGACGATACTGGCGCACGAACAGGATCCGGCCTTGATCGTCGACCGGCATCATCGTGACAGCGCCGCCATGGTCGACGACATCGATCACGTGGCTTCTCCCCGTCGAGGCCTTCACCACATCTCGCCGGATGTTGAACACCTTGCCCCTGAACACGATCTCGGATTTCTCGACCTGATACTCCATAACCTTCTCCATGAATGACAAGGGGCGACCGCCGGGCCGCCCCTTACGCTGCGAAGAGGACAAGCTTCAGGGGATCGTCAGGACCTGGCCCGGGTAGAGCGTGTAAGGATAGGTCAGATTGTTGGCAGTGATGATCGCATCCGATGTAACGCCGAACTTGGAGGCGATGGACGACACATAGTCGCCGAGTTGCACGGTGTAAGTCGTGCCGGACTGGGACGACCCCAGGCCTGAGGGCGGTACGGGGACGTCTCCGCCGGAGGGGATCTTGATCACATCCCCGGGGTAGAGTGTATAGGGATCCACCAGATTGTTGAGATCGATGATGTCCTGGGGATCAACCCCGAACTTGCGGGCGATCGAGTAGACCCATTCCCCTGGCTGGACGGTGTACTCGGTGTAGCCCTCACCGCCCCCGCTGCTCGTCGGGACGGCTGTGGGGGGCGTTGTCGCTCCAGAGGAGGCTGTCGGAGCGGGCGTGTCCGAAGGGATCTCGGTGGGGACCGCCGCAACCGGAGTGGCGGTCACGGTCGAGGTCGGTGTGATGCTTGGGGGCACTTCGGTAGTCGGCCGGGCGGTAGGCAGGAGAATCCTCGCCTGAGCCGTCTGGGTCAGCAGGGCCGATCGGACGGCCTCCATCGTCGCCTCCGATCCGGAGAGCGGGCCCTGCGTCGCTCCTGTCGCACCAGAGGTTGAAGATGGCGGGGTCGAGGCTACCCGAGTGCAGGCAGTGGCCGCGAGCGTGATTGCGAGAACCTTCACGAGCAGCCAGCTGGGAAGGTGCTTGTTCTCCATTCGATCCTCCTCGAGCGCCTGGGCCACCATCATCGTCCGGTCGCTTTCGGGCGCGCATGGTAGCACAGCGGTCATAGGGCGTCAAGCGGCATGCCCATACCTGGGGGTTGCACAGGTCGTGCCAGACACCTCTGGGGGCCTTTGGCGGGCTGAGGGTGGGTTCAGTTTCGACCGGAAGGACGGCATTGGCCCCGGCGAGAATGAAAGCGGCTGTCGCGGTTTCTCCGCCAGGACAGGCGAGCAATTTGCGAGGAACTGCTCGTAGAGCGAGCTTCGGCCGGGCAAGCTCCTTCTCCTGGGGCAGATGCTGCGCCGGGCACATCATGCGGATTCCTCGCCTCCTTTGTGGCTCGGATTGGCGGAATGGGGACGCCGCGCGCCCAGACGCATCTTCGCCTTTGTCGTTCCGGACGGTCCCGCACGGGGGCAGGGCTTCTATCAGGAGCACTCGTCTCGACTAACAGAACCGTGGGCTTCAGCTCCCTCACGCGAAACCTGCCGACGCCCCCATCCGCCATCGGCGGCAGGAAAAAGAAGACGGCCTGGCCAGTTTGGCGCAGGCCGCCAGGTGTCCGGCTGCCTTGTACAGGGATCACATACGCAATCGGAGGACTACCAGCGCATCTCGTCCCCACTCATCCCACTCGGTGAGCACAAGGCCGGCGAGTGCGTCACTGAAGCATTTCGTTCAAGAGCGGCCACACGGCCGACCGATGCTGAAATTCTACGGTCTGCCATTCGAGTTTCCTTCTCGATCGAAGATCATCTCGTGCAAATCCGATTCCGCCTGCCCTATCTTCTGTTGATAAAGGTCCAGCTGCTTCTGGAATGATGAGCGTATGTGACTGGCCTTATACCCGACAATCATTTGCGACAACCAGCTCTCCATCGTCTCGCGGTCCGGCGGCTGGTATTGCTCCTTGAAAAAGATCTGTTCGGCTGGGAGTTTGGGCGGCATAGGCGGGTATGGCCCGCTTGCATAGCCAAACACGATTGTCATCAGTGGAACCGCGCCCTCAGGTAGGCACAGCTTCTCTTTCAGGTACTTGGCATCCAGCAGCCCGCTGCGCCCGGTTTCCGAGAGCATCACCGAGGAGACCCCCAGGGCCTCGGCGGCGATATTCATGTTCATCGCCGCCAGCGAAGCATTCGTCACGGCAACGGTGTGTTCCACCAGCGGGCTGTAGGGAAACGCATCCAGCACCTGTCGGTCACGGTGGGTATCCGCGATAACAATCACGGCCCGGCTGCCGTGAAACGGGATAGACCGGCCGAAAACCTGTTGCCACAGGGCGGTATCAAACACGGCAAAGGCCCAGGTTTGCAGGTTGACCGTGGAGGGTGCAAGGCGTCCGGCTTCGAGGATGGCGGCAAGAACATCCTCAGGGATGGCCTCGGAGGTGAAAGACCGCACGCTGCGCCGCTTGAGGATCACTTGCAGCAGCGGGTTGCCCGCCAGGGAGGACGGGATTCTGGGTTTGCCGCCTAGAAGCCGGGCCAGGCTGCGGATGGCTGCGATCAAGCCCAGCTTCTGGTTCATGGCGCCGTCTCTTCGTCCTTCTTCTCCAGCATTGAAACGAAACCGCCAAACAGGCGGTACTCATCCATGCGGCACGAGTTGACAAATGTGCCTTCGTAGATGGTGATATCGGGGCAGCTGTCGCACATGTCGGCACGGCCATCCGGTAGCAGGTCAGGGGCCTGGATAATGCCAATACTCTGGAGGTAGATGCCATCAAAGATGTGACCAGGATGCCGAAGCACGTCCTTGGTCCGGTTCTTCCAGGCCTGGCGCAGGATTCCATCCCATGGCGAGAGCAGGAAAATCTTCGACCCGATCCGAGACGACGAGGGGTAGGCCAAGTAGCGCCCGGTCCAAAGGTGGTGCCCAGTCTGGGCGAGTTCCATGGCCTTCTTGCCCACGGAGCCATACATCTTGTGCCTGCTGCCCACCATCGCACCGATCAGCCACTTGTAGCTGTCATGCCGGATGCTGCCGCCCAGATAGCCGGAGGCTTCGTATTCGGGGAAATTGTCTTTGATGATTTGGTAGATCTCGGGTGCGGTGACGAAGTGTTCATCGAAAGCCTCACGCGCATAGCTGAGCTTGCTCATATCCACGATCTGGTCATTCTTGTCGGTGGCAATGCTGTCGGAGGTGGTGGCAGTGCGATAGGTGATGAAAACCAATCCCTGCACTTTCTCGATGTTCTCTTGCCCCCACCGCACGACATCCGGAATCTCGTGGAAGGTGGAAGGGTACACGGTGGAGTTGAACACCAGGTACAAGCCGCCTTCCGCTGCGACCATGTCGGCGATCTTCTGGCGAAGTTCGTTGTGCTCCTTTTCGGATTTGTCCCGCCAGTGCGGCCGGTTCTGGTGGCTATCGATGTGCATTGTGAACCCGGCCAGACCGGCTTCCTTCAATTCATGCAGAAGTTCCGGCGTAAGCGTCAAGCCGTTGGTGAGGATGATCGGCTTGATACCCTGTTGGGCAATGTAGGCCACCAATTCAACGATGTGCGGATGCAGCAGCGGCTCGCCGCCGGCGATCGAGAAATTGTCCGGGTTGCGCCACTGCATGAAGAATTGCACTTCTTCCTTGAGCTCCTCCAGCGACTTATGCCCGGTCATGTGCTGGCGATAGCAGCCCTCACAGTGGATATTGCATATGTCCGTTACTTCGATCCAGGCGATGGGATTATCGTTCATCGACCAGGGGAGACGGTAGTGATCACGTTTGTCCAGCATGGCATCCTCCGCAGGGGTTCAATACCTTGGCGGTACATCACCTCAATCTAGTGTCCCGGCATGACACTAGTCCCCAGGCCGGGGCACTAAGGATAGAGTGCGTTTGCTCTTGATGAATGACTCTTGTGACGATGAGATCATTGTACCTGAATGCCAAGGAGAGGCAATGATAAGTGCCGAGCATGGGACAGGAGTTGGGGTATGCACTTGGGGGTCGCTCGTTCGGGGAAGGAGCCGAGGTTGGTCATCGCGTGAAGCTGGCCTCCGCCCCGGATGACCCGATGTGCAAGTCATCCGGTAGGAGGCCATGGCCGTGTCCGTATCAATTCGAGAACTCGGTCAGAACCTCTTCGATCGGCCCGAAGCGGCCGAGAAAGCCGCCGCCATGGCGCTGGCTGTTCTGGAAGCCCTCCGGCCCTCGGCCCCCCGGGGCGCCTCCTCGGCCGCCTGGCATTCAGCATGCGAGTCCAACGGACCCGCATCCCCTCATCCCCGCTCTCCCAGATGGAATCGCTCGCCCGGCCGCCACACCCTGGCGGCCGACCTCAAACAAAAAACTGGCGGGAGGTCCTCCCGCCAGTTTCCGCATACGTCAAGAATCAGGCCACACTTGGCCGAAACTTGTATCCGTAGACGAGCATCCCCCGCTCTCCGTCGCTGCGGAGCTTGCGCGTCACCATCTCGACCGGCATCCCGACTTCGATCTGATCCTCAGGAACATCGGTGAGCTGAGCTGTGACCATCGGGCCCTCGTCGAGCTGGACCAGGGCGACCGTGTACGGGGCGCCGTCCTCGAAGCCGGTCGGGGCATCGACGACCTTTGTGTAAGAGTAAACCTGACCTCGTCCACTGAACTCGAACAGGTCCTTGGCGTCCTCACCACACTCAGGACACACATCCCGAGGCGGGAAGATCTTCTCCTGGCAATGCGGGCAAACCTCGCCCACCAGTGCGTAACGTTGTCGTCTCAGTCTCCAGTGACGTGCGCTCTCCATGGCTTATCCCTCAGGCGGGAGTCCCCGCCGCAACAATCACCAGTTTATGACCCGGTCACTCTCAAATACTCTCAACCGGGCCTCAGGACCCATCTGATCGGGCCAGAATGTGGGTGGCGGCCGTTCCGCCCGTCCCGCCCAGGCATTGGGCCATCCCGATCCGCGCACCCTCGACCTGATTGGCGCCCGCCCTTCCCTGCAACTGGAGCGCCACCTCGGCAAGTTGATACACGCCGGTCGCTCCCCCAGCGTCCCCACGGGCCTTCGACCCGCCAAACGTGGTCACCGGGATGCGACCCTCGCGTGCGATCTCTCCGTCCTGGGCCAATCGCCAGCCCTGGCCGCGATCGGCGAAGCCGGAGGCCTCCAGGCTGAGCGCGGCGTAGATCGAGAAAGGATCGTGCAACTCGAACACGTCGATGTCATCCGGGCCTACTCCCGCCTGGTCGTAGGCCAGCCGGGCCGACCTCGAGACCGCTTCCAGTACGAGAGGATCGGCCCTATCATGGATAGCGACGGCGGCGATCGCCAGGGACGACCCGGCGATCCGAACTTCCGGGTACGTGCGGCCGGGGGGCATCGCCTCGGAGCGAGCCAGGATCAGGGCCGCGGCCCCGTCGGCGACGGGCGCGGCGTCGTACATATTGACCGGCTCGCTGACCATGCCGGCCCGACGGTAGTCCTCCGGCTTGATGGCACGTCGATACATGGCGTATGGGTTGCCGACGGCGTTCGAGTGGGCCACCATGCTGAATCCGGCCAGCGCGTCGGAGGGCGCGCCGGTTTCATGCAGGTATCTGCGCATCAGTAGCGCCGCCTGCGAGGTCGCGGTCACGCCCTGCACGGCCTCGTAGTCCGCGTCGGAGGCAGTGGCCAAAGCAGACTGCAAAGCCGGCGCTGCCTGATCAGTGACCTTTTCCGCTCCCACGACCAGGGCTACATCAATGGCGCCAGACCTCAGGCCGAGGTAGGCCTGGCGAAGCGCCGCTCCCCCGGAGGCCCCTGCCGCTTCAATCGTTACTGCCTCGACGCCTCGCAGTCCAGCGAAGTCCGCCAGGAGGGGACCGAGCTGAGACTGACCGGTCAGGGCCGGCGCCAGTGCGTTGGCGGCGTAGACCGCCTGAGGCCGAAGCCCCGGGGCATCACTCATGGCCGCCGTGATCGCCTCCAGCGCGATCTCTCGCAACGACTTCTCCCAATGCTCGCCCACCGGGGTGAGCCCAATGCCGACGATCCACACGTTGTTCGAGTCAGAATGATGGTTCGTACTCATTTGGTCGCCAACTTGCCGCGGAACCGGGCGTAGGTCGCGTAGTCGATCTCCGTCCGGCGCGAGATATAGTCTGCTGTCATTGTGGCCAGATTTCGCCGCGCCGGCAGCTTCTCGGTGGCCACCATGCTAAACGCGTCTGATCCAGCCCCGGATCCGTAGGAGACAAGCAGGATTCGATCTCCGGGCTGGGCCATGTCCAGAACCGCCGTCAGGCCGATCATCGCCGATCCGGCGTATGTGTTCCCGATCAGGGGCACCAGCAGCCCGGGTTCGATCTGTTCGTTCTTGAAGCCCAGTTGTTTGGCGACGCGCACGGGGAATTTCGTGTTGGGTTGATGGAAGACGGCGTAGGCGTAATCTGCTGCGGTGGTTCCGAGTGCATCCATCAACCCCTCGGCGGCGGCGGTGATGTGCTTGAAGTAGGCCGGCTCGCCGGTGAAGCGCTCGCCGTGCTCCGGGTATCGGGCGTCGGCTCGCCTCCAGAAATCGGGCGTGTCGGTGGCGAATGAATACGAAGCCTCGATGACGACGAGCGCTTCTTCGCCCGGCCCGAGCAGCAATGCCGCGCCGCCCGCCCCGGCTGTGTATTCCAGCGCATCTCCGGGACGACCCTGGGCTGTATCCATGCCAATCGAGAGGGCGTAGTGGGCCATGCCCGAGCCGACAAAGCCGATGGCCGCCTGCATCGCTTCCGTTCCGGCCTTACAGGCGAACTCCCAGTCGGCTGCCTGGGTGTGTGGCGTGGCGCCCAGGGCCTCCGCCACCACCGTCGATGTCGGCTTGACCGAATAGGGGTGCGACTCCGAGCCGACCCACACCGCCCGGATCTCGCCCGGATCGATCCCCGCTCGGGCGAGTGCGTTGCGAGCAGCCTCGATGGACATGGTGATCACATCTTCGTCGAGGCCGGGAACGGCCTTCTCCTTAATCGGCAAACCGCCGTCGTCCCCTCGCCACATCCGTGCGACTTCGCTCGCCGGGAGCCGGAAGCGAGGGACGTAGGCTCCGTAGCCGACGATGCCGACCTGGCGAATGGGCTTGAGGATGCGGCTTTGACCAACCTGACTCATGTTCACCTTCCTGGACACGCTCAGCCGGCCTGACCGGCTGTGAGTTGCTTGACCAATTCCTGGGCACGATCAAGGCGCACCGCGCCCTCGGACACAAGATGACGCGCTACCTGCTCCACAAGAGCGCCCTCGGCACCGGCGGCGATGGCCAATTGTCGGGCGTGCAATCCCATATGGCCGCGCTGGATCCCCTCGGTCGCCAGAGCACGCAACGCCGCCAGGTTCTGCGCCAGGCCGACGGCGGCGATGATCTCGGCCAACTCTCGACTCGAGCTCACGCCGAGCAGCTCCAGGCACGCTTTGGCGGCAGGGTGGACGCGCGTGGCGCCTCCGACGATACCGACCGCCATCGGGAGCTCGAGTTCGCCTGCGAGTTCTCCAGCCTCACCGACCCACCAGCGACTAAGGGAAGTATACCGGCCACCACGAGCAGCGTAGGCATGCGCTCCAGCCTCCACAGCTCGCCAATCGTTGCCTGTGGCGATGACGACGGCGTCGATCCCGTTCATGATTCCCTTGTTATGGGTCGCGGCGCGGTATGGATCGGCGGCGGCGAACGCCCATGCCTCGACGATACCATCGCGTACGCGTTCATGACTGAAGTCCCCGAAGGCCAGCTTGTCGGCCGGGATGCGGCAGGTTGCCTTCGCCAATCGCCGATCGGCCAGATTGGACAGGATGCGCAGATGCGTCCTTCCGCCGGTCAGCCGCTCAATCTCGGGCGAGAGGCTCTCGACGGCTGTGTTCAATGTATTGGCGCCCATCGCGTCACGCGTGTCGAAGACGAGGTGGAGAACCAGCATCGGGCCTACTGGCGTGTCGTCCAACACACGGACCTCTAGATCGCGAGCGCCGCCCCCAAGTCCGGTGATGGTCGGGTCGGTGGCGTCCGCCTGCTTGAGGAGGTCGGCGCGCGCCTCTTGAATCCGTCGGCGAGCGAGCTCCAAGTCGGGAATATCCAGGACCTGGATCTGAGCGATCATTTCAGGCGGTGTCGTCTCGCAGGTGAACCCGCCGCCGGCGCGCGCCAGCTTGGCCATGAACGACGCCCCGGCGACGACCGACGGCTCCTCGATCGCCATCGGCACCAGGACGTCGCGGCCATTCACCTGGAAGTTGACCGCTACTCCCAACGGCAGCCCGAACACCCCGACGGCGTTTTCGATCATGTGGCTTGCCTGCTCGGGGGACAGACCGGCGCTCCCCTGCAGCGCCTTGACGGACGCCTCGCCGAGCCCGGCCGACCGGCCCAACTCTTCCAGCCGCTGATCGATGTCGAGTTTGTAGAACCCGGGCAGTCTAGACGAAGAGCTCCCTGTCACCTTCCGCTCCCTGGTGTGTCAGATCCTTGTGTATAGGCCGACGCATCTGGCAAAAACTATCAGGATCGACGGACGGGCCGCCGACACGCCGGAGACGACCCGAGCACCCTCCACATCATACGTGCGGGAGGGGGAGGTCAGTACTCCCCCGAGCCTGCGCGGATTATGACGGAAGTGGACCATAGAGTAGAATGATCCTTATGAGTGAGGTTGAGGGGACTGGGGTGGAGGATCGCTTGCCGATCACGTCAGCCGAGGAGGCCGGTGCACGAGATGCCCGGCTGCGCGCGCTGCACCGCGCAACCCTCAGCCTGGTCAATGATCTCACTCTTGATCGCGTGGTTCAGCGGATTGTCTCGGCTGCCAGGGATCTGGCCGAGGCGCGTTACGCGGCACTTGGCATACCGGATGGCAAGGGCGGTCTGGCCACCTTCGTCACAGCAGGGATCACTCCCGAGGACGCCGCCAAGATCGCTCACGAGCCACACGGCCTCGGTCTGCTGGGTGAGATGATCCGGACCGGGCGGAGCATCCGCATCCCCGAGATCAGCCGACACCCCTCATCGGTCGGGTTCCCGCCCGGTCATCCGCATATGCAGTCTTTCCTTGGCGTTCCCATCTCGGCCTATGGACGTCCACTTGGTCAGATCTACCTAGCGGACAAGATCGGGGCCGACATTTTCAGCGAAGAAGACCAGCAGATGATCGAGATGTTGGCGGCACACGCCGCGGCTGCCATTGAGAACGCGCGTCTGCTGCAGCGTGTCTTGGGAAGTGAGCAAGAGCTCACGCAACGCAACGAGGAACTCGAGCTCATCAATTCGCTTGCGACGACGGTCAGCTCGGAACTGTCCCTGCAATCGATCATCGATGCGACCCTGGCCAGGGTGATGGACCTTTTCGGGGCGCAGGCGGGCGTTGTATTCCTGCGAGAGGATACGACCAGCCGGTTCACGATGGCCCTGCATCAGGGTGTCGCCGAAGATGTGTTCAAAGAGACGGAGACCTTCCGCACGGGCGAAGGATGGCTGGGAAGCGTGGCCAAGTCGGGCAAGCCGGCATGGGTCACCCGGATGCAAGGTGACCTGGACCTTCATCGCCAGAAAATCGTCGATGTCGGCCTGAACTCGCTGGTATGTGTCCCGCTGATGGCTCGAGGTCGGGTTGTGGGCGTATTGGAGCTCGCCTTCGAGGATCTTCGGGACGTAAGTGTCAGCGAACTGGGCCTGCTCGAGGCAGTTGGTGCCGGAGTGGGAATTGCCGTCGAGAACGCAAGACTGAACCGCCAGGCTCGTCGGGTGGCCGTCCTTGAGGAACGCGAACGCATCGCCATGGACCTCCACGACGGGATCATTCAGTCGATCTATGCCGTCGGACTGGCACTCGAATCCTCCCGGATGTTCGAGGCCGACTCATTGGACGATCTGCGGGCCGGGCTCGGGCAGGCGATCGAGGGGCTGAATGCGATCATTCGCGACATCCGGGCGTATATCCTCGATCTGCAACCGAGCCGCATATCGACCGACGATCTCGGAGACGCCTTGCAGCGGTTGGCGCGGGAATTCAAAGCGAACACGCTGATTGAGCCGGAAGTGATCATCGATCCGGCGGCGATCGGGCTCCTGCGATCGCGCAGATCCAGCGGGCTCTTCCTGATCGCCCAGGAGGCACTGGCCAATGTGGCCAAGCATGCCAAGGCGAGCCGGGCCTGGCTGAATCTGAGGCTGAGCGACGGTGAGATCTCAATGCAGATCATCGACAATGGGCGCGGTTTCGATCATAGCGGATCTCAGCCGGTTCTCGGTCATGGCCTGTCCAACATCGAACAACGGGCGCACATCATCGGTGGTGAGGTCGAGTTCCTCAGCGAGCCAGGGGAAGGAACGACCGTCACAGTCCTCCTACCGATCGCTCCGATTGAGCCACAGCAAGGCACTGACTCAGACGATTGACGTGTCACCTCCCGGCACACCTTCCCCGATGTACTCGCCCGGCTCCTGCGTCACATCCCGACTCTCGACCCACCCGTAGGCCTTCGAACGCCCTTGGAATGCCCGCGATGGCCGCCATCTATCGATGGACGGCCGCACGTTTCTAATGTTTCGAATTATGCACTGAGCCGGGACCTCAGGTGGCCCCGTGACAGGTTGCAAGAGACATCGGGAAGTAGATCACTGGAGCCGGTCGAGCCCGGCTCCTATACTGTTGCTGCTCAGAGGAGAGGAATTCTGGCAGTGTCTACGGCGCGTGTATACATCATCGACGAGCATGAACCGGTGAGACACGCGCTGGCCGAACGGCTAGCGCGCGCGGGCGCGTTCGAAGTCATAGGTCACACGGACGAAGTCACCGAGGTCATTGAACAAATCACGAAGAATGCTCCCGACATTGTCCTGGTTGAAATCAAACGCACGGATGGGATGGGAATTGAAATCCTTCGGCAGATCGCCGGGCTTCCCAATGCCCCCAGAATCGTGGTTCTGACATCCTATCCAAGCGCCTGGGAAGAAAAGGCAGCGCGCCGAGCCGGGGCTTCTTCCTACCTGCTGAAGGACATCGACACCGACGAGTTGATCCGCCACATACAGAATCTCCTGTAGTTTGGCCGGCGAATCGAAGATGAAAGCGCAACGCCCCGTGAGCGGGGCGTTGCGCTTTCCACTGCCGCGAGGCGAGCCCACGGCACCAGACCGTCCTTTCCTCAGGAGCGGAGATAATCGGTCTTGAAGATGAAATCGAGCCAGATGAAGGCCAGGCTGGCGAATGACAGGAGCAGGACGAGAGGCAGATCCCCCGGGAAGAGCCCCAAGGTGAACTCGGCGAGGTCGCTATGGAAGTACAGGATCAAGCCGGCCGAGGCCACGATCCCGAAGACCCCAGAGACCGCCCAGACAATCGCGCGACGGATGTTCAGCATGCGTGCCGTCTCCTTCTTTGGCGGGGAAGTTCTGGCATTCTAACGCGGCCCATCCCTCATGCGCGGCTGCAACCTAGCTTCGGATGCGCTGTACAAGCGGCACGACCTCCACGGGTTACATACTGGTTTCGCCCCCATGCATGACGCGACAAACCAGATCATCTGGTATGATCGCCAGGAAGGCGGTAGAGTATTAATCGACTACAGAGGAGGAGACATGGCTCTTACATCGAGGATGCGCGATTTGCGCCGACGTCAACGCCGGGTGAAGAAGCTCCGCACATTGAAGGCCAAACTGCGAGAGACAAACGAGCTGAAGGCCAGGCAGAAGCTGATCGAGCGCATCCGGCGCGTCTCGCCGGGAGCGGAAATCCCGGAATAGTCGATCTAGTTCGCCGTCACCGTTCTCCTCCGTTCGTTCAGTGACCAGGACGCTCACTGGATTGACGGAAGACGGATACACGTAGCGCGTAGAAGCCCAAATAGGTGAAGAAGCCCGACCGTCAGGTCGGGCAGTTTTGTCTCAGTTGGATTGTGAAGCGCAGATGGCGGGGTCGCCGAGGGGCGTGTCAATCCGGCACGGGTAGCGTCAACTGTCGAAGCGCCGCTTTCAAGTCGGTCGCCGAGAACGGTTTCGCCAGGAAGCCATTGGCTCCGGCCGTCTCCGCCGCCATCCTGTCATCCGTGGTTGTCTTGGCGCTGATGACCAGGGCGGGGATGTCCGACCACGCCGGCTCCGACCTCAGTCGGCGAATGAGAGTCAACCCATCCATATCGGGCATCATGACATCCGTCAGGATGAGATCGGGTTTGATCTCTTCGAGGAGGCTCAGGGCGAACGTCGCGCTCCCGGCCTCGACGACCGAGTATCCGAACACCTCCAACATTGTGCACAGGACGGAGCGAAGCGCCGGCTCGTCGTCGATGACGAGTATCGTCCCGACAGACTTGGACTGCCCGCCATCCTGTGGTTCTCCCCCATCGTGCATGTTCGATGCCTCATCAGGTGAGAGTTCTCAGACCACCCGAATTCTAGCCAGAAGGACTTTCTAGGAGCTTACACGGCCCTGTGTACCGCTTTCAATAAGCTTACAGTCCTGCCCTGAATTGGCCGATTCTTGCGGGACGAAGCTGTCCGCAGGAGCGGGAGGTGGGGAAATCCAGCGGGTGGCTCGCACAGGCTTGCGTCCTTCCTGTTCGTTCGTGCCGGATGATCGTAGGTTGGCGTGACAGGTGACACTATGCCTTGGGGCTGCGATCGCGTACCTTGCAGGAGGGCTTGGTCCGGCTTCAAAGCGCTGACGGCGCGGGCAATCCGGCGACCCCACTCCTCGACCTCTGGGAATGCTCAAATGTCGAATCCGGAAACCATCGTGCATGATGTCATCGTTGTCGGCGCCGGCCTGGCGGGAACGTGGGCGGCGCTGGAGTGTGGCAGGCAAGGCGTCAAAGACGTCGGAGTGATCTCAAAGGTCCATCCATTACGCTCCCACAGTAGTGCGGCGCAAGGCGGGATCGCGGCGGCTTTGGGCAACGTGAGGCCGGTGGAAGGCACCGGCCCGCGCGGGCCGCTGGAGGCTGTCCCTCCGGATGCCGAGGCAGCGGACAGCTGGGAGCTGCACATGTTCGACACCATCAAGGGGTCGGACTGGCTCGGGGATCAAGATGCCATCGAGATCATGGTGAAAGATGCCATCCACATTGTCTACGAGTACGAGCACATGGGTTGCGTGTTCAGTCGACTCCCGGACGGTCGGATCGCACAGCGTCGCTTCGGAGGGCACAGCGCGCCGCGCGCCAACTATGCTGCGGATTGGACGGGACACGTGCTCTTGCACACGATCCACGAGCAAGCCCTGCGGCACGGGGTCAAGTTCTATAGCGAATGGTACGCGTTGGAGCTGATCATTGAAGACGGGATCTGCCGCGGCATCGTCGCCATGGATATCCTCACCGGCGCATTGCACACGATGCGGGCCAAGGCAGTGATCTTCGGTACCGGCGGATACGGCAGGGCATACGAGATCACCTCCAATGCGCACGCCAACACCGGGGATGGCGTTGCGATCGCCTATGACGCCGGTGTGCCCCTGATGGACATGGAGTTCGTTCAATTCCACCCGACCGGTCTTTACCGGCATGGCATTCTGATGAGTGAGGCCTGTCGAGGGGAGGGCGGGTATCTGGTGAACAACAGGGGGGAGCGGTTCATGCGCCAGTACGCGCCGGACAAGATGGAGCTGGCTCCACGCGATTTGGTGAGCCGCTCGGAGCAGACGGAGATCAACCAGGGTCGCGGGATTGGGCCGGATGGCAAAGGCATCCACCTCGATCTGCGTCATCTGGGCCGGGAGAAGATCCTGGCCCGGCTCCCCCAGGTCAGGGACCTGGCGATCGACTTTGTCGGCGTCGATCCGATCGACGACGTGGTTCCGATCCAGCCTACAGCTCACTACAGCATGGGCGGAATCCCGACGGACAAGGATGGACAGGCGATTGCCGACGCCGCCGGAACGCCGATCGTCGGCTTTTTTGCAGCCGGGGAATGTGCCTGTGTCAGCGTTCATGGGGCGAATCGGCTGGGTACGAACAGCCTGTTGGAGGCTTCCGTCTTTGGTCGCCGGGCGGGCAAGGCGGTGGCGAGAATGGTGAAAGACGGCGCCCGGTTGGAGCCCGTGTCCGGCGATCCTGCAGAGAGACCTCGGCTGGAGCTGCAGCACATGTTCGAGCGCGATGGCGACGAATCATCAGAGCAGATCGCCCGCGAGCTGAAAGCCACGATGACCGCCAACTGCGGCATCTTTCGCGACGGCGCCGGACTGAAGAAGGCCCTCGAGGACGTGCGGCGGCTGCAAAGTCGCTTCCACTCGGCCCGCGTTATGGACAAGTCTCGCCGCTTCAACACCGATCTGCTCGGCACCCTTGAGACCAAACACCTGCTTACATTCAGCGAAGTGATCGTCGCCGGCGCGCTCGCTCGAGAGGAATGCCGCGGGGCCCATTGGCGTACCGATTTCCCCCAGCGGGACGACCAGAACTGGCTCAGGCACACGTTGGCCAAGAAGGGCGCCGACGGTGAAGGCCCGAAACTGAGCTACAAGCCGGTGTTCATTGACTGGAAGAGATATCCGCCGCAGGAGCGAAAGTACTGACCGTCAACGGCCAGGAGGTGCGAGGAGAATGGCGCCCCCAAACGGATCGAACCAACAGGCCATCGTACGTGTCCAGCGTTTCAATCCGGATACCGATGCCAAGCCGTATCTACAGGAGTTCCGTGTCCCGCGGGTCCAAGGGACGACTCTGCTCGATGCCTTGCATTGGATCAAGCACGAACAAGATGGAAGTCTGACATTTCGGCGATCATGCCGTCACGCAATTTGCGGATCATGCGCCATGAATGTCAACGGTCGCAATATCCTCGCGTGCAAGACGCCTCTTGAGGGAGAACTCGATCGGCGGGGCCGTGTGACGATCAAGCCGCTGCCCTACCTGCCGATCATCAAGGATCTGGTTGTCGACCGCTCGACCTTCTGGAAGGAATACATCCGGGTGAAGCCCTGGCTTGTCCCCCCGCAGACGACGCCCGAGAAGGAATTCAGGCTGTCCCCCGAGGAAGTCGCCGCGATACACAATGCCGAAACCTGCATCATGTGCGGGGCGTGCTATTCGGCCTGCCAGGTAGTTGCCCTCAACAAGGCCTACATCGGACCGCATGCGCTTCTGAAGAGCTTCTTACGCGTGCTCGACCCGCGCGACACGATCCCCGGAGAACGCCTGGCCGATGTCGGAACCGACGAGGGTGCATTCCGCTGTCACACGATCTTCAATTGCATCGATTCATGCCCCAAGGGCCTCAACCCGACCCAGGCGATTGAAACGCTTCGCAAGCTGGCCCAGAAGCGGATCGCCTTTGAGGCCTCCCGAATCGAGCGGCAGCGAACGATCGCCGATCCTATCCCCGTTTCGGCGCCGCCGGCCTCGGAAGGAGAGACGCAACATGTATCGTAGCACGGGCTTTGTGAGCTTCTTGTTGAGGCGCTTCACTGGCGTGGCGCTGGTGCTTTATCTCATCGCTCACATGTGGGTTATCGGGTCGGCCAACGGCGGGCCGGAGCTGTTCAACGCCCGGTTGGCGCTTGTGCAGACGCCCTTCTTCCAGCTGGCGGAGATCGCCCTGCTGGCGGCGGTCGTGTATCACGCCTTCGACGGGATCCGTCTGTTGATCGTGCACTACTTTGACGTCACCGAATACCGCAAGAGCCTGTTCTACGCCGCGTTCGTCGTTTCGGCAATGCTCACGGTCGCCGGCGGTCTCCCGATCTTGCTCTTCGCGTTGCAGGGCTAGGAGGACGAGATGCGTGTCTTTCAAATCCAGCGGTGGAGCGCCATCGCCCTTCTGGTGTTCCTGACAATCCACATGACGGTCGTCCACTACCCGCCGTTCCATATCGACTTCAGCCGGATCATTGAGCGAATGGGTCAGCCGTTATGGAAGGCGATCGACGTGGCTTTCCTCTTCTTCGTGCTCTTGCACGCCGTCACCGGTACCTACGCCGTGCTGATAGACTTCGGCGGCATCGCCCGCATCAAGAGAGCCCTGGCAGCTTCAGCGGTCTTACTGGCGCTCATCGGTTTCGTCTACGGGACTCTCACAATCCTCGCTTTCCAGCCCCCGGTCTAGCCGACAAGCAAAGCCCGTTCCACCGCTGTTCGACCCTGAGTCATCGGTCGAACACGTGGTGGTTCCACGTCGCAGCTCAAGCAGCGGACGCCGTCTTGGGCAGGTGGCTGTCGTGCTGGAGGATGACGAAGAAACCGACGAACGAGGGCGGGGGGGATGGCTGATCGGCCTCGTCAGCCGGCCTTGATGCGATGGGGTCGTCTCAACGATTGAGGCGCCAGACAGTGAAATTCAAAAACCCGGCGAAGCTCACCCAGGCGATGTAGGGAACAAGCAGCCATCCCGCCAGAGGTTGCAGGCCGAAGAAGGCGATCGTCGTCGCCAGAAGAAAGAGCCACAGAACGACAATCTCGACTACCCCCTGTCCGAGTTGTCGCTGGCCGAAGAAGATCACCGACCACAGGACATTCAGCACGAGCTGGATGAGAAACAGGAAAACGGCGAGCCGGACCGCGACCTCATCCCAGCCCATTCTCCACACTCGCCATAGCGCTATGCCCATCAGGATGTACAAGATCGTCCACACCGGGCCGAAAAGCCAGTCAGGCGGGTTCCAGGCGGGTTTGCGGATCGTGCGGTACCAAGTCTGTACCGGACGCGCCGTGACGACTCCGCCGATCGCGGCTGCGATGAATGTCAATCCAAGCGAGGCTCCGAGCAGCAACCAGTCATTTGGGTTTGAAGGCATGATCAACTCCGCATTTGGGCATCCGGCTTCCAGGGTGGGACGATCACCGGTGAGACCTCGATGGAACGCGCAGGCCGACCCAGCAACCGCCGACCCAGCTCCCGCAGTGCCCCCGCGGCCAATCGAGGCGCCGTCAACGTTCGGCGATCGATGGCGGTCTTTCCGTCCGTCGCAGGCCCGGCGAGCCAGAGCGCGGCTCTGGCTGCCTCCTCGGCCGGCCCGGACCACATTCGCAGGACCGTCTGATAGCGCGTACCCAGTCTTTCCTCATACCCCTCCACGACCTCCGGGCGTTGCAGCATATCGGTGAGGACCATGCCCGGGCTGAGTACATAAGCGCCGACCCCGTGATCTCGGAGCTCCTCTGCCAGCGCCAAGGTGAAAGACTTGATCCAGGCCTTGCTAGATGCATAGGCGTTCTGAAACGGGACGGGACCGCGCGCACCTCTTCCGACGACATTGATCAACTTGCCTGAGTTGTTGGCCGTGAAGTGCCAGGCGGCGACCATCGATCCGTGGTATACGCCAAGGATGTTCGTATGCACGACGTCGGTGAAGCGCTCGGGAGAGATCTCGATCGTGGGTCCATACGGGCCGGATACACCGGCATTATTCACCCATATGTCGATCCGACCGTATTGTCCCAGCGCGGACCGGGCCAGAGCCTGGACTTGCGCGAAATCTCGGACATCGCACGCTTCGCCGATAACTTGATCGGACGCCATCTTGAGGCTTTCGACTGCCTGTCGCACGGACTCGGAGGAGCGGGATGCGACGGCGATGCGGGCGCCCTGGCGCGCGTAGGTTTCGGCGATCGTCAGGCCAATGCCCCGTGTTCCACCGGTGATCACTGCGACCTTCCCAGCGAGGATTCCGGTCATGACTTTCCTTCTTTCATACGTGGGTCGGGATATGTGAGTCTGTGGTGTGTGTCAGGGTGAGACGACATGCATTCGCTCGCCGGATTTGTCAAGTGCCGCCACTTCTTCATCGCTCAGGCGCCAACCCAGGCCGCCGGCGTTCTCTGTCGCCTGGGAAGCGTTCTTCGCGCCTGGGATCGGGATCGCGCCCTTGGCGATCACCCAATTGATCGCCACCTGGGCTGGCGTTCTGCCGCCGTGTGTTTCGCCGAGCCTGCGCAAGACATCGACCAAAGACCCGGACTGCGCCAGGCGAGCGCGCCTGAGGCGCACACGCCGGCGGAGCGGTGGAGGATTGCTCAAGGAGTACCTACCGGTGAGCAGACCCTGGGCAAGCGGGCTATAGGCGATGAGCGCGATGTCTTCACGCCGGCAGGCCCCAAGCAGCCCGGTCTTCTCGGGTCCTCGATCCATCAAGCTGTAAAGGACCTGGTTCGAACGAAGGGTGATCCCGAACCTGGCCAGCGCCGAGCGGGCGCGCTCCATTTGTGAAAGGCTGTAGTTCGAGACACCGACCGAACGTATAAGTCCCAACTCCACTGCCTCGGCCAGAGCTTCCATCCAGGTTTCGATCCGGACGGGTGGAAGCGGCCAATGGATCTGATACAACTCAAGGTTCTCGCGCCCAAGCCGATCAAGGCTTCGGCGGAGTGCCTCCACTAGCGATTTCTTCCGTAGACGCCATGGGTAGGGCATGAACTTCGAAGCGATGGTGAGTGAGAAGCCTGACTCCTTCTCGAGTTGACCCAAGATCGTTTCTGATGCTCCGCGACCGTAGATCTCTGCCGTGTCGAAGAAACGGATGCCGGCATCGATCGAGGCGTGAAACGCCGCCTCGACATCTTGACGGCCGTAGTCTCCTTCATAGCCCCAGTACAGGCGGTCTCCCCAGGCCCAGGCGCCCACGCCCATTGTTGGGAAATCGAGGCATCCGGGCCGATCCCTGCCTTCTCGATCAATCGGACTGTCCACGCCAGCTCCTGATCGTTCTACTTTCCCATGAATTGCTCCAACGTGCGCCCAATCGAAAACCGGCGCACGTATGCCTCTACATTCTCCGACGTAAAAGCCCTCGGCGAAGAGACGAAGCGTGAGATCGAATTGATCCGCGTGACATTGTCCACGGCCAGCAGCTCCAGCAGGCTCTGGGTCACCGGCGGGGACGGTAGCAAAGTCTCCATCAACCAGACGGCTACTCGAATCAGCGGAATGGGGAAACGGACGAATGCCCGCCGAGCACCGAGCGCAGCCAGCGTTCGGCGCTCGATCTGCTCCATGGTCAGGACTTCCGGACCGCCCAATTCGAACTCCTTGCCGTGAGTGGTCTCGTCATTCAGCGACTGCTCGACAGCGGTGACGACGTCTTCTATCCAGACCGGCTCGAACTTCGCCTGGCCGTCGCCGACGATCGGGAAGATGAAGGGGGTCATCTGCGCCAACCGGGCGAATGTGTTGGCGAATTCGTCTTCCGGGCCCCAGATCACCGATGGGCGAAAAGCGGTCCAATCGAAGTCAGATTGCGCCACCAGCGCCTGGGCCTTCCCCTTGGATGCGAGGAAGCAATAGGGCAGATCCGGTTCGGCACCAAGCTGGCTGATGTTGATGAAGCGGCGCACACCGGATTCGGCGGCGGCTTGCAGGACGTTCGCCGTCCCCTGCACATTGATCCTCTCGTAGGTCCGTTCACCTTTCTCGACTGCGATCGCTACGGTGTGAACCACCGTCTTCACACCGGCGAAGGCTGGCGGCAGAGTGTCCGGCCGAGTGACATCCGCCTCGACCCACTCGGTCGAAAGGTCTGGCAGACGCGCTTCGCGCTCGGCGCGCTCCCGATCTCGCACCATCGCCCGAACCGGTCTTCCGGTCCCGGCCAGCCGCCGAACGATGTGGCTCCCGACGTAGCCCGATCCACCGGTCACAAGAATCATGTTTCCCTCTTCAGGAATCAGCTGCCTTCGACATGGGTGATGTAAGCTGGGAGTCCCATGCGCCCCGTAAGGACTATCGTAATTCGGCATGTGGCTGGCTGTCCAGCTATTCCATCGATAGAGCGGGTCCCCGTCTCGCCTCCCCGACCCGACCTTCACGGACGACACGGGCCCTGGAAGCCTGCGATGAGGAAGGTCATTGGCGATCTGGAGTGGCGGTAGCATGTCCGGCATGGGTGCACGAACGGGCACATCACGTCAATCGTGACGTTGCGAACTCCACGACATTCCATGGGAGAATAGGATGATGCAGGATCCCAATTCCGGTGTCCGCAACCCGTCCGAGGCGGACGCAGCGGTCGGGGGACACCGAGCCTGCCTTGGTGGGGCCTTCTCCGGCCTCTTCCTGGACAAGATTGGCTGGTGGAGGACCTTCGGGGAATGCAAAGCTCCAGGTCCCGGGCGTACAGATAATCAGAGTTGGGTCAGGATCAGCAATCTCAACGGCAAATAGGATCGCTGCCATGCTCCCCTATTGGTCTCAGGATATCGGTGAGATCTCAAAGCAACTGGGCTCGACTTCGGTCGGGTTGGGGCAGGAAGAGGCTTTGGAACGGCTACAGCGTCTCGGCCCCAACAGAATACAGAGTGAAAAGCGGTCGCCGCCGCTGAGCCTGTTCCTCAACCAGTTCCGAAACCCGCTTATGCTCATCCTGGTCTTTGCCACGTTTCTTTCGGCCTTTCTCAGGGATTGGCCCGACGCGGTCATCATACTTGTGATCGTCATGGGCAGCGCCGTGTTGAGCTTTCTCCAGGAGTACAGTGCCGGCAATGCCGCAGCGCAGCTGCGCGCGCAGGTATCCCTCGAGACTCGAGTGGTTCGGGACGGGCGGACCGACTCCGTCCCAACTGAGAAGATCGTGCCCGGAGACGTGGTGCTGTTATCCGCCGGGAGCCTGATCCCGGCAGATGGGGTTGTGCTCGAGGCCGCCGACTTCTTCGTCAACCAAGCTGTCCTGACCGGCGAGACTTTTCCAGTGGAAAAGAAGGCCGGGGTGGTAGCAGCAAGCGCCGATTTGGCCGAGCGGACCAACGTTGTGTTCAAGGGCACCAATGTGCGCAGTGGCAGTGCCAGAGTGCTCATCGTCGAAACGGGGAGCCGCACAGTCTTCGGGCAGATCGCCAATCGTCTAACTCTTCGCCCGCCAGAGACCGAGTTTGAGCGCGGCGTCAAGCGCCTGGGTTATCTGTTGACCGAGGTCATGTTGGTCCTGGTCCTGGGGATCTTCGCCTTGAACGTGTTCTTCCAGAAGCCGGTACTGGACTCGCTTCTTTTTTCCGTCGCTCTGGCGGTCGGGCTGACGCCACAACTGCTGCCGGCCATCATCAACATTAATCTCGCCAAAGGCTCACAGAACATGGCCAAAGGCGGCGTAATCGTCCGCAGGCTGGAGTCGATCGAGAATTTCGGCAGCATGAACGTGCTTTGCACCGACAAGACCGGCACTCTCACTGAAGGGGTCGTCAAACTTGACGCTGCCCTGGGGGCGGACGGGGAGGCCTCCGACCTGGTAATGTTGTACGCGTATCTCAACGCCAGCATGCAAACCGGACTGGCCAATCCGTTGGACGAGGCTATTGTTCGGAAAGGTGTGGAAGGGGCGAAGACCTACACCAAGATTGACGAGATCCCCTATGATTTTATCCGCAAGCGGCTGAGCGTCGTTGTAGCAAGAGCGGACTCACCCCCGCTGCTCATCAGCAAAGGCGCGCTGGAAAACGTGTTGTCCATTTGTTCGCGGGTGCGAGTGGGGGCCCTTGAAGCCGCCCTGGATAGCCGCGCCCAGGCGGAAATTCAGGAGAAATACGAGGGCTGGGGTGCGCAAGGGTACCGAGTGCTGGGGGTTGCGGTCAAGCCTGTTCAGCCGCAGGCTCTTCCCTATTCCCCTGACGACGAAGCGGACCTGACCTTTGTCGGTTTCCTGTTGTTCTTCGACCCGCCAAAGACCGATGTGGTCCAAACCATCCAGGCACTTGAGAAGTTAGGTGTGAAGCTGAAGATCATCACCGGCGACAATCGGCTTGTGGCACAGCACGTTGGCGAAGCAGTGGGGTTTGGCAAGGCGGAAGTGCTGACGGGGGCGGAGCTCGACGACTTGCGCGACGAGGCGCTCTGGCACGCGGTCGAAGACACAGTGATCTTTGCCCAGGTGGATCCCAACCAGAAAGAGCGGATCATCCTTGCGCTCAAGAAACGGGGCAACGTCGTGGGTTACCTGGGCGACGGGATTAACGACGCGCCCTCGCTGCACAGTGCCGACGTAGGCATCTCGGTGTACAACGCTGTGGATGTGGCCAAGGAGGCCGCCGACCTGGTCTTGCTCAGGCAGGATCTGGATGTGCTCCGCCAGGGCATTCTTCAGGGGCGAGAGACGTTCGCCAATACGCTCAAGTACGTGTTCATGGCGACCAGCGCCAATTTCGGGAACATGTTCAGTGTAGCGGGCGCGTCTCTTTTCCTTCCATACCTCCCCATGCTCCCCAAGCAAATCCTGCTGATCAACTTTTTGACGGACCTACCGGAGATGACCATCGCCAATGACAATGTAGACGAGGCGCTGGTGGAGCGTCCTCATCGCTGGGACATCAACTTCATCCGACGCTTTATGATCGTCTTTGGTCCACTAAGCTCATTCTTCGACCTGGCCACTTTTGGCGTGTTATTGTGGTTGTTGAAGGCGAGCGAGGAGGCATTCCACACCGGCTGGTTCATTGAGTCGGTCATTTCCGCAGCGCTGGTGGTCTTTGCAGTCCGGACACGCCGGCCCGTCACCCACAGCCGTCCTAGCCGGGCGATGCTCGCCGTGACAGGTGGGGTCGCGGCCATCGCAATGGCGTTGCCCTACTCACCGGTGGCGAGCCTGATGGGTTTCACGCCACTCCCGCCGGTCTACTTGTTGGTGATCCTCGGCATCGTCGCGGTGTATTTCCTGGCGGCGGAATTCACCAAACGATGGTTCTATCAACACTACGGAGTCTGACTCATGAATCTTCCACCACGGAACCAACAACCTCAACAACCTGAGAAGCCTCAGGGTCCACAGCCGCACCTATCACCGTTTTGGTGGCTCGTGCTGATTGCCTTGATGATCTGGAATGTACTTACCTTTCTTGCCGGTGGTACCAGCCAGGCTGACATCCCATACACGACTTTCATCGATCAGGTGCGGAGTGGCAACGTCACAAGTGTTCAGATCCAGGGCAACCAAATCACGGGCAGCTTCGCCAAGCCGCTGACCTGGCCGCCGCCAACGCCGGTCGGAACACCTGCGGCAACGCCCGTGCCGGGTGTGCAGCCAGTACCTTCCCAAGCCTATCAGGAGTTCACCACGCTCTTTCCGGATACGGTCGGCGATCCCAATCTACTTGCTTTGCTCGAGGGACAAGGGATTGAAGTCCAGGTCAAGAATCCGTCATTGCCCTGGTTCTCAATTCTCCTCACCGATGGGCTGCCGTTGTTGTTGTTGCTCGGGGTGGTCGTGTGGATGGGCCGTCGGGCAGTGCAGTCGCAAAGCGGGATCCTGTCTTTCGGGCGGACGCGAGCTCGGCAGGTCCAGTCGGACAGACCCAAAGTCTCCTTTGAGGATGTTGCCGGGGCCGACGAAGCCAAGCAAGACCTGCAGCAAGTCGTAGATTTCCTGCGCACCCCAAAGAAATACCACGACCTCGGGGCACGCATTCCTCGCGGGGTGCTGCTTGTAGGCCCGCCGGGGACCGGCAAGACATTGCTTGCGCGGGCCGTCGCCGGAGAGGCGGACGTCCCATTCTTCAATCTGAGCGCCTCCGAGTTCGTGGAAATGTTCGTCGGCGTCGGCGCCAGTCGGGTGCGTGATCTGTTTCAGCAAGCCAAACAGTCCGCTCCGGCGATCGTGTTCATCGACGAATTGGACGCTGTGGGCCGACGCCGGGGCGCCGGGCTTGGGGCAGTCAACGACGAGCGCGAGCAGACCCTCAATCAGCTGCTGGTGGAGATGGACGGTTTCGACGAACACCACGAGATCATTTTGCTCGCCGCGACCAACCGTCCGGACGTGCTTGACCCCGCCCTCCTTCGCCCGGGCCGCTTTGACCGACAGGTCGTCGTCGGCCTTCCCGACCGGAAAGGACGCCTTGGAATCCTGAAGATCCATTCCCGGGACTTGCCGCTGTCCGGGGACGTGAGCCTTGACGTTGTGTCCGGGATCACGGCTGGGATGAGCGGTGCCGACCTGGCAAATCTGTGCAACGAAGCCGCCCTGCTGGCTGCTCAATTGGGTCACGACCGGATCACGATGGAGGATTTCGAAGTAGCGCTTGACAAGATCGTCCTGGGTGCGGCTCGCCCGTTGGCTATGGACGAGAAAGACCGGCGGGTGATCGCCAATCACGAGGCCGGGCACGCCGTGGTTGCCTGGTTCACCCCCGAGGCGGACCCGGTCCACAAAGTGACCATCATTCCGCACGGCATGGCGCTGGGCGTCACCGAGCAGATGCCGGGAGAGGACAAATACAACTATGGGCGTGTCTACCTGTTGGCAAGGTTGGCGGTGATGATGGGCGGGCGAGTGGCCGAAGAGCTGGTCATTGGGGAGATCACCACCGGAGCGGAGAACGATTTGAAAGAAGCCACTCGTCTCGCCCGACGGATGGTCACTCGCTGGGGGATGACCGAATTCGGCCTGATGACCCTGGATGCGGATGAGGAGCACCCGTTCCTGGGCTACGAAATCTCTCAGGGGCGTGGCTACAGCGAGGCCTCCGCCGCCCGCGTGGACGAAGGGGTTCAGCAACTTTTACGTGACCGCTACGAGTACACACGCCATTGCCTGACGGAGCATCGAACTGCGCTGGACGCGCTCGTCGGCGCCCTGATGGAACATGAAACGGTGAATCAAGAAGAGATGGAGAAAATCATCGGACCACGCCCGCCATCCACCCAGGCGCCGGACGAGGAGCAAAACAGTTCGAGTGGGGAAGCTGGCTGACGCGACGATGGGCTCGTGCTAGGCGCGAATCGGGATGGTGGTGCTCGGCTCGGTATGATCGGGTGACAATCGGACTGCTCGACAGGGAGGGTAGAGATGTCGGATGGCCTATTTGAACGTGGTTCGAATGTCCGCCGCCAGGTGCTGGGCGATCGACACGTCGATCGATCGATGAGTTCCGGCGAAGTATTCGGGGCGGATTTCCAGCGCTACATCACGGAGGTGGCCTGGGGGGAAGTTTGGGCGCGCCCACACCTCGACCGCAGGACGCGGCACATGATCACGATTGCCATCCTGGCGGCGCTGGGAAGGCTGGAGGAGTTGAACCTGCATGTGCGGGCCACGTCCAACACAGGCGTGACCCCGGATGACCTGACGGAAGTCTTCCTCCACGTCGCGGCATACGCGGGAATCCCGGCGGCCAACGCCGGGGTGGCGATCGCCAGGAGATTCTTCGCCGAGGGGTCCGGACAAGCGGAGGAAGGGGAAGGCCAGGCATAGAGCCGCCGGCAGGCCGCACGGGGTCGGTTCCAAAGCGCAGCCGGCTCCCATCTAATGCGACGTGATGATCGTTGTCGACTGTACTTCAACGTTGCAGCCGGCGACGCAGCCAATGCAAAGTGGCCATCGGACGCTCGTCCCGATGGCCACGATTGATTCATTCTGACAGGTGCCCCCACGGGGATTCGAACCCCGGTTTAGGCCTTGAAAGGGCCGCGTCCTGGTCCTCTAGACGATGGGGGCGCCGGGCGTCATTCTACCATGCTGAACGTCTTGCCGGCTCGGGGTGACCTCGATTCACCTGCCCCGGGTTGGGCGCGGCTTGCCTCCTCTGAAAGAAGGCGCGCTGATCAGGACACGTGTGCACAACCGGCGATCCTCCATTCGGGTGCGCAAGCGAGGATCGATCTCTTCTGCCGGATCGGCGCTGGTGATCACCGTGGGCAGTGAAGCGTTGTAACGATGATTGAAGAGTTGGTAGAGCTTTTCGCGCACCCAGGGTGTCATCGCCTGGGTTCCGAGATCATCCAAAATCAGCAACTCGGCGCCCCGGACCTCTTCGAAGCGTCGATCGTATGACACCGTGCTGTTCGGGTTGAATGTCGCTCGCAGATGGTCGAGGAGATCCGGGACGATGACAAACATCACCGGATATCCTTGCGTCGCCCGGTAATTGGCGACGGCGGCAGCCAGGTGCGTCTTACCGCATCCGTAGCGACCTCCGATGAACAACCAACCGCGCGGATCCTCGGCGAACCCCTGGGCGATCTTGAATGCCTCTTCGAGAGACTTCTGTTGTTCCGCCGGAAGTTTCTCGCTCTTGCGCAGGCTGAACGTCCCGAACGTCTGATGTGCATGATCCGCCAGCGACGAAAGCTCGTGATGACCGGCGTCGTCCAGCGGCCGGCGATAGTCCGGCGCCTGGATATACAGTCTATCCACCATTTCCGGATCGGACAGCCGGGAGCGGATTCGACCGTCGAGCTCATCCAGGGACAGGTTCGTGGTCAACACCGTCGGGAGTTTGTTCACGTAGCGATGATTGACGATCTGGAAGAGCTTCTCGCGGGCCCAGTCGGTCGCGTTCTGGGTGCCCAGGTCGTCCAGGATGAGAAGCGGCGCCCGCCGAACCTGCTCGAAGCGCGTTTCGAAATCAGCCTCCCGGTCGCTGTAGGAATAACGCAGCCAGTCCAGTAGATCGGGGACCGTGAGGAACAACGTCGGGACCCCAAGCGCCACGCAGGCGTTGGCGATGGCCGCCGCCAGATGGGTCTTTCCGCAACCGAATCCGCCCAGGATCAGCAGCCAACCCTCCAAGCTCTGAGAGAAATGCAGCGAGCGCTGGTAGGCGTTCTCAATGGAGTTCTGCTCCTGCTCGCCCAGGCCGACGCGTCCGTGTGGGTTGAAGCTCTCAAACGTCAGATGCTGCAGGGCTTCCAGATGGCTCAAGCTGAACAGGCGATCGCGGATGCGCGAACGAACATCGGCCTGACGGCAGCTGCAAATCGTCAGCCTGCCGAAATCCGGATGCCCGACCGGCAGGTCCTCGCGCAAATACCCTGCGCCGTGGCAGAACGGGCAGTCAGGGTCACCCAATGTTTCGTCGCGCGTGCTAGAGGTCGAAGAAGTCGGCTGAGTCGCCCTCGAGGTAGCGCCGGAGAGCCTTCTCAGTGTCTCCTCGATCTTCTCGGTCATCCTTGCCCTCGACTCGCCATCCCTTTAGGATGGCCTCGACATAGCTCCATTTTCGCACGTTGTTGCGGACGGCGATCTGGATTGCGTCCTCGATCCAACGCTCCGGGTAGTCCTTCTCCGCCTCCTGGAGCGTCTCGGCGATCATCGGTGTCAGCGGTCCGATGTTTTGCTCGTAGAGCGTGAACAGGTTTGGCCGCTCGAGGCGCAATTCTACCGGCATCCTCGGATCACCGCTCGGCCGCCAGCTTCCGTTTTCCAGCGCTGCGGCCCCCGCCCTGCCTTTGGCGGTGTTCAGGAAGAAGTAGGCCTGGTCCAGGCCGTCGCCAGTCGGGCCGACTCGCAACAGCGTCCCCCGCGCCACGGCCCGTTCGAGGGCCTCATCCAGCGCCTGCTCGGCCGTCGCACCGGGCAGTTTCAGGCCCTTCATCAGCAATTCGTCTGCTACGAGTTCATCGCGTCGCAGGTAGCGAAAGCGACCTTCTCGGGCGGCCAGGGCCCAAAAAGCATAGAGCGTGACTTTGAGTTCACCCAGATGATCGATTGCTGGCAGGATGTCGCTGAAGAACGATCTGGGGATCGGCGTCAACGGGACCTTGCCCGAGGGAAAGCCGGCGAAGCCTGTGGGCGGCTTCAAAAGTGACGGGCCTCTTCCCGCTTCCGCTTAGTCGGCCCCGGCCAGCTCGGGGCGGCGTGTGGCAGCGTTCTCGAATTTGGCGAGCGAGCGTCGGAATACCAGTTCGATCCCGGAATGCGTCGGGCCGTTGCGATGCTTGGCCACGA
>CAZGRL010000006.1:0-94596 GCA_964528155.1 uncultured Anaerolineaceae bacterium
GATCGCCGATCCCGGCGGCGTGGTTGTAGACCAGGTACCTTTGGAATTCCTTAACCTGCTCTTCATTGAGTATCACCTCTGAAAACTCACCAATGCCCGTATTGGTGCCGTACATGATCTCGTGGTTGGCGAGTTTCTCCTCCAGCATGGCACGGCAGCCACGGATTCTCTCCAGCGCCTCGGGAGACAGCGCCACCTTTTCATTGTCCCGGGCAATCGCAACCAGGTTTTCAGTCGTGAGGGACGAGCCATCGAGCATGAGTGTCATGAAGATCCTCCCCAGGCATTCATCGCGGAATTGGCCGCCGAAGCCTCAATCTTTGCCAACGATCAGCCGTTGAGCCGGGTGTCTCGGCAGCGATGATAGACTGGCCGGTGCGGCAGGGGTGCAGCTACTTTCCCCCTAAGAGGCCGGTGGCCCGTAAACCTGTGGCGCGTTTCGACCTGCAAGTCGTCATTGGCGCCGCTCCAATACTCTTAGCTTCGAGCCGATTGCCAAGCCACCTCCCCTGTTATTTTCCCGCCTTGCTTACACGGTCATCATAGGGAGTGCCGGCATTGACCTCAAGTGTCTTTGGTCACCGCTGTTTACAACCCCGAGCAGGCATGGATCCGAGAATATGGTGAACTGGGTGCCCCCCTTTAGGTCGGCTAGGAATCGATCTCCGGTCCAATCCGGGCCACTCAATGCGTCATAACAGCGGGGAACTGGGCCTTTTCTACGGGATCACAATCGCGCCGGCCGGCTCTTTTCCTGAACCCCTTGAATCAAGACGGCACGCCAAGTATCGTTGCGCCAATTCATAGAAATCCAAGGCCGGACAGCGCGCACCAATTCGCCTGGCGTCCAAGTGCACCGCGATGGAAGCCGGGAGCCGAGCGCCTTGATCAGCCCTAAGTCATTCTTGCCGTCGGATTAGGTATCAGCTTGCCCGTCCTGGCATCGCCCGGGGGTGGGTCTCACACTTCCAGGACACCCGACGGCTGATGGCCGTTCGGCGCACCTGGCCCTTATTGTCGGCTCAGGCCACCGCCTGCTCAACTTCGGCGAGGGGATGGCCATCAGACAATCGGCGGGCGCCGCTGGCGCGCCCATGACAGGGACGCTATTCATTTGACTGGGCTACATGAGGCCGTACAAAGTGAAAAGCGCCCTCTCGGGCGCTTTCTCTTAAGGTAGCAGGGCTAGGATTCCCTAGCCGGCCCGCAAGCGCAGGCGAACCTTAGACCTTCAGGTCTTTCGACGCACGCGCCTTGCTCCTGGACTATCGTCGCAGTCCACGGAGACACGATCGGACTCAGATGCGATACGGTCCGTCGCATTCACCCCAGCGTGTGCTCCGCCGCCGCAAGGATGCGATCCAACTCACGTTCTTGCGTTCCGTCCAGTGGCTCTACCTCATGCCCCTCCAACAAGCGGCGTGCTACCTCTCGAGCTCGATCGACAAGCCCCGTGTGCCCTTCTTTCTCCCATAGATCCATGTTCCGTCGATCCGCTAGTTCCGGGATCAGGATCTCGCCGGACCCGAGCAGCTCCACCGTGTGCCTTTCCCCAAGGAAGTTGCGCGGGCCTTCCACAACGTTGTTGATAACCTGCAACGCCAGTGAGTATTCGTCCACCCTTACCCCTTGGATCACTCTACGCACAGTCGCTACGATCTCGTTATCGCACACCATCTGAGCGTATGAACCGACCACGCCGCCGGAAGTCTCACCGATGCCGGATAGCTCGTCCGCGCCCGCCAGCGCCGGCAACAAAGCATTGAGACACCGTTCGTAGCCGTTCTGTAGGCCCAACCCATGTGCGTTCGTCGCCATTCCGTAGACGTTCACCGGAAGTCCATAGCGGTGACCGAGTTGGACCGTCGCTGCCGAAGCAAGCCCCGCCTCCGGGCATCCGTCCACCGCCAACCCTGTCCTCGGTTCGATGAAAGCGATCCGTCCACAGTAGAGAATGGGCAGCTTGGGACGTATCAGCTGGAGCAAGACGATCGAGCCAAGAAGCTCTGCATTCTGCTGGACGAGAGCTCCGGCGATGGACAAGGGCGCGGTCGCACCAGCGATCGGGCATGGTAGGGGCCCGAAAGGGATATTGAGCCTAGCCGCCTCAATCATTGCCTCAACATGCCGGTCCGGAAAGGTCAGAGGACTCAGGGGAGACACAGCAAGCGTGAGGTGCTCGCTCGGATTGCCGAACACCTCCACCATGTCGGCTAGCATGCGCACTTCCGCTGCGGACTGCACTCCTGGTCCATGAAGTGGCTTAGCGGTGTTCGGAAGAGTGTGGCGGTACATCGCCAGAGACATGATCGGCCCAGGCACATCCTGCGGCGTGAAGAACGGTGTGACCGTCGTGACGCCGTCGAGCGCGTCCAACAGTCGCGCGCTGTCCCGCACATCTTGAACCATCGCCGCTCGATGCTGGTTGCGCTCGTCATCATAGACGGCACGCGCCCCACCAAGGTTGTGCCAATGCAGTTTGTCTCCCCCGAGCCGCGCTACCAGCCCTCCGCGCCCTCGGAGAGCAACCGTAGATGGACACTGAGCGAGCGACTGTTCGACAAGTTCTGGAGGGATCTTGACCCGATCTCCGTCTATTCGCCCACCGCCTGCGTGCAGGACCTCTCGCCCCTCCGGCTGGGTCAACCCGATGCCTGTGTCTTCCAGGACACGCAATGTGGTTCGGTGTATCTGGGAAAGATCGTCTTCCGAAAGTGGGCTCCATAGTCTCATAGACATCACCCAATCTGGGCTGCTCGATACGGCTCAATTAGAAAAGCGCCCTCTCGGGCGCCTTCTTTCTTACAAGGTAGCGGGGCTAGGATTCGAACCTAGGACCTTCAGGTTATGAGCCTGACGAGCTGCCACTGCTCCACCCCGCAGCGGTTGCCTTGGAGACGGTGCGGATTATAACAGCCGCCTATGCGAGCGTCAAGCAGTCAGTCTCCGAAGAGCAGCGCCCACCATACCTCCCACCTGGTTGGCGAGCTTTGTACCGTCGAAGGGGCGGGTGTGGGCGTCGGTTGCGAGCCCTGCGGGGCGATCGGGACAACCAGCTTCTCACTCTGGCCGACCATCTTGGCCTCGCCCCTCGCCCACTCCTCCACCATCCCCTCGCTCGTCGCCACGGCGACCTGAGTCTGCAAGCTCGCCTGATCTCCTTCCAGGGCCTGTACCTGAGTGCCCAACAGTCTGGCGTCGCGTTCGAGCCGACGCGCATCCGCCATCCTTCGGGTGAGATCACCCAGGATGAACACGCCGATCACAGCCAGGATCGCCAGAAGAATGCTCGAGAGTCTTGGGCCCTTGGTCAGATCGCCTCCCATTCTGCGTCATCTTACCCGCCCAGGCCGCACGCTGCAAGCCGCAGCAAGATCCGTGCCCAAGCGTCAAGGCTCCGGGAGCCTAATACACGCCAACCAAAAAGCAGCCCCTGTCGGGGCTGCCGATGCCGAAGGGGGGATTTGAACCCCCACGAGCGTAATGCTCACTGCGCCCTGAACGCAGCGCGTCTGCCAATTCCGCCACTTCGGCGTTGAAGACTATTCTACTTTATCCGGGATTACTGTCAACGCCGTGTCGCCACGCTCGGCCGCAGAGAGGAGCAGGCAGGGTGAAGGGCGTGGGGAAGCTGTGCTTCCCCACGCCCTTCACCCTGCCTTTACATGCTTGTGGGCCGGAGAGCCCAGCTATGCCGCGACCTCGCGTGCCGCTTCATCCAGCTTGAGGCTGATCACCTTGCTGACGCTGTCAGGCCCCATGCTGATGCCGTAGACAACTTCCGCTGCTTGAACCGTCTGCCGGTTGTGAGTGATGATCAGGAATTGCGTCTGCGCCGAAAGCTCCCTTAGCAGATCGCGGAACCGGGACACGTTTGCTTCATCCAACATGGCGTCGACTTCATCCAGAATGCAGAAAGGTGTCGGGGAGACCCGCAGCAACGAGAACACAAGCGCGCACGCCGTCAGACTGCGTTCCCCGCCCGAGAGCATCGAAAGCCCTTGCTCGCGCCTGCCGGGGAGTCTGGCCTCGATGTCGATCCCAGTCAGATTCAAATCCTGCGGATCGGTCAGCGTCAGGCGCACCGACCCTCCACCGAACAACCGCGTGAACGTCTCCCGAAAGGCCGTGGCCACAGCGTCAAAGGTTTGGCGGAAGCGGTGCTCCATCAACTGGTCAAGCTCGGTGATGACCTCCTGAAGGTGCACCTCGGCTCGCTTCAGGTCGTCGACCTGAGTGGTGAGGAACTCGACGCGTTCTTTCACTTCAGCATGTTCGCGGCGCGCTTCCGGACTGACGGCGCCCATGCGCCGCAACTGGTTTCGCAATCGATTGACTTGCGCCTCAAGTTCAAGCGGAAGTTCATCGACTCGGGGCAAACGTTCGACCAGCCCCTCAAATGGAAGAGGCTCCTGCCCTACCAGCGTTTCCCCAAAGTCGAACGCCACCAGGCCGAAATCGTCTTCTATGCGTCGCTTGAGCGCCGATAGTTCCTCTTCTCTGCGTGCGAGCTCGATCTGGGCCTGGGAGTAGACCTGTTCCGCCGATTGCAGATCGATCCGGGCTCGTGATTCCTTCTCTTCAAGGGCGGCGCGCTCACTCTCGGCGGCGGACAAGCCTTCATTCACCGCCTGCATGCGCGAATTCAACTCGGCCAGCTTGGCCTCGATCGCCTGTAGCCCACCTTCCGTCTCGCCAATCGAAGCGGACAGATGTTCTTGCTCCGCGGCCGCGGCCTCGATCTGCTCTTTCCAGCGTGCCCTCTCTTGATTTCGCCGTTCAAGACGCTCAGACAGATCTGTGATACGCGAATTGATTTCTTCCACCGACCTCTGGATGACTTGCAGCTGGGCCTCGGCTTCGACTATTTCAAGCGGACGGTGTGTTTGGACGGCCGCAACTGCATCGACCGCCACCTTGAGCTCCTCAGCAAGCCTGGCGTTCTGCGTCTCCAGGGCCGAACCTTGCTCGAGCAGGCCGCGTCGGTCTTGCTCCATCCGCGCCTCTTCGTCCAGCAACGTGCTGTGGATGTTCTTCAACTGCTCGACATTCCGGAGGGCAGCCTCTTGTCCCATGGCCGCCTTGCCTTGCCTCAGACGAGCCTCCCGCTCTCCTTCTTTGGCTACCTCGAGGTTATGCTGGGCTTCTTCGTGTGCCGATCGAAGAGATGGCAACCTGGACGCCAGGGCGGCGTGCCTGCTCTCAGCGTCCTTCAAGGCCTCCTCAGCCTCGTGTAGCTCGGCCTCGGCGTGCGCCCGTGCCTGCTCGTCCACGCGTGCCGCTCCAGCTCCAATGATCACATGACCCGCTGGATGGAAGACATCACCCGTAAGTGTCACCAGGCGGGAATCTGCCGGCAACATCCCGGCAATACGCCGGGCGGCCGCACGGTTCCGGACGACAAGGGTTCGGCCGAGAAGCAGGTTGATGGCCTGGCGGTACGCGTCCGGGGCACGGACCAGCTCCGCGGCGTTCCCGAGACAATCCGGATCCTCGATCGGGTCAAGCCGGGGCTGGAGCCTGAGCTCATCCAGCGGGAGCAGCGCCGCAGATCCCTCCCGGGATCCCTCGGCCAACCAACCGAGCGCGGCATCGACATCACCGATGCCACGAAACGCCAAGGCATCTCGAAACTCTCCAAGAGCGGCGATGATGGCTGTCCGGGTATCCCCGGACGTGTCGATCACCTGGCTGAGCTTGCCGATCCATCCGCCGAATTCGCCCCGGCCTGCAGCTTCGGCCAGGCTGGCTTTGAGATCGGGCGCGCCTTCTTCGGTGGCCCTAAGCGTGTCCAGTCTTGCTTTGAGCGCCGCCCGTTGGATGCGCGCTTCGGCCACCTCGCGGGTGAGCCGATCCAACTGATCCTGTGCCCGCGTGACCTGATCGCGCGCTGAAGTGAGTATCTCGCTCGCCCGGCGAACGGCTGCCTCGACTTTGCTCAGCAGGCTTTGCCCGGCACCTGCGGCAGATTCCGCCCTGCGCAGGTCCTGCTCGCCACTTTCGATGGAGGCCTCCAGATCCTTTCGTCGACGGAGGCTCGTTTGCATCTGATCGTCGAACTGGCGCAATCTGCCCGCCCATTCGGATCGCTGCGAACTCACGCTTTCCAGGGCACGCCTCGCCAGGGCCTCCCTTTGCTCCAATACTTCTCGATCTTCGCTGCTCATGGCGCCGCCGGCGCGAAGGTCCTCCATCGCACGCCGGGCATCTTCCAGCCCGCTCACCTGACGAGCGCTCTCGGCATGTTCTTCTTCCATTCGGCCTGTCAGCGTCAGGATCGATGTTTCTAGCAAGGACAGTTCGGAGGATGCGTGGTCGCTCTGGTCGGCCAGCCAGGTCTTGCGCTCCTGTGCCACGACCAGGCGCTTCCCCTGCACTTCCCGTTCCGCATACAGGGTCGAGAGATCTTGAGACAGGGACTGCAGCTCGCCGCGGAGCTGGGCCAACCGGCCGCGGACCGTCGCCAACTCGCGATCGTATTCCGCCTGTCCATCGCGCAATCGGTCGCGACTGCCGCCCAGCTCATCCACTCGTTCTCGGGCCGAGTCCAGGAGCTGGACCTGCCGGAACCAGTGGTAGCCGTGCCAGACTCGCAGGCCAGCTTCAAGATCCTCCTTGACCCTATCGTAGTCTTGGGCCAATGTCGCCTGGCGCTCCAGGCTTCGCAGTCGAGGGCGAAGCTCGCCCAGGATGTCTCGGACCCGCTCGAGGTTGTGCCGCGTCGACTCCAGGCGGCGCAACGCCTCTTCCCTTCGACCCCGATAAAGCCCGAGCCCGGCCGCTTCCTCAAACAGCCGGCGTCGCTCCTCCGCCTTGAGGGACAGCGCCGCATCCACCAGGCCCTGTCCGATGATGGTGTACGTCCGCTCGGCCAGCCCACATTGGGCGAGCAGCTCAGACACATCACGCAGACGAACACGCTGGCCGTTGAGAAGGTATTCGTTCTGACCGTCCCGATATGCGCGGCGTCCGATGCTCACCTCATCAAAGTCAATCGGCAGCCAGCCGTCAGCGTTGTCAAAGGTGATCGCCGCCGAGGCCATGCTCGCGCGCGATCGGGCCTCCGACCCGGAGAAGATCATGTCTTCGGTGCGCTTGCCTCTCAGCAAGCTGTAGGATTGCTCACCCAGGACCCAGCGGATGGAGTCGGCGATGTTGGACTTGCCCGAGCCGTTCGGGCCGACGATCGCCGTGATCGTCGGCGCAAACTCGAAGACGATCTTGCTGGCAAAGGTCTTGTAGCCTTGCAGCTCGAGGTATTTGAGGCGCGGGGTAGATTGGGCAGTCGGCGTCAAGGATCTATCCTGTCGAATTGTGATTCATGGGTTGCCCGACCTTATTCAGCGCATCGGCGGCGGCATTCTGGGCGGCTTCCTGCTTGCTGTGCCCGTGTCCACGACCGCGCACCTTACCCCCGACGTCCACATCCACGACGAACTCCCGGGCGTGGTCGGGACCGAACGCGTCGACGGTCGTGTAGCGCGGGGTTTCCCCAAGCTCAGCCTGAGCCCAAATCTGGAGTGAGCTTCGCGCATCGAGAAGCGCCTGATCATCGAGAATCGTCTTCGCCGCACGTTTGAGCCTCGGTTCGAGGAATTCGACCAGCACCGGGTAGCCGCCGTCAAGATACAGGGCGCCAACCACGGCCTCAAACGCGGCGCATAAAAGTGCCGGCCGATCGCGTCCACCTGAAGATTCCTCCCCTCGACCGAGACGGAGCGCCTCCCCCAAATCCAGCTCACGGGCAAACTCCGCCAGCTGTTCGGTGCGGACCAGAGCCGAGCGCATCCGTGTCAGTTGCCCCTCATCCATCTCGGGGAAGTGATTGTAGAGCCAGGCGGCGACCAGGAAGTCGATCGCTGCGTCACCCAGGTACTCCAGACGCTCGTTGTCCTCCAGAGCTTCCGAGTGCTCGTTGACGAACGAGCGGTGCGTCAGCGCCCGACGCAACAAGCTGGCGTCCTCGAAAGGAAGATCAACCTTTCGGGTCGAATCAACCATATTTATCCGGTTCCTTGAGTTGAACTTGGGGGACGCCGTGAACTCAGGGAGATCTGAGTTCGCCGCGTTCCACCAGTTCGTCTTCCCCTGCCACCCTGGGAGCCCGACCAGGCAGCGAGGCCTGCTAACGCCTCGGCCGCCCCGCGATCTGTCTCAACGGCGGCAATTCGATCCGTTTGTCCCAAACCGGGCCGATTCTAGTCCGAGAAGGCCCGAAAAGCCAGCACCGCATTGTGCCCGCCGAACCCGAAGGCGTTGCTCACCGCCACTCGGACAGGGGTCTTGCGGGCCTCATTCGGGACATAGTCCAGGTCGCACTCCGGGTCGGGGGTCCTTAGGTGCAGCGTCGGGGGCACGACGCCTTCCAGGATCGCCTGAACACTCAGAATGGCCTCGAGCGCCCCCGTCGACCCCATCATGTGGCCGGTCATCGATTTGGTCGATGAAACGGGAATGTTGTAGGCGTGTTCACCCAGGGCGGCCTTGATGGCCCGCGTCTCCGAGATATCGTTGAGCTGGGTCCCCGTCCCATGGGCGTTGATATAGTCCACGTCCTGCGCCCGCAGCCCGCCCGACTCAAGAGCGTGGCTGATCGCCTTGGCTCCACCCTCGCCGTTCTCGGCCGGCGCGGTGACGTGGAACGCGTCGGCGGTAGCCGCATAACCGGCCAGCTCCGCCAGGACACGGGCACCTCGTGCTCGGGCGTGCTCCTCACTTTCGATCACCAGAATCGCCGCTCCCTCTCCCATGACCAGGCCGTCGCGGTCGAGGTCGAAGGGCGCCGGTGTGTTGTCCATGTCGTCATTGCGGCGCGAAAGTGCGCCAAGTCGATCGAATGCGGCAATCCCGATGCGCGTGATCGTGGCGTCGGAGGCACCGACTATGGCGACGTCCACCGTTCCGCTGCGCACAAGCAGCCATCCTTGACCGATGCCATCCGCCCCCGAGGCGCAGGCCGAGGCGACCGAAAAGCATGGCCCCTTGGCTCCGTTGTCGATGGCGATCAGCCCGGCCGCGCCGTTTGGCATGAACATCGGGATCACAAATGGACTCAGTCGCCTGGTCCCAGTCACGTCCATGCCCAGCGTCGCCTCCTCCAGGGTAGTCAGCCCGCCTATCGCAGTCGAAACGACCACCGCCACACGCGAAGGATCCTCCTGACCCATTTCTAGCGAGGCCTGGTGGAGCGCTTCTTGGCTTGCGACGGAGGCCAACGCCTGGAACCGGTCGCGGCGTCTGGCATCGCGCGCGTCCATGTATTTCTCGGGCTCGAATCCTTTGACCTCGCACGCGATCCGCACCAGCAGACCCGAGGCATCGAACAGCGTGATCGGTCCAACCCCTGAAACACCGCCGATGGCGCTATCCCACGTTTCCGCCACCGTGTGACCGATCGAGTTGATGGTGCCCATCCCTGTGATGACGACTCGGTGGGTCATCAGGACTCACCTCCATGAAATCCATCGAACGGCAGGAGCAAGACGCCTGGGATCGCCCTCACCGCAAGACATTCGGGCAATCCGCTGAGGGATGCGGACGGCAGAATGCCCCAACGGCCGGCGTCTGACGGCTAAGATTCAACTTCCCGCGCCCGCTTGTACCATCCTATCAGAATTGGGAGCAGTCTCTCATCGGAATATCGTCAGCCGGTCATCACACCGGATCCGGGCTCTTGTAGCCCGACCCGGTGAGAACAACGACGATCGGATCAGGCAGATCATCGAGCAGCGCCATAAGCGCCGGCCAGACGACGGCTGAAGTCGGCTCAACATACAACCCGAGGCGACCGAGTGCGTCGCGTCCAGCCGAGATCTCAGGTTCATCCACAGCGACAATCCGGCCGCCAGAGGCACCGACCGCTCCGAGCACGGCGTCGCCTCGCAATGGACGGATGATGCGTATTCCCTCGGCCATCGTCTCACCCTCCGAGGTCCATCCCATTCCCGCTGCCCCGGCCGTGTAGATGCTCCACAGCGGCGCACATGCCCGCGCCTGGACACCCACCCAGCGCGGCCCACGATCGATCATTCCCGCATCGAGCAGCGCCTTGAACCCTAGATCTCCACCCAGCAGCAGGGTGCCCTGGCCGACAGGCAGGATGACCGCGCCGGGCGGACCCTGCAGCTGCTCCACGAGCTCATATGCCATGGTCGCCATCCCGGCCAGACCATGGGGAAGGTAGGCATGGCTCGCATAGAGCGCTCCACCATCCGCCTCACGTTGAACGGCCTCAGCCGCAGCCGACCGCGGTCCGGCGACACGGATTGTATGAGCGCCGTAGGCTTCGATCTGGGATATCTTGGGACCCGAGGCCGAGGCCGGCACGAAGACCCGGGCGATGATCCCTGCCCGAGCTGCGTACGCCGCGAAGGATGCGCCGGCGTTCCCGGATGAATCCTCGACGGCTTCTTGCGCCCCGATCGCCAACAGGGCGCTCACCAGAACCGAAGTTCCCCGGTCTTTGAACGAACCCGTAGGATTCAGATATTCACACTTGAAGTAAATGGTCCTCCCCTGAACATCGAGCGCGATCAGAGGGGTTCCGCCTTCGCCGAGGCTTACCAGTGGAGCGCTATCCGGAAGCGGGAAGCTGCCTCGATACCGCCTCAGGGAACGTGCCGGGCGTGCGGCGCTGGATTGGGACGGGTACCGAAGCGGTGAAGAAAACTCGTATAGTCCCCCGCAGTCCGGGCAGCGGTACACGAATCCCCGCGGCGGGTACGGGCGACGGCAGTTGCTGCACGCGAAAGGCCACACATAGTCAGCCTGTGTCGCCCGAAGCTCACCCACCTCTATCCACTCTTGTCTTGCGCGTCCGGATGGTAGTCGCCTTCGACCCAGACTTCTCCTTGCGGGCTGACCTCTTTCTTCCAGATCGGCACGATCTGTTTCAGTCGATCGATCCCATAGCGGGCCGCTTCAAACACGCCGGTGTCCCGATGTGCAGCAGTGCAGGCGATCAAGACGGTCGGCGTGCCCGGCTCGAGATGTCCGATCCGCTGGACGATAGCGATCCCTTCCACCGACGGCCAGCGCTCACGGATCTCGTCCGCCACCTGTTTCATCTTCATCTCGGCCATGGGCGTATAGGCTTCGTATTCGAGGTGGTCGGTATCATGGGGCTCGCCTCGTTCCGTTCGACCACGAACCACGCCGGTGAAGACGCAGGCCGCGCCCGTGCTGGGCAAGACGATGTCGTCGAGCAGTATGTTCAGATCCAGCGGCGACTCCGTGATCCGGAATAGAGTTGGCTGAGTGTGCGAGCCTCCGCTCACGGGTGGGAAGATCGCGATTTCATCGCCTTCGGAAAGAAGTTCTTCAGACAAAGCGAACTCGCGATTGATGGACACAAGGGCCGAGTCAAGCGCGGGAGCAAGGTCGCGATGGCGTTCGCTCAGAGTCTGCTTCAAGTCGGCCACGGTAGACTCGGCCGGGATGGATAACACCTCTTCCCTGACGCCGGCGCGATCTCGAAGCGAGGCAAAGTAGAGCACCTGCACCTGCATCATCAACTCCCGAGCACGATATCGCCGCTCCGGCCCCCGTGCTTCTCCAGCAGACGGACGTCGGTGATCCGAGCGCCTCGCTCGACAGCCTTGATCATGTCGTAGACCGTCAATGCAGCCACAGACACGGCGGTGAGCGCTTCCATCTCAACCCCGGTCCGGGCAAAGGTGCGGACCGTCGCCGTGATCGTCACCCCGGGAACCGCTTCATCCAACTCCAGCCGAACCTCGATGTGAGACAGCGGGAGAGGGTGGCACAGCGGGATCAGTTCCCAAGTGTGCTTTGCGGCCATCACCCCGGCCAGCTCGGCCGCCGCCCGCACATCTCCTTTCTTGAGTTCGCCAGCACGAACCAGAGCCAGCGTTTCCGGCGACATCGAAACCTCAGCGCGCGCGACAGCCCAGCGCTCGCTCTCCGGTTTGCCGCCGACATCCACCATTCTTGCTCGGCCCTCCGAGTCGAGGTGTGACAGTTCACCAGTCATGGGTTGATTATACTTGGCGCCAACAGGAATAGTGCCGAAGCAAGCAGGCCGTCGGCGAAGCCGATGGCCTGCTTGCTTCGGCATGTCTCCCGCTCCCCCGCCCGCCTTGACTCCCCTTGGCCGCCTGCTATAATGTTGACGCCTGCCCCTGCGGCAGGCACTATTGTGAGACGTACCAGGAGAATAGGATGCCACCCCTTCCCAAGAGGAAAATCTCAAAGGGGCGCAAGAATCGCCGACGCGCGCATGACGCCATCTCACCAACCCCCCTGATCACTTGCACCAACTGTGGGGAGAAGCACTTACCGCACCGCGTCTGCCCGAACTGCGGGCACTACTCGGGCCGGGAAGTTGTCGAGATCGAGAAGAAGGCGTAGTGTCTTGCGGGCCAGCCATTGAGAGCCGGAAGCATATTCACTCCGTCTGCGAGAACGTCTGGCCCCACCGCTCCCCATGGAAATAGACCCCCATACCACGGCCTTTCTATTCCCGGGCCAGGGATCACAAGCGGTCGGAATGGGAAGGGCGCTGGCCCAGAGCTATCCCCAGGCAGCCGAGATCTTCCGGCGGGCTGACACCGTGCTGGAGATGGCCTTCTCCCGGCTGTGCTGGGAAGGTCCCGAAGAGACCCTCAACGACACCCTGCATACTCAGCCGGCGTTGCTCGCCCATTCCGTGGCCGTGCTCGAGACTCTACGGGCGCTTCTGCCCGGGCTGAGCCCGGTTTTCACGGCGGGCCACTCCCTGGGGCAGTTCAGTGCGCTCGTGGCTTCGGGCTCCCTCGATTACACCACCGCCCTCAAATTGGTTAGGCGAAGGGGTGAGTTAATGAAGGAGGCCGGCGCCCTCGCACCGGGTGGCATGGCTGCGGTGCTTGGCCTGGACGTCGAGGCCGTCGAGCAGGCATGCCAGGAGGCCAGGCACGAGACTGGTGGTGTGGTCCAGGTCGCCAACGACAATTGCCCCGGTCAGGTGGTGATCTCGGGAGACGAGGGATCCCTCGAGGTTGCATCGCAGAAGGTGGCGGATCGGGGCGCACGCAAAGTCGTACGGCTGGCGGTGAGCATCGCGGCGCACTCGGCGTTGATGGAGCCGGCTCAGCAGCGTTTCAGCCAGGCGCTGGCCGAAGCGAGTTTCACTAGTCCAACTGTACCCATCGTCGGCAACGTGAGTGGCTCGGCCTTGCGCTCGACTGAGGAGATACAGGCCGATCTGGCAGCACAACTGACATCGCGAGTTCGATGGACCGAATCGATCCGTCATCTGATCGACGCGGGGATCAACACATTCATCGAGCTGGGGACGGGCAACGTATTGTCCGGATTGGTGCGCCGCATCGACCGATCGGTCACGTCGCTGTCGGTTGGCGAACCAGCGAGCATTGCCTCGTTGCTGGATTAGGCAACACCCGGGAAACACACCAACCTCTGACCGATGCGGAAGCTGCTGATCGCGCTCGTCCTCTTGTTCGCCCTGTATTTCATCTTCGGCCGGATGGCCGAAGTCGAGCAGATCCTCGCCACGCTGAAGCGTGGCGATGGTCGATGGTTGGCCCTGGCCGTGATCGTCCACCTGGCCTGGCTGACAAACTTCGGCGCCTCTTTCCGCGCCATCTACCGTGCGCTCGGGATGGAAGAGAACATCGTTCGGCTTACGATCCTGGCAGCTGCAGCCAATCTGATGATTGTTGTGACGCCCAGCGCCGGGATGGGCGGGGCAGCGGTCTTTCTGGCCGAGGCGCGCCAACGTGGCAAGCCGGTTGCCAGAGTGACGACGGCAGCTGCCATGTTCATCCTCTATGACCTGATTGGGGCCCTGATCGTCCTTGCCCTTGGATTGATTGTGTTGTTTCGCCGAAACCAGCTCGCCTCGCCGGAGTTGATCGCGGCCGGAATCATGCTGGCATATGCACTCGTGCTCGGCGGGCTCCTGTACCTGGGGATGACGGCACCGGTCAGACTGGGGAATGTGCTGGCCTGGTTCAGCCGCGGAATCAACCGTGCCTTGCGACCGTTCATTCATCGCGAGTACTTGCACCCGGCCCGCGCCCACGAGTTCGCCGAAGACCTGTCGCAGGGACTCATGGAGGCCCGCTACAACCCGGGTTCGCTCCTGCTGCCTATCGCGCTCTCGTTGAGCAGCAAAGCGTTGATGATCACGATCTTGTTCTTGATGTTCCTGGCTTTCAAGCAACCATTCTCGGTTGGCACACTCATCGCCGGTTTCAGCATCGGCTTCCTGTTCACCTATGTTTCCCCAACCCCGTCCGGAATCGGCTTTGTCGAAGGGGCGATGACACTGACGTTGAACTCCCTGCTCGTGCCGCTGGCGGCCGCGGCCGTGATCACACTTGCCTATCGAGCGTTCACCGTCTGGTTGACTCTGCTGTACGGCATGGCCGCGATTCGATGGGTCGGGCGTTCTCCCGGGACCTTAGGGGAGGCGGAATAGGCAGAAGGGCGACCGTGGTCTCCGTCCGTGGGGCGCGCTCTGATCGGCCAACGTCCATGACATTTTACAGGCCGTTACGCCACTCTATTCGCCGCCCGACCTTCCCCCTGCATCCTTCTCGATGAGCATCGACCTCAGACGCCGCTTCCTGCATTTCCTGATCGGGCAGCCCCTGGCGACCCGAGAGATCCCGCATCAAGCGATCAGCAAGGTGGTCGGATTGGCGGTGTTCGCCTCCGACGCATTATCTTCCACGGCCTATGCCACGGAAGAGATCCTCGTCATTCTGGCATTCGCCGGAACAGCCTATCTGCATCTTTCGTTCCCTGTTGCATTGGCAATCGCCGGGCTCCTGGTCATCGTGACTGTCTCCTACGAGCAGACAATCCATGCCTATCCGGGCGGGGGCGGGGCGTATATCGTGGCCCGCGACAACCTGGGTGATTTGCCGGCTCAAATCGCCGGCGCGGCGCTGCTGACCGACTACATCCTCACCGTCGCCGTGAGCATCTCGAGCGGGATCGCCCAGTTGACCTCGGCGATCCCAGACTTGTTCTCGATTCGGGTTGAGCTTGCCCTGGCGGTGATCGTCTTGATGACGATTGTCAACCTTCGTGGCGTGAAAGAGTCCGGGCGGGCGTTCGCCATCCCGACTTACTTTTTCCTGACCATGGCCTTTGGGACCGTGGGACTGGGCTTCTACCGCTATCTGACCGGAAGCCTGTCACCCGTCACCGGCGTGGAGATGATCACTCATGACGTCTTGCAGCCGCTGACTGTCTTCTTAATCTTGAGGGCTTTCTCCTCGGGTTGCACGGCCTTGACGGGGATCGAGGCTATTTCAAATGGGATAACGGCTTTCAAGGATCCGAAGAGTCATAACGCCGCCGTAACACTGCTGTGGATGAGCGGCATCTTGATCAGCCTGTTCCTGGGTGTCACCTTTCTGGCCAATCAGATCCACGCTTTGCCTTCCGACACCGAAACGGTTGTCTCACAGCTCGCGCGCAGCGTCCTCGGGCAAACCAGCCTGCCCTACTTCCTGATGATGAGTTCGACGACCGTGATCCTGGTCATGGCGGCAAACACCAGCTTCGCCGATTTCCCCAGGTTGAGTGCGCTGATCTCCGCCGACGGCTTCCTCCCGCGTCAATTGAGCGCCCGCGGAAGTCGACTTGTGTTCTCACGCGGCATCGTCACGCTGGCCCTGTTTGCCTCGCTGTTGGTGGTGTTCTTCAAGGCCAGCGTGAGTGCGCTGATCCCGCTGTATGCGATCGGGGTGTTCCTCAGCTTCACTCTGTCGCAGGCAGGGATGGCAGTCCGGTTCAGCAAGGTCGGCCGTCTCAAGCAAGCCCAGGTCATCCGCACTCGCGATACAGTCCTGGCTTACGACCCGAGATGGCGGCCCAAACAAGCGCTCAGTCTGGCCGGTGCATGTGTGACGGGCGTCGTCACCTTGATCTTCGCCAGCACAAAGTTCTCACAGGGCGCCTGGATCGTGGTCGTCCTCATCCCGTTCCTGGTGTACATCTTCTATCGCATTCACGTACACTATGCTCACGTTGCAGACCAGCTCTCCCTCGAACATCCCTCGCATCAACGTCACATCCGGCGCCACCGAGTGATCATCCCGATCGGTGGCGTTCACCAGGGAGTTCTGCTGGCGCTGAACTACGCTCTATCGCTGTCTGCCGACGTCACCGCCGTGCACGTGGCGATCAGCCCCGAGGAAGCGGCCTCTATTCGCGAGAAATGGGAAAGATGGGGGAGCGGGGTTCGTCTGGTGGTGATCGAATCGCCATTCCGCGATACGATAGGACCACTGATCCAGTACATCGAGAGCATCGAAAGCCACCAGGGGCCGGATGATGTGCTCACGATCGTCATGCCCCATTTCGTGTCGGCCAAGTGGTGGCAGACATTCCTGCATAATCAGACGGCTTGGGCCATCCGCCTGGCGTTCTTGTTTCGCAAGAGCACCGTCGTCGCTGACGTGCCCTATCGCCTGTCGAGTTGATATGATATATCAGCGGCACCGGGCGGCGGGCCGCTTGAATGAAGCCTGGTTTCGCCGGATCGGGCGCGTGGAGCAGGCATGAACAAGGTTATCGTAGTCGGCTGCGGACGGGTCGGGGCCGAACTGGCAACTTCGGTCGCCGACAAGGGGATCAACGTCTCCGTCATCGACCGAGATCAACATGCCTTTGAACGATTGCCTGCCCGTTTCGTCGGGGAGACCGTCCAAGGAGACGTGATGGACCTGGCGGTCCTGCACCGGGCCGGCGTCGAGGCCGCCGACGGCTTCGCCGCGGCCACGCCAAGCGACGAAACCAATCTTGTGGCCGCCCGGATCGCCCGTGACCTGTTTCATATACGCAACATCGTCGCTTGGGTGTACAGTCCGACTCACGCATCCGTATTCAATCGTGCGGGCATTCAGACCGTGGTGTCCTCTTCCTGGAGCGCCAATCGAATCGAGCAGATCCTCCGGCACCCTGGGCTGATCGAAGTCGCCAGCGCCGGGCACGGCGAGGTGCGTTTTCTCGAGGTCAAGATCCCGGACCACCTTGCGGGGAAACCGGTGGCGGCCCTGGTCGAAAAGGGATCTTGCCAGCCCGTGACGCTCGTTCGAGGGGGTGAGGCTGTCTTGGCTTCCCTGGATACCAAGATGGAGTCGGCCGATCTAGTTGTACTGGCCATCCGGCCAGACCATCTTCCTCTTCTGGAAACTCTCCTGGCGGGCGAGGCAGGCTGATGCTGGTTTTGATCGCAGGAGGAGGAAGGGTCGGCTCGCACCTGGCTTCGCTCCTGCTCGAGTTGGGGCATGAGGTCAGGGTGATCGAGAATCGCCCAAAGGTCATAGAACGCTTGCATCGCGAAATCCCGACCGAGTGTATCTACGTCGGCGACGCCTTCGACCCGGAAGTGCTCAAGCAGGCCGGAGCAGGGAACGCCCAGGTGATGGTGGCGGCGACAGCTCAGGATGAGACCAACCTGGCACTGGCCACCCTCGGCAAGTTTCAATTCGGGATCCGGAGGGTGATCGGCAGGGTCAACAACCCGCGCTATGGCTGGTTGTTCCAGCCGGAGATGGGCATCGACATCTCACTGGATCAGGCGGACGTGTTGGCGAGATTGATCGAAGAGGAGATGTCCTTGGGAGATATGATGCCGCTTCTGAAGCTCCGCCGCGGCGAATACTCCCTTGTCGAGGAGAAAGTCCCTCCGGGTGCCCCTGCCATCGGTCAGATGATTCGAGACCTGGATCTCCCGGATAACTGCGTCATCGCCGGAATCATCCGCCAGGGGGACGTCGTCGTACCACGCGGGGTGACGGCTATCGAAGAGGGCGACGAGGTGCTGGCTGTCGTCGACCGCGAAGCCGCCGAACATCTCGCCGGCCTCTTCAAGGCCGGAGCCTCTTCGGGAGGGAGACCCGTTGTCGATCGAGAGCAGGAGCCTTTGACGGTCCATGATCCTGACTGACGCGGCCAACCTGCTGACCGCCTCCCCGGGTAGCCTGGTCTACCACCTGACATTGGCCGTGTGCCTGGCGCTGTTGTTCAGCCTGGCGCGGGTGCTGCGGCTCCAGGTTGCGGGCCAGGCGCCGCTTCGCTGGAGCGTCGCCAGTGGCGCGTTGTTGGCGCTTCGCGTCGCCGGGATGACGTTGGCCGGGCTGGCCTGGCTACTGGTGATTGACGCCAATCTGATCCTGCCCCCTCTCGATCGGTTCCTTTCTCTAACCGGCTTGACGATTCTGGGCTGGGCCAGCCTGTTCCCCCGTCCCGAACGTGGCGGAGACACGAGCCTGCTCGCCATCCTCGGCCTGGGTATCGTCGGCCTGGCTGCCACCGTCGCCGTCCGTGGGCTTAGCGCCGATTCTTCGGCGTTCAACCAGTCATGGGCCGATCTCGCCTGGAGCCTGTCAGGTCTGGTGGTCGTGCTGGCCCTGGCCATGCTGACCCTGCTCAGGCGCCCTGCCGAGTGGGAATGGGGGATGGCTGCATGGGGCCTGTTGATCCTCGGCTACGCCGCGCACCTGATTCTGGGCGACCCTAATGCCTCGCTCGCTGGATATGTGCGATTGGCCGAGCTCTCCGCTTACCCGGTGATCGTGATCGGTGCGGTCAGAAGCCTGACACAGGTTGAGGCTGCCAAGCAGCACATGGCCGGCCTCACTCCGTCGACGACCGTCGGCCTTCAGGTCGCCACCGCCGATGCCGTTGCCGGACTGATGTCGTTGCTCAACATTGAACGCATCTCGGATCTGGCCACCCACAGTCTGGAGGCCATCTGCCGGGCATTGCGCGCCGAGTACTGCCTACTGATCAACCCGCCGAACACCGCCGGTGAGTTCCCGATCGCCTCCGGCTACGACCTCATCCGCGAGCGAATGATCCCCGGCGCTCATTTGGACAGCCGGCATGCGCCGCAAATCCACAACGCCCTCCTGGAAAGGCGGGCGATGACCATCCAGGATGACGACCGCTCCCCAGACTGCCTGGCCATTCAGGACGCCCTCGGGTTGCCGACCAGCGGGCCGGCGCTGGTCTTGCCTCTTGTGGCCGGGGAAGAATTGATGGGTGGGCTACTCCTGCTTTCCCCATATGCACGGCGTACATGGACCGACAGAGAACTGTTCAGCCTGCGGCCAATCGCCAGTCACCTGGCGAAGAGGTTCCAGAGACTCCGGACACCCGGGGTAGGCCAGGTCCCCCCCGCTGAACCGGTAGCGCCTGAACTCCAGGAGCGTCTGCGCGCCCTCGAAGAGCAGAACGCTCGCCTGAAGCAGGAGCTGCAGGAGTCACGGGAGACCGTCGAACAGCCGCCTGCGCCTGGGATGGATCAAGACGCAGAGATGAATCAACTCCTGGCCAAACAACAGGAGGCGGTCGAGATCATCCAGGTGCTGCAGGCGGAGATCGACCGATTGAAACAGGCTCAACTGGCAACGCCGTCGCTCAGTCCGACGGAGGAGGTCGAGCAGCTTGAGACCACTCTTCAGGGCGCGTTGGAGGAGTTGGCGACATCCCGAGCGCGCCTGGCGGGAATTGAAGCCCAGGCAGAGTTCTATCGACATCGAGGCGCGGCTCCGCCTCCCGATCTCAATTCCCTGACGAGTATCGTCCAGGACATACGCCAGCCGATGGCCTCGATCACCGGCTATACCGATTTGCTGCTGGGGGAATCGGTCGGGATCTTGGGCTCGATGCAACGCAAATTCCTCGAACGCGTTCGAGCCGGGATCGGCCGAATGGCCAATTTGCTGAACGATCTGATCCAGACCAGTCTTCTGGATGCTGGCGGATTCAACCTCTCGCCCGGGCCGGTCGACCTGATGTACAGCATCGAAGAGGTCGTAACCCAGGTGAGTCTGCCCTTGCGCGAGAATAACATCGCCCTGCGCCTGGATGTCCCGGACGATCTTCCACCGATTGAAGGGGACCAGGATGCGATCGTTCAGATTCTGTCCCACTTGATGACGAATGCGATCGGCGCTTCGCCAATGAATGGCGAGGTCGTCGTCCGAGCAGAACTCCAGGAAACACCCGAGGGCAAGTACCTGCTCCTGGCGGTCTCAGATGAAGGCGAGGGCATCGAGGCTTCAGAGCTCGGCCACATCTTCCATCGCGTGTACGACACCGGCGACGTGACCATCCGCGGTCTTGGGGATGCCGGAGTCGGCCTACCCATCGTCAAGGCCCTGAGTGAAGCGATGGGAGGCAGAGTCTGGGTCGAAAGCCGGGTCGGGGCCGGCAGCACCTTCACCGTGTTGATGCCGGCGGCTCCTGCCGACGAAGTCAAGGCCGAGGCCTCAGAGCGATCGGCATGAGCCGTTCCCTCAATCTGGCCCTCAGCCTGCTGTTGGCTCTCCTGGCCCCGGCGATTGTGATCGGCAGCGTCCTTGCCGCCCGGGCCGAGACCAGCTTGGCTCACCAGCCTTCCTTCGGCGTAGACTCCTCGAGAGCCGTGAATTGCGCCCCGCCTGCGGGATGGGTCCCCGTTCAGGCACAGCCCGGCGACAGCCTGTCCAGGCTGGCCGCCCAGGCCGGGACGTCTCTCGAGACTCTCGAAACTGCCAATTGCCTCGGCCGCGAGATCCAGCCGGGCGACTTCGTCTACCTTCCGGCCACACCCTCCAGCAGCAGTCCGACACCTTGCGGTCCCCCCTCAGACTGGGTGCTGCAGCAGGTCTCTGAAGACATGGGCTTCCAGGAGCTCGCCCAGGAACTCGGAGTGAGCGAGGCGGAGCTGCGGGAGGCAAACTGCCTCGGACCGTTCACTACCATCTCGAATGGCGTCAGGATCTATGTGCCTCTGACAGCGACCCCCAGTCCGACGGCGACACCCCGGCCAACGTCGACGCCGACCGCCAGTGACACGATAACAGCCCAGCCAAGCGGGACAGAGTCGGCTACAATTCAGACTCCGTGAGACAAATCTCGGAAGGGTGGCGCTCTACTGCCAGGCGTGGGCGATGAAAACACCCCCAGGCCTCGACGGGGAGAGTGGGAGACCGCCAGGCGCAGGCGTCGATGCCCGCCCGAAGAGGAACATTTCACCTATGCGTTTCGTCCAAAGCTTGATGTCAGCCCTTGCGAATGGCACAAAGCGGCACGCCCGGCTCGCAGCCGTTCTGATGGTATTCCTTCTCGCCGCGTCAGGCGGAATCGCCTGCACGCTGTCGATGCCGGCCATTATCGCTCTGCCCAGCCCAACCCTGGCCTTTACGCCATACGTGCCTGCGACCTGGACGCTCACGCCGACCCAAGCCTCCACGGCTACGCCAACACCGACCGAGACGATTACTCCGACGCCCAGTCAGACCCCGACGCCGGTCGACCCATGGGAGAACTTCGCCAGCCCGACACAGCCGTCGGCGATCGACATTCCCCGTCCAATGCCTTTGATCGAGCAACCGGACAGCGTGGTGAATATTGTCATCATCGGGACAGACTCCCGGGTCAACGAGGGAATCGCTCGGAGCGACACATTGATGGTCGCCTCGCTCGACAAGGCCACCGGAACCGTGACGTTGCTGTCCATTCCGCGGGATCTCTACGTCTACATCCCGGGTTGGAAGGTGGACCGAATCAACACGGCCGACGTCTATGGCCGTCAGGATCTCGTAGAGACGACCATCCTGTACAACTTCGGGCTGCGAACGGACCACTATATCCGGGTCGGATTCTCCGGATTCATGCGGGCGGTCGACTTGCTCGGCGGGATCGACGTCCACGTGACCGGGTCTCTCAACGACACGTGCGGCGGCAAGCGGTACAACTACTCGCCGGGCGTGTATCACATGGATGGATTCACCGCGCTATGCTACGTCCGCATGCGCTATGCCAGCTCCGACTTCGATCGGCTCCGTCGCGAGCAAGAGGTGCTCCGGGCGGTATTCGCCAAAACCTTCAGCCTGTATGGTCTGACGAAAGTCCCTGAGCTCTTCGCCAACTTCGGCAGCATGGTCCAGACGGATCTCAGCATGGCGGACGCGCTCCCATTGACGCCACTTGCGGGGGCGATCGCGACGGACTCCTCCCGGATCCACCTTTACCGCGTAGATCAAACGATGGTGACTTCTTATCGCGTGCCATCGACCGGGGCTGCAGTCCTGCTGCCAAACCGAGAAGCCATTTCCGCGGTGTTGCAGGCTGCATTCGGGCCGTGAGCGGTCGGGGCCTGGCGTCCTATCTGCTGGGCATCTTTCTGGTTGGCTGCGCTCCCCTGCCGAAGGAGGCCGTGGCGGGCTTCCGACCAGCCAAGGGTACTCCGGCTCAAGCAGCGACTGCCGAGGCCAATCCGCCTGGACGGGCGACCCCGGCGATCCTCCTCCCCGTCCCGCCCGAGACACCCACAGCACGCGATTGGCCAGGCCCAGGGACGTATGGTTCGCCCGGTGAGCTGGCCACGCCGGTCCCCCCTCCGGCGGTCCCGCTCAGCCTCCCTCCGGATACGGTGAACATCGTCTTTATCGGCGCCGATCTGGGTACGAGCGATTCTTTTCGGACCGACGTCTTGATCATCGCTTCTGTCAGGCCGAGCACCGCCGAAGTCCGGCTGATCACGGTCCCCCGGGATCTGTACGTGTACCTTCCCGGATACACGATGCAGCGTGTGAACACGGCATGGCTCTATGGGGAGAAGTATCACTATCCGGGGGGCGGATTCGGGATGCTGCGAGACACGCTCCTGTACAACCTCGGGATTGCCGTCGATCACTACGTTCGGGTCGACATGGCTGGCTTCAGGCGGGAGATCAACGCGTTGGGCGGGGTCGATGTGCTCGTCTCATGCTCATACACCGATTGGCGTCTTCGTAGTCCGTCCGCAGATCCCCAGGATGAGGACAACTGGGTCTTGTTCACTGTCCCATCAGGCCGGGTGCACATGAACGGCGACTACGCCCTGTGGTATGCCCGTTCACGGGCGCGCTCCTCCGACTTCGATCGCGCCCGTCGACAGCATGAAGTCTTGAGGGCGATCTACCGTCAGGTACTTCGCCTCGATCTGATCACGAAGCTTCCGCAGCTCTACGACGGCCTGACCCAGGCTGCGGCGACGGATCTCACCCTTGGAGACATGCTTTCTCTTGCGCCCGTGGCGGCCCGCATCGATCCGGCCCACATCCAGAGTCGATTCATCGGCCGCGATCAGGTGATCAGCTGGCGGGTCCCATCGAGTGGTGCGGCGGTCCTTATCCCCAAGCCAGATGAGATCCAGCGTCTGCTGCTGGATGCGTTCACGACGCCCACGATCGACCCACTCCTCCCTGCGCCGCCCGACATCTCGGTTCAGGTCTTGAACCTCTCACGCCATCCCGATTGGGATTTGCTGGCCGCGGAACGATTGAACTACGCCGGATTCCAGACCACCATTGCGGATGACGATCCGCACCCCGGCTCGCTCACGCAGGTCATCGAGTTGGACACGACGGCCGGGGATTCCAGTCAACGGCTGCTTGCGACACTCGGCCTCGACCAGGCGCAGCTGATTCCTCAGCCCGACTCACTCTCCCCCTTCCAGTTCCGGCTTCTCATCGGGGATAACTACCGTCCGTGCTTCAATCCAACCGAAGGACAGTCCTAGATCTCTGACCAAGTTGAGGCGCGTCGAAAGCTGGGTGCATCCGGGATACGGTTGCACACCCCGGGGAAGATAGGTGGATTTGGGTTGGTTGGCGGCGTGTAATATGACGCCGGATACACCCTCGGAAGTCCGGGGCGTTTGACTTTTTCGTCGGTCCCAGCTAGCATCTGCATCCGTCTGTGGCTATGCGCAGCATGCGCCGAGGAGCGTCGAATGTCCCCGGAGAACGATGATCTCCCCCTCTTCTCCAGAGTGCCAGGCGATCAGGTCCGTCAGCTCGAAGGAGTCGCACGCCTTCGCCGGGGCTCCGGCTTGAGCGCGGCGATCCGGGTGTGGGCCGAGGAATTGGAGCGGGCTGGCCGCTCCGAGCACACTGTCAAGGCCTTCACCGGGGACTTGCGGCTGCTGGCGAAATTCGTCGGTCCCGGCCAGGCGATCGGCGCCATCGGCACCCACGACCTGAAGAACTTCCTGGAATGGATGACCAACCGTCGAGGAGTGCCGTGCAGCCCGAAGACGTATTCCAGGCGGGTGACCTCGATCAAGGCATTCTTTCGCTGGCTCTCCGAGGCTGGCATCTTGGATGCCAATCCGGCGACGGCCGTGCCCCAACAGACCGTACTCAGCCCGTTGCCCGAGGTGCTCACCCCGGGGGAAGTGCAAGGAGTTCTCGAGGCCGCAGACGCGGCCCGTAGAGGTGACAATCCGGATGCCAGGCCTTACACCCTGCTGGCATTGCTGCTCGAAACCGGCGTCAAGAAGGGCGAATGCCTGGCCATTCATCCCAACCACGTCCACCTCAACGCGACCGAGGGACCGATCCTGTTCATTCGCTACGGCGATCCGCGCAAGCGCTACAAGGAGCGAAAGCTCGGCCTGAGCCCGGCCTGGATCGAAGCCTATCGGGAATACTTTTCGCAGTACGAGCCGCGCGAACGCCTCTTCCCCTGGTCCCCCAGACGTCTCGAGTATCTGCTTGAGGAGATCGGTCAGACAGCCGGGCTGGAGAAACACCTGTCGTTTGATATGTGCCGTTGGACGTCGGCCCTGACGGACTACCATGCCGACGCAGAACGGGACGCGATCCGACAGAAGCTGGGCCTGTCTAAGATACAGTGGCGCGAAGTCGGGGCGAAGCTCGATCGACTGGCGGCCAAGGTCAAATAGAAAAGGACCGCCGCTATGGGCGGTCCTCGTGGCGCAAACTGTCCTCAGGCCTTGTCGGCTGTAGCCGCGTCGGCCGGGCGATCAAGCTTGCCTCACATCCGCTTGACCACAATGTCCCCAAGTACATTGGCCGCTTCGTCGCCGCGGTCGGCCGCGTTCGACAGGTGGCGGTAGATCTCCCGCAGTTTCAACATCTCAACAACGTGATCGATGTCGCGCGGCATGTGAAACAGATCGGCGACGGCTTCGCGGTAGACCGTTTCCATCCGATTCTCCAGAGCCTTGGCACGGACAGCATGGTCATTGGAGACGTTGGGGTGATCCTCAAGGCGGACGACTGCCATGTAGATCTCGCGGGCAGCATCCGTCAGCAGCGACACCATGCGCTCAATGAAGGCATTCGGCATGATCTCCAGGAGCGCCATTTCCTCGATCGTGCTGTTGGCGTAGTCCAGGATGTCGTCAACCGTCAATGAAAGGGCGAAGATGTCTTCCCGGTCGATCGGTGTGACGAATGTCCGATTCAGCTCGTCGATCAGAATCCGGCGCACCTCATCGGCTTTCTTTTCAATTTCGGATACCTGGCTGGCGAGCGTGTCTTCAGGTTGCTTGACGTAGCGCTGCAAGGCCTGAAGACCTTCCACCGTGAACTCCGCCTGCTTTGTCAGCAAGTCAATGAAGCGATCCGTTCGTTGGCGTCGCGAGAACAACTTCATCTGTTGGCTTCCTTGTCAGATGCCCACGATTTGCAGGAGCGTGTGCTATTTGATCACAGCGGTGCATGAATCGATCCGATTGGTCATGCGGACCGGGGTCGATCACTCGCTAATAGATCATGTCTCCTCGGACGAAGGCGGCCGTGCGCGGGTCTTGAGGATGTTCAAAGAGCTGCTCAGCGGAGCCGACTTCGATCACGTCTCCATCCAGAAGCATCACGACCCGATCCGCCAGCCGTTTGGCCTGGAAGGTATTGTGCGTAATGAGGACCTGGGTCGTTCGCCCGGCTGCCCGGACAGATTGTACTATAGCTTCGATCAGGCCGACATTGTGCGGATCGAGGTTGGCTGTGGGTTCATCGAGGAGCAGGACTTTCGGGGATGCCGCCAGCGCTCGGGCCAACGCGACGCGCTGATACTCACCACCGGAGAGCTTTCGCGAAGATCCCGACGCCAGACTGCCCAGACCGAAGCGATCCAGCAAGGCTTCGATACGATCTCGAGTGTAGACGCCGCGGATTCGTAGCGGATAGGCGAGGTTGTCGCGCACGGAGCCACTAATGAGGATCGGGCGTTGGAAGACCATGGTGACCTGGCGTCGCAACTCGAGTGAAGGAGGATGTTCGACCGATCGACCGAAGTAGCGGATCTCGCCCCGGTTTGGTGGTTCGAGGAAATTCAGCAATCGGAGGAGTGTCGACTTCCCTGCGCCGTTCGGGCCGATGATCGCCAGAATCTCGCCCTCCCGGATGTCGAGCTCGCCGATCTTGAGAACGGCACGACCGTCATACACGCGGGTCACGCCGCGCAGGCCGTAGGCGACGTCGTTCATCGTCCGATCCGCCACACCGAACGACGCTCGAGGCTGATGAACAGGGCGTTGACACCGAATGCCAGGCTGAGCAAGACCCCGCCCATCGCCACGGCCAATGCGAACTCGCCGCGCCGGGTTTCCAGCACGATCGCCGTGCTCAAGACCCTCGTCTGATCGGCGATATTGCCCCCGACGAGCATGGCCGCGCCGACCTCGGATATGATCCCTCCGAAGCCGGCCAGGAGCGCAGCCAACACGCCGCCCCTGGCCTCACTCAGCATTGCCCGCACCACCTGCGCCCGGTCGGCGCCGAGGGATACGACTTGCAGGCGGAAGTCAGGATCGATCGCCTCCACTCCGGCCATGGTCAGTCCGGCCACAAGCGGGAAGGCGATGATCGTCTGGGCGACGACCATCGCCGGAGGCGTGAACAGCCAATCGAGACCGCCGAGCGGTCCACTCCGCGAGAGCAGCAGGTAGACGGCCAGGCCGACCACGACCGGTGGGAGACCCATGCCCGTGTAGAGCAGAGCGACGAGGAACCTGCGGCCGGGGAACTGCGTCAGCCCGATCGCTGCACCGATCGGAACACCAATGACAGCGCTGATGAGGAGCGCCGTCCCGGTGACCTGAATGGTCAGGCCGATCACCCGCCACAATGCCGGGTAGCCGGTGAACAGCAGCCTGGCCGCCTCAATCAGCGATTCCCAGAAATCCAATTCAACTCTCCCGTAGGTGTATGACCGCACGCGGCCATCGACTCCGACTCGGCATGGTCGGCATTCGTCTTGTTAGGACCATCATGCGAAAATATCACACGCATCGACAGTCGTGAAGCCGGAATGCCGGGACGGCTCCGCCGAGTCGCCGTGCGTTCTGGAGCCCAAACGAGTCGGGCTCCGGAACTGTGTGCTTCAGCGAGTGACGATCTCAAGGCTGGCTGTTCGCCGCGTGGTAGGCCTGCGAGTCGGGATAGAAGAGAGGCTGGCCGAACTTGTCGACACCATACTTACCGATCATCTCCTGGGTATCGAGCGACGTCAGCCATTCCACGAACTTGTTGCCCAGGTCCACCTCGATTTCCTGGTGGATCTCGGGGTTCACGGGGATAACACCATAAGGATTGTAGAGGGCCTTGTCGGGATTGTCGTCGATTGTGTCGCCTCCGACGAGCACAGTCAGCCCCGGCAGGTTGTCGCGCTGGGCAAGAAATGTCCCCCGATCGGTCAGCGTGTAGGCCTGGCGTTCGCTGGCGAACTGAAGCGTTTCCCCCATCCCCTGACCGAGGGAAAGGTACCAACCACTGGAGGGATCGGGCTCGATGGAGGCCGCCTTCCACAGAGCAAGCTCTTTTGTGTTCGTCCCCGAGTCATCACCGCGCGAGGCAAACGGCTGCTCCGCCGCGGCGATCGCCGCCAGAGCTTCGGAGGCGGACCGCATTCCCTTGATCCCGGCCGGATCGTCAGGCGGTCCAACCAGGACAAAGTCGTTATACATGACGTCATAGCGGGCGACGCCGTTGCCGCTCTCGACGAAGGCATCTTCACGGGCGCGCGCGTGGACGAGGATGACATCGGCATCCCCATTCTCACCAAGCGCGATCGCCTGACCGGTTCCGACTGCAACCACGTCGACGCGGGCATTGTAGCGAGATTCGAAATCCGGCAGGATCGCGTCGAGCAGTCCAGAGTCATACGTACTGGTGGTCGTCGCCAGCCGAAGCACGGTCGGCTCCGGTTTGGCGCACGCGGCCAGGCCGATGACCACGCAGCCCGCAATGATGATGAAGAGAAGGCTCTTGAATCTGGTACGCATTTTGTCTCTCCACAGGCGTTATGTCGCACCATCATAGCGAGACCCAGGTCGGTTGTCAAGCGGAGCGGCACTCTCGAGCGAGTCTGGCAGTTTCAATCCGGCCGCCCACCGAGAGAAGCCAGATGCGTCTTCGGCGATGCCTACAGGCGCCCAATCGGTTCCCCGGTTGCCCACCCATCCCATTGCCGATGGCACAGCAGGATTTCACCGGGATCGGCACCAAGCTTTGCAGCAGCAAAACGCGGATAGTTCGTCCAGCCAGCTTGACAGCATCTTTCTCAGCCGAGACAATAGCATCATGAGTGACTGGGAAGTGCCTCCAGATCACCGGTCAGGTTTCGCGGCCGTAATCGGGCGCCCAAACGTGGGTAAATCGACCCTGGTGAACGCCTTCCTTGGCCAGGCCGTGGCTGCAGTCTCGCCGCGACCGCAGACGACGCAGCGTCGCCAGATCGGAATCCTCACACTGCCTTCTGCGCAGGTGATCTTCGTCGACACGCCGGGCATTCACCAACCGATCCACAAGTTGGGCGATCACATGAACCAGTCGGCGCTCGAGGTCATGAGGGACAGCGACCTCATTCTGACGATCTTCGACATCAATCGTCCGCCAACCGCCGACGACGAGCGTGTCGTCGAATCGCTCCGAGAGCTCGACAAGCGCGTGCCCATGGTCACGGCCCTGAACAAGGTCGATCTGATCCCACCCGCCGTCTTCAAGGAACGATTTGCCGCGTTCGAGGCGCTCGTCGGCGGCGATCCTCTTCCGGTCTCGGCCACACGAGGCGACAACCGGCAGGTCCTGCTCGATCGCATTGTCAGCCTGCTGCCCTCGGGGCCGCGCTACTACCCCGAGGAGGAGGTCACGGACACGTATGAGCGCGAGATCGCCGCCGACCTGATACGCGCGGCGGCGATGCAGCTTCTACGCAATGAGGTGCCGTACAGCATCGCCGTCCGCATTGACGATTACGAGGAGAGGAATGACCGCGGCGCGTACATTAGCGCCACGCTCTTCGTGGAACGTGAGTCTCAGAAGGGGATCGTCATCGGTAAGGGTGGATCGATGCTGCGCGAGATCGGTTCTTTGGCCCGGCGCGAGATCGAAGCGATGAGCGGAAGACACGTCTATCTGCAGACCCGTGTGAAAACCCTGGTAGGCTGGCGAGACGATCTGAAGCAATTGAAGCGGCTGGGATACAGCGTTCCATCTCGGCGGGAGAAGGGCCGGCAGGCGTGACCAAGCGAAAACGAAAGTCCACCCGGACCAGCGCCTTCGGTGCGCCGGGTCGCATCAGCCATGATTCCTCGGATTTCTACGCAAGTCGCCTGTACCAGGACCAGAGCGATCCGGAGCCTGTCGAATACGTCGAACAGGCCGTCCCGTCAGAGGTTCTGGATCAGATCATCCCGAAAACCGCCGAACAGATGGGTGATCTCCCCGATTGCTCCATCCATCTGATGGTAACTTCGCCTCCGTACAACGTACGCAAGGAATATGATGAAGATCTGACACTTGACGAGTACCTCGATCTGCTACGCCGCGTGTTCCAGGAGACTCGCCGGGTCCTGGTCCCGGGCGGACGTGCCTGTATCAACCTGGCCAACCTCGGTCGCCGACCTTATCTCCCGCTCCACATCTACGTGATCCAGCTCATGCTTGAGACCGGGTTCCTGATGCGCGGGGAGATCATCTGGGACAAAGGACCGAGCGCCAGTGCCTCCACCGCCTGGGGATCGTGGATGTCGGCGACAAACCCCGTCTTGCGAGATGTCCATGAGTACATCCTCGTCTTCTCCAAGGACAGCTTCTCCCGGCCGGGAGAAGGCAAGGAGAGCACGATTCAAAAGGAGGATTTCCTGGACTGGACCAAGAGCGTGTGGTCCTTCCCGGCCGCTTCGGCCCGACAGGTCGGACACCCGGCGCCATTCCCGGAAGACCTGCCCCGGCGCTTGATCGAGCTGTACTCCTTTCGCGGGGATGTGGTGCTGGATCCGTTCTGCGGATCGGGGACGACCTGTCTGGCCGCGCGAGGAGCAGAGCGTCACTTCGTCGGGTACGAGATCGATTCGGGCTACGTCGTGTTGGCCAGGAAGCGCCTCGAGGATTCGCGAGAATGATCGCTGCCCGGCCCGGATCGCCAGGGAAGCCGGATGCTTCAGCGTTGTTCCTCCGGGAGTGACCCGGGCCATCGATTCTAGGCGGAGGCGAACTCTTGGCGAAGATGCGCCTGCGACATTGGGCCTTCTTGATCACGGCGCTGGCCGTCGCCGCGGCCTGCGTCCGTCTGGGATTCTGGCAGCTGTCTCGCCTGAGACAACGTCGACAATCGAACGACGTCATCCGCAGCCAGATGGCGATACCCCCACTCGAGATCTCCGATGCAGACTTGCCTGCCGGCCTGACGGCATACCGTCACGTCGTGGCGTCGGGGACGCTCGACTCCTCCCGGCAGGTGATCTTGCTCAACCGGAGCTACAACGACGAGCCGGGGAACCACCTCATCACACCCCTCTTGCTGACGTCATCCGGGCCGGCGATCCTGGTCGACCGGGGATGGATCCCCTACGACGACAGCACCGGGATCGACCTTTCCGGCCTGGATCCACCTGGAAATGTGCAGATCCACGGTATCTTGCGCGCCTCGCAGCCTGAGCCGGGCTGGTCGATTCTGGCCGACCCTCCATCCAACGGAGAGTGGCGCCAATCGTGGCGCAACTTAAGTCTCGAAAGACTGCAGACGCAGTTTCCCTATCCGATCCTTCCGGTGTATCTGGCCCAGACGGATCCACTCAACGGCGCCGACCTGCCGCGTCCGGATGCCACAATCGACTTGTCCGAAGGGCCACACCTGTCATACGCCATCCAGTGGTTCTCTTTCGCTCTGATCGCGCTCGTCGGAGGAGGGATCTGGCTCAGGCGTCAGCTAGTCGATCGGCCGGCAGCCGTTGGACCCGGCCCAGAGAAGTAGTTCGTCCCAGCAGCGGACTTCATAACAGACAAGGCCGGCGACTCTGCCGGCCTTGTCTCAGTTGCTCCACGGACCGATATGTTCCGACCTAGACCTGGGAGAAATTCTCATGTTCGATCATCTGCCAGGTAACACCCTCCGGCAGACGCATGAACCCGGCCACAAGCGGATGTACGTCAGCGATCAATTCCGCCAGGCGAAGGGCGATCCGCCGCACGGAGAAGTGAGCGTTCGGCGCTGAACGCAACTCACAGAAATGAAAGGCCTCGCGAAGATTCAGGGTCATCAAGACGCGCCTCTTGAAGCCGTTTGGCACGACATACGCCGCGACATCTTCGTTCGACTCCGCCAGCGTGGCATAGGCCTCAGCCGCAGCCTCCATCGCCGAACGATAGCTCGCTTCCTGCCCGGCTTCGGTGATCAACTTCGGGATTGCGTATCCCAGCTCGGCGGTCAGCCGTTGGGGAGACTGGCTCATCATGCGATGGCGCTTGACTTCGAAATAGGCGCCCTGATCCATCAAGGCATCCACGGTGTATTCGGCATGCTCGAGACAGCGCAACGGGATATCGAACTTGTCCATCGAGCCGAGCAAAGCCTCGGCTAGCTTGGTCTTCCGCTGTGTATCGAGGTTGCGAACGTAGTCGAGAGCGGTGTTGAAAGCACAGGGTTCGTGCTCATACAGGGCGGCCGCCAGGATGCGGTTCTCGGCGTCGGGATCGTAGGCTACCAGAGCTAGCATGTTCCGATCGCTGTCCTCGCCTACGTCTCGAGCCGCCTGGCGCGACTCACGCCGAGACTCGATGAGGTGTGACCGCTTGTCGGCGTACTTGACCAGCGTCGGGACCTCTTCTTGCACGACTCGCTTGGCCGCTTCCCCAATCTGGCGGACCTCGGACAGCGGGTGAGAGAACATTTTTCCCAATGCATGTTCCAGTGCGCGCGCATTAACCGTCATCCCGACGTTCGCCACAGCCGCGGCCGGCAACAAGAAACGACACACATCGACATAGCGCGAGCGAACACGGCCGTCCCAGCGAGCCTCGCTCTCATCCGGCCGCCTTGGGTTCACACCTTGCACGACACGCCGAACCGGCTCGAGGGACTGCCGATAGGCCTCGAAGAGCCGATCGCACGCCGCCCGGTAGATTGCCTCGTGTTCGCTCCCGGCGAGCTCATCCGGGATGTAGTACCCATCCGGCTTCCACTTCTGGTAGCGGGTCGACTTCTCGGTGTAGGACGCCAGGCGGTTGGACTCGATACATTCGATGGCCAACCGAGAGATGTTCTCGAATGCCAGGTGGAGCACGGCGTGCTCGGCCACCGAAGCATGGCCGTAGCCGACGACCCACTTCTCATGGAAGTCCGCGGACTTTTCGTCAGTCAGCTCTTCGGCGATTTCGCGAAACGATTGCGGTGACCTGGACGTCTTGGCGAAGGTCACCGCAATGGTCTCCGGGCTCAGTTGGCGCGGGCTGAGAAGATACACCTGTCGTTCAGCCGCCGTTGTCATCCTGGGCCTCCTTGGCGTTCTCGAGGATCTCCCGCGCTCGACCGATGTCGCGCTCAATCTGCGTGAGCAGCGCCTCCGGCCCGGGGAACCGCCTCTCGTCGCGCAGCCGGTCGATGAACTCGAGTGTGATCTCTTTTCCGTACAAATCGCCCTCGAAATCGAGGATGTGCGTTTCGACAACCGGCGAAGGTTCGCGCCGCTCGAATGTTGGACGGACCCCGATGTTGGTGACGCCCTGGTACTTGCCGTGTCCCACGTCGACCCTGCAGGCATACACGCCGGCCCCCGGGATGGCGCGCTCTTCCCAGATCGACAGGTTCGCCGTCGGGATCCCAAGCTTGGCCCCGCGCGCCGATCCCTTCACCACGATCCCCGGAAGGCCAAACGGTCGCCCGAGGTAGGAGGCCACACGTGAGACATCTCCCGAGCGAAGGGCTTCGCGAACGCGTGTAGAGCTCACGACTTCTCCGCCGACGTTCAAAGGTGGGACGACTTTGAGATGAAAGCCACTCTGTCGAGCTGCCCTGGCCAGGAACAACCGATTCCCTTCACGCTGATGTCCGAGCGAAAAATCCTCGCCGATCCACAAGGTCGTGAAGGTCAGGTGTCTTCGCAGGAGTTCGAGGAACTCGCCGGCCTTGACCCTCGACAGCTCCAGGTCGAACTTCTGGGTGACGACGAGATCCACGCCCAATTCTCCCAGGAGCTGCGCCTTTTCGTCGGGCGTATTGATGTAGAACGAAGGTGTTCGTCCGCGCAGGACAACGGATGGATGCGGGAAGAACGTCAACACAACGGCTGGCACGCCCTGTTCCCCGGCACTCTCAACCATATCCCGTACCAGGATCTGATGGCCCCGGTGAACACCGTCGAAGGAGCCGATGGTCACCTGACAGGCGAGCAGATTGGCTTGAGTGAGATCATGTAGGTGCTGCATTCAGGGGCTAGCCGATGAAGACCTTTCGCGGTTGGTATTCGTTATCCCCATTGACAACCTCGAGCAAAGCCACAAGATCGCCGTCCGGGCCGATCGCCTTGGCCAGGCCGGTTGCCCCGGGTTCGGCCGGTATTCGGTGACCGTTGCGGACGAGGTCGAGTGTTTCTCCGTCGACCTCCACTACCGGTAGATCGGGAAGGGCATCCGAGGCGGGGCGCATGTGCTGCTCCCATTTGTCGGTCACGAACCCCACTTCCAGGCGGGGAAGTGGGACGGCATCGCGCAAAGTGAAGGGCCCAGCTTTCGTCCGGCGCAGCGCTGCCAGGTGACCTCCCGACTCGAGGGCCTCCCCGAGTTCATGTGCCAGAGAGCGGATGTAGGTCCCGGCCGAACAGTCGACCGAGAGCGAAAGATCCGGAGGCTGATAGGACACCACCTTCAGCTCGAAGATGTGTACCGTACGCGGTTCGAGCTCGACGTCTTCCCCGCGCCTGGCCAGTTCATAGGCCTTTCGACCCTGGACCTTGATGGCGCTGAACGGCGGGGGAACTTGCTCGATCTCACCTCTGAACTGAGGCAGGATGCCCTGGACCTGTGCAAGTGTGGGCAGGGTGTCCGAACGGCGGACGATCTCGCCGTCCGCATCAAACGTCTTGGTCGAAGTGCCGAAGCGGACTACGGCCTCATAGCGTTTCGGCGATGTCGAGAGGTACTCGCTTAGCCGGGTGGCGGAACCCAGACACAAGACGAGGACCCCCGAAGCCCGAGGGTCCAGCGTGCCGGCGTGTCCCACTTTGCGGATCCCCGTTCCGCGTCTGACGAGGTTGACCACGTGATGCGAAGTCGGTCCTACAGGTTTGTCGACGATGAGCAGTCCGAAGTTCTTTCTCATGCTTTGGCTTCCATGGAATCGTGTAGGAGTTTGCGGGTCGCCTCGACCACCCGCGCCTTGACGTCTGCCAGGGAGCCTTCGATCACGGCTCCCGCTGCCGGTTTGTGGCCGCCCCCGCCAAACGAAGCTGCCAGGCCCGAAACATCCAGGCCGTCCTGGCACCTCCAGCTGACCTTTGTCTTGCCGCCCGGCTGTTCGACCAGGATCACGACGATTTGACCCCCATCGATCGTCGACAGCAGGTCGACCAGGTCAGCATCGTCGGGACCGGGATATCCGATGCGCTCACGGTCCTTCAGGCTGAGGCTCGCCCAGATAAGACCGCCGTCGCGCTCGAGGTTCGACAGCCCACTCCCCCAATAGCGCGCCGCCACAAAACTCCGCTGGCTGAGACAGCGTTCATAGATCTGAGCCAACGGAGCCCCGCGCTCCAGCAGGTCGGCCGCTATACGCAGCACTTTCGGCGACACATTCGTTGTCCGAAAACCGATCGTGTCATTCACGATACCTGCCAGGAGATTCGTGGCAACATCCAGATCGAGAGGCATCCCGAGGGCGAGGATCATATCGTAGAGGATCTCAGCCGTGGAGGCTGCTACCGGATCGACGATGTTCACCCCTGCGAATTCCGTATTCGTGGGGTGATGATCGATGTTCACATCCGGCGTGCGACCGAGGAGCTCCGGATCGAGCCCCAGGCGTCCCAGATCGCCTGAGTCTACACAGATGAGCAAATCCCACGAGTCGGGCAGCCGCGTCTGCACGGACTGCGCAGCGGGAAGAAAACGAAACCGGCCCGGGACTCCATCTGCCAGGACCGGCACCGCGGTCTTCCCGCTCAGTTGCAGGCTGACGGTCAGGGCGAGGAGCGAACCCACTGCATCCCCGTCCGGCCGTTCGTGACTGATCAGGCAGATGTTCTGGGCCGCCTCAATGAGCTCGCCCGTCCTGCGGAATTCACTCCTCACTCGGCTGCCTCTTACCCCCTTGATCCTCGAGGCGCAGCTGCTCGAGCAGGGCCTCAACACGTGCGCCTCGATCCTGCGAAGTGTCGAAACGGAAGCGCAGGTCGGGAAAAGCACGCAGCTCGATCTTCGCGGCCAGTTGACTGCGCAGGTGACCGCGTGCTTTCCGCAGCGCGGCGAGAATCTCCTCCCGATGCGGGCCGCCTTCTACTGTGCTTACGTAGACGGTAGCGAAAGCCAACTCCCGATCAACCTCCACGTCAGTCACGGTGATCGGGGCCAGCCGGGGATCGGCGATCTGCGTCAAGAGCATCTCGGCCAGTTCGCGGCGGATCCGTTCGGCAATACGATGAGCCCGCGTATCACTAACCATGCGAGACCGACCTCAAGCCGCGGCCACTTTCTCCTCGGTGTAGCAATCCAGGATGTCTCCGGGCTGGAAGGAATCGAACCCTTTCACACCCACCCCACAAACGAATCCCTCACGAATCGCTCGCACGTCGTCCTGCTCGTGCTTGAGCGAAGCGATACTGCCTTCGAAGATCGATTCTCCGTTGCGAGTCACGCTTACGAGCGCGTTCCTGCGCAGCTCACCACGGGTGACAATGCATCCGGCGATATTGCCCAGCTTCGGGATTCTGAACACGGCGCGAACCTGCGCCTGACCGAGAGCGACACGACGCGTCTCCGGTTCGAGCATTCCCTTGAGGGCCTTCTCAATGTCTTCGGTCAGCCGATAGATGACGTCATAGTCACGGATATCGACGCCTTCACTCTCCGCCACCCGCCGCGCCGCCTGATCGGCCGTGACGTTGAATCCGATCACAATCGCATCTGAAGCCGCGGCCAACAAGACATCGTTTTCGGTGATATTGCCGGTTCCGCTATGCAGAATGTTGACCCGAATATCTCCGGCGACGAGATCCTTGAGCGAGTTCACGATGGGCTCCAGAGAACCCTGAACGTCAGCCTTGAGGACCAGGCGCAACTCATGGACTTCACCGGCCTGGAAGGCTTCGAAGATCTGCTCGAGCGATTTTGCCGCCCTGGGCCTTGTTTGCGTCTCCTGCTCCGCCTGTCTTCGATCAGCCACGATGGACCTGGCTTCGCGCTCCGAATCCACCACGGTGAAAAGCTCTCCTGAGACGGGGACGTCCGACAGCCCCAAGACCGAAACCGGCGTCGAGGGGAGGGCTTCCTCGGTCGGGTTCCCCTGGAAACCGAACATGGCGCGGATTCGACCGCTGGATACGCCGGCGACGACGACATCCCCCACGCGCAGTGTTCCGTTTTGCACCAGCAGGGTTGCTACAACGCCCTTGGACTTGTCGAGCTCGCTCTCGATGACCGTGCCGAGAACCTTGCCCGCCGGGTTGGCGTTGATCTCGGTCGAGTCAGCCACAAGCAGGATGGCTTCGAGCAGATCGTCGATCCCTTGCCTGGCCTTGGCCGATACTGGGACGATCATCGTGTCCCCTTCCCAGTCATCCGGCTCAAGTCCGATCTCCGAAAGCTGATGCTTGACACGATCGGGATTAGCGTTGGGACGATCGATCTTGTTCAGCGCGACCACGACAGGCACGCGCGCCGCCTTGGCATGCGCCAGGGCCTCCCGCGTTTGCGGCATGACTCCGTCGTCGGCCGCCACGACCAGCACGGCCAGATCGGCCCCTTGCGCTCCCCGCGCCCGCATGGCCGTGAACGCAGCGTGACCAGGCGTGTCGAGGAAGGTTATCGGTCGTCCATTGTGGGTTACCTGATAGGCCGCGATGTGCTGGGTGATCCCCCCGGCCTCCCCTGCGGCGACGTTGGTTTCCCGGATGGCATCCAGCAGGGTCGTCTTGCCGTGATCGACATGTCCCAAGATCGTGACCACCGGCGGACGGCGTTCGAGCGAAGCCGGCGCCTCATCGCCGATCAGGCGGCGCCAATGTGGCGCCGCCGTCTCATCTTCAGTCGTTTCGGCTTCAGGCGGGGCGAGCGGTCGGGCTTCAAACCCGAACTCCTCGATGACGATGGCCGCAGTATCGAAATCGATCTGTTGGTTGATGTTGGCCATCACCCCGTTTGCCATCAGTTGTTTGATGACGTCGATGGGGCTTGCTTCGATTCGTTCCGCCAGATCACGCACGGTAAGCGTGGAGGGGATTTCGATGACCTTATGGCCGTTCTCGCTCATAGTCTCACCTCCAGCGGGTACTGCCGGCCGTGGCGAGCGAGCGGCCCGCAGTGTCAATCGGGCCGTCGGCCGGCAACCTCCCGCTGTTCTTGCCCTGCAGGAGACAGACTCCCCCTCGCCATCTTACGCGTCCGTCAGCCTTTCCATGTGACTCTGTAGTGTTTGGCGATCTTCCGGCGACAGTTCAACATGAAGGGCCTTGGCCAGCGCACCCTTGAGGCCAGCCTGCCAACACGACTTGCGATCGTGGAGGTAGGCGCCCCGTCCAGCCATCTTCCCGGTCGGGTCGACGCGAACACCCTGTGGAGTTCGGACGATCCGGGTCATGGCACGCTTCGGCAGGACCATCCTGCAGCCCACACACGTCCGCTGAGGGACATGCTTCTGTCGCACAGCTTTCTTGGCCTTCACCCTCGTTTCTCTTGCGATCCGCACAGTGCCCAAGGATTGGGCTGCATCAGGGGCTGAATTCTTCCCACTCTCCGCCGCGCTTGCGACGTCGTTTCACGACCATCTCACCGGTCACCGGATCGTATTCGATGTGCCTGGCCCCCTTCTTCTTCTTGCGCTTCTTGGGCGACACGACCCCGGTTTCTCCCTCTTCTTCATCCTCGTCGGTTGCCTCTTCGACAACTTTGAACTGCTTTGCCAGTTGCTCAAAGGCCTGCTCAACATCAACGATGGCCGGAGCCGGTTCGCCAGTTTCGGTCACCTCTGCCTTGGCTTCTTCAGGGACTTCGGCCGCCTGCTCGATCTCAGCGCCGGCAGTCTCTTCGGGCATGGCTTCCGCCTCAACCGGGGCCACAACCGCCTCGGCGGCAGGCTCAGCCTGCTCGGCGGCCGCAGTGGCTTCTTCTGAAACCGTCTCGGCCTCCGCCTCTTCACCCTCGGGCTGTTCGACTTCCACCGGCGCCTCGAAGATCTCGGGAGCGGGGATCGGATACTCAAAGGACTCCAGAACCTCGTGAAGTTCATCCATCGATTTCGGTCCGAACCCGGATAGGCCGAGGATCTGGTCGGGGTCCAGGCCCATCTTCTCGAGAACCTGGCCGGCAGTCTCATAGCCGGCCTCGTTCAGCAGGCTGAACACCCGTGTAGACAGACCGACATCTGCCAGCGGCGTTTCGTAGGCCCCGGGAGGAATGGCGGCCTTGACACTCTCGAGCTTTTCCAGGTAGTCCCGCCGGCGCACATCGCGTCTCTCTTCGAGGACTTTCTGCACGAGATCGACGAAAGCGGTCAGCACCTGGTATTCCTCGGGTGTCACCGGTCGCCCTTCGGCCTTCTTGGCCAGGACTGTCTCGACCTGGGTCACCCGCTCGGCTTCTGCCTCAGCCAATTCAGCGAGAGTGTCGTCGGTTGACAGACGGTTGAGAGCCTCGGCGGCGGCTTCGGGCAGGCTCTTGATATCAATCCGCCATCCGGTCAACCTTGCTGCCAGACGCGCGTTAACGCCGGCGCGGCCGATCGCAAGGCTGAGCTGGTCCTCCGGTACGACGACCATGGCCGTCTTGCCTCGCTCCAGACCTTCATCGAGAAACACGCCCGAAACTCGCGCCGGGCTGAGCGCCTTGGCGATGAACGTGGCCGGATCGGGGTTCCATTCGATGACGTCGATCTTCTCATCGTTCAAATCGCGGACGATGGATTGGATGCGCACTCCGCGTAGACCGACACACGCCCCGACAGGATCCACCCCTTCCCGTAGGGCGGCGACGGCCACTTTGGCGCGCTTGCCCGCCTCGCGAGCGATGGCCTTGATCTCAACCAATCCCTGGTTGATCTCCGGCACCTCCATTTCGAGGAGCCGACGGAGCATGTGCGGGTGTGTACGCGAGACGACGATCACCGGGCCGCGCGAAGACTTGCGCACCTCGAGAACGTAAACCCGGATCCGGTCGCGCACCCGAAATTGCTCTCCCGGGATCTGCTGATTTCGCGGCAGGATCGCCTCGGCCCTGCCAAGGCCGACGGTCACCGCCTGCGGCGTGATCGAGTGCACGGTGCCATGGACCATGTCACCCTCGCGCTCGATGAATTCGTCGTATTGGGCGTCGCGCTCAGCCTCACGCAGTCGCTGTAGGATCACCTGCTTGGCAGTCTGCGCCGCCACCCGGCCGAAGTCTTTGGGGGTCGACTCCACCAGGAGCATCCCGCCAGACTCGACCAGCGGATCGACCTTGCGGGCGATGTCCAGGGCGACTTCGGTCTGCGGGTTCTCGACCGAGTCAACCACCTCTTTCTCGGCGTACACCTTGACTTCACCCGTCTCAGGGTCGATCTTGGCCTCTACGTTCTGTGCTGTCGACGCGTTTACCGATCGACGGTAGGCCGAGATCATCGCCGCTTCGAGGGCTTCCATCACAGTGTCCTGTGAAAGGCCGAAACGCTCTGTAATCTCGTTGAAGGCTAACGTGAATTCACTTTTCATCCTTGCTCGTTCCTCACCCTTGCGGTGCCTGCGTCGGGATCGCTCGGCATCGGAATTCTTGGCACACGACAGGCCAAGTTGCAGACGACCCGGCTAATATGCAGAAAAGTGGGGGGATGCCCACTTTTCCAAGGAACCGCTCGATCCATACTCCAACCTTGCCGATTCTAGCACACCCGCCGACCGCCTGCAAGGGATAGTGCCCGCAGGTGAATCTTGGTTTGGCGGGCAGCCGATCGATCCCGGCCTCACCAAAGACACCGGCCGGGGTGGCCTCCCACAATCTGTCCATTTTCAGGATGAGCTGACGAGACGGATACGCCCAGATTGCACTTTTGCCGAAATGAGATCGCAGGCGGCTCCGCTGCCTGCGATCTCATTTCGGCAAGACTGGAGTAAGGGGGTGAAGCAGTGCTACCTCAAGGTGCAGCCGATGATGCGCACTCTACGGACCCGGGGCCTGCGGTTTGACGGAAGCGGCGCTACCCCGTATCATTCCGGCGGCAAGATGGCAACCCTCGAGGTGACATCCAATGGAAGTTGGCATGGTTCGTCGCATCAACATCGACTCCGAAATGCAGCAGTCGTACCTCGATTACGCCATGAGCGTGATCGTGGCCCGCGCCCTGCCCGACGCGCGCGACGGGCTCAAACCTGTCCACCGGCGGATTTTGCACGCGATGCACTCCATGGGGATTCGACCGACCTCTGACTTCAAGAAGTCCGCCCGGATCGTCGGTGAAGTCCTCGGCAAGTACCACCCGCATGGAGACATGGCTGTATATGATGCGATGGCGCGCATGGCGCAGGACTTCTCCATGCGCTATCCACTTGTCGACGGTCAGGGCAACTTCGGCTCCATCGACGGAGATCCGCCGGCGGCGATGCGTTACACCGAGGCCAGAATGTCCCCTCTGGCTATGGAAATGCTGCGCGATCTTGACAAGGAAACAGTCGGTTTCGCCGAGAACTTCGACGGATCCCTCGACGAACCTACCGTACTTCCGGCGGGTTCACCGAATCTGCTGGTAAACGGCGCGACGGGAATTGCCGTCGGAATGGCGACCTCGATCCCTCCCCACAATATGGGCGAGGTCTGCGATGCACTGGTTTACATGCTCGAGAACTGGTCCCACCTCGACAAGATCACTCTGGAAGATCTGATGGGGTTCATCCACGGTCCCGACTTCCCCACCGGGGGGATCGTGCTGCGCAGTCGCGACGACGCCGATGAGCTGGCTTCCGCCTATGGCACCGGCCGCGGCAAGATCGTTGTCCAGGCGCGGGCTCATGTCGAGGATATGGGGCGCGGTCGTTCGCGCATTATCGTGACCGAGTTGCCCTTTCAGACCAACAAGTCAAGTTTGATCGAGAGGATCGCTGATCTGGCACGCGCCGGACAGCTCGAAGGTCTGGCAGATCTCCGCGATGAATCAGACCGGCAAGGGATGCGGATCGTCATTGAATTGGCGAAAACGGCGGAGCCCGATCGAGTCTTGACCCAGCTCTATCAGCGCACGCCGATGCAGAGCACATTCAGCATGATCATGCTGGCCCTCGTCGAGGGAGAACCGCGGCTGCTGAATCTACGTCAGGCGCTGAGGGTCTATCTCGAGCATCGAGTAGAGGTCGTCCGACGTCGGAGTGCCTATGAGCTCGCCCGGTCATTGGAGCGCGCTCATATCCTCGAAGGACTGCGGCTGGCGCTCAAGCACCTGAACGAGGTCATCGAGATGATCCGGGGCTCGAAAGATGCCGAGCAGGCTCACCAGCGGCTCAGGAAACGATACAAGCTGAGTGAGATCCAGGCCAGGGCAATCCTGGACATGCCGCTGCGACGTCTGGCCAGTCTCGAACGCAAGAAGATCGACGATGAATTCAAGGAGACTCGCAAGCGGGTCAAGGATCTTGAGGCTCTCCTCGGCTCGGACAAGAAGCTGCGTGGTGTGATCGCTGAAGAACTTCTGCAGATCAAGACACAGTTCGGTGACCGACGAAGAACACAGATCGTCGAGGCGAAACGAGGCCGGAAGGCCCAGAAGGTCTTTCGGGCCGGCGATCTGGTGGCAGACAAGGAAACCTGGATCGTCCTCACCTCGAAAGGTCACATCTCGCGTAGCCCGTCAGCCCGTTTGCCGCGGTTGGCCGGACGAACAGCACCGGTGCTTGTGCTCGGGGCCAACACGCGTGACACCATGTATCTTTTCGACGAACGCGGCATGGCCGTCGCGGTGGCGGTGCATACACTGTCTGAATGCGACGATCCCGATGAGGGCAACCCCGTCGCCGGTGCCACGCCGTTTCCACCGGGAGTGGAAGTCGTGGGCGGGATCACCGTCCCGAAGGGCAAGGTCGGCTCCCAGGCCTTCTTGCTGGCGGCGACGGTCGGGGGGATGCTGAAGAAGAGCCCGCTGTCTGCGTTGCCCGGACCGTCGGCCAGGCCGTTCTCAGCCGTCAAGGTGACGGAGCCGGATCAGCTCGGATGGGTCCGGCTGACGCAAGGCGATGACGAGATCTGCCTGGTCAGCAACTACGGTTCGGCGATCATTTTCAGCGAGGAGGATGTGCGCCCCATGGGCCTCGGTGCGGCCGGAGTGCTGGGCATCCGGCTGGACGAACCATCCGCCCGGGTCGTGGCGATGGATGTGACCCGAAGAGGGCCCGAGCTACTCCTGATCACGCGCGACGGCCTGGCCAAGAGGACCCCGCTGGCGCAGTTCCCGCGCCAACGCCGACATGGCAAGGGCGTACTCGCCTGGAAATCAGGAGAAGGGATCGAGCTCGCCGGGGGTGCAGTGGGAAGCGAGGAAGATCGGTTCGTCGCCCACCTGGCTAAGTCTCCTGATCGTTCAATGCGTTTCGCTGACGTCAAGCGAAGGTCGCGCGCCGGTGCCGGACCAGCTGCGGTCGCGTTGAAAGCCAATGACGAGATCACTGGCGTCACGCCGGTTATCTCGCGCGTGGAGCTGGATGTCAGAGTTGAAGTGGAAGAGCCGCCGGAGAAGCCCAAGGGCGCGCCAGAGCGCACGCGTGCGGGCACCCGCAAGGCCCGTGCGACGAAGGCCGCAACGCGTCGTCGCGGGGCGAAGAAGGCTCAAGCGAAGTCGCCAGGTCGAACGAGAGCCTCGAAGTCATCCAAACGCACATCGAAGAAGCGAGCGACGCGGAAGAGCCCCGCGCCCAAATCGAAGTCGCGACGATCATCCAAGGCCACAAGCAAGTCCGGCTCAAGGCGCAAGAAGTAGGTTGTGGGTCGATCCCTTCGGCTTACTTGAGCTCGTAGATGATTCTGTTCGCGCGTGTGGTGCAGGTGCACGCCTCAACGACTTTCGACCCGCGGCGCAGGGTGCCCTCGTACGGTCTTTCTCCGTAGTGCGCCACCCAGCCGTCCAAGATGAAGGGCAGCGCACCGGCGGCCGGGATCCACTCGCCGTTGTACCGTCGGGCAAAATGAAAGTGCGTCCCCGTTGCCTGACCCCCTTCACAAGACGGATGACCGATCGTGTCACCCCGCTTGAGAGCGGTGCCCACCGGGACTCGATCTCTGTCGGCAACGTGGAAGAAGAGCAGGACCCACCCCGTTCGGTCATCGCGGTCACCGTCAAGATCGAGCAAGACGAGCGCCTCATCGCTCCGGGTCACCACGCCGTCGGCCGGCGCAGCGATCCACTCATTGGATGTTGCACATCCTCCTTCGGTGGCAGGTGGTGCGAAGTCCAGGGCGCCCATCGGAAGGCTCTCCCCCCATGTTGCGTGTGGGCCGCCGGTGAAATCCCAGATTCTGTTGGGCAGGAAGGGAAGACTCAGCTCCGGCTGGCGCAGATTGCCAGGAATGATTTCAGATTCCAACTGGGCCGGATCTCCCCAAAGGGATACGTACGTCTGGTAGAAGCCGTCAGGGCCGACAATGCGATCGAAGTCGGCCTGGCCGTACAGCGACGCGAAAAACATCTGAACGCCGACCGTCCCAGCATTCTGCCACTCATCGGGTCTCGTCATTCGCCCATCAGCCAATGAGATCGAGTCAAGCGTGCCGCCGCGCCAGCCATAGTAGCCTTCGTTGATCCGTTCGGCGGCCCAAATCAATTGGCGGTAAAGCCCGCGGTGAAGAGGATCACGGATTCCGAGCGGATAGATGGCATCATCACCTTTTGCGAACGGACGCGTGAGAGCGTGCGTCTGATACTCAAGGAGCGCCAGGAGGACTCGGGGGTGAATCGAATAGTTGCGCGAGGCGACGTCGATGACCTCCCAGGCGGTGTGTTGTCTCCCGAAAGCGTAATCTGTCAATCCAGAGAGAAATCCGGGATGGCTGAGGATTTCCTGGCGGATGTCGAAGTCGACGGCGGTCGGTCCATTGACCACCTCACTATCCGGGAGGATGTGGAAAGGTGATCCAGTCAGCGGGGCGTAATAGGCCGGGACCCTGAGGGGGTATCCGGCCGGCAATGTGGTCAGGTCTTCGGGAAGGTCGGGATTAGCCGCAACGACCTCCTCGACGGACGTATGGAAGTGTGCGGCGACGGCCGACAGCGTGTCCCCACTCTGGGCCGGATAGTCGAAGATCTGGCCAGGAGAGAAGGCCGTACGAGTGGGCAGCGGGGTCGGCCCCGACTCAGCGACCTCAACGGCTGGGAGGGCCGTCGGGGAGGGTTCCAGCATTCCCACGTCACCGGCGGGTGCGCAGGCCACAAACAGCACCCCAACGATCACGGACGCCGCAGCGCGCCTGACACGCATGGCGTTCATCGCGAGATGTACGTCTCGCGCGACCCGCATGGGCATGCCACGACGGTTTCCCCGTCCTTGATGAGCAAACCCTGGTAGGCCCGCGTCCCCGCATGAGCGACCCAACCGCTTAGCTCGAACGGCAACGGTCCGTCAGCCAGGATCCACTCACCGTTGTACTTCCGGGCGAGGTGCACGTGAGTGCCGGTGGCGATGCCTCCTTCGCAGGAAGGATGGCCGATAAGATCGCCCGCCTCGACATGCTTGCCCGCCTCGATCCGACCGACTGCAGCGATGTGCAGATAGAGCAGGTCCCATCCGGTTTGTTCGTTGCCGTCCCCGTCCAGATCGAGCACGACCACTCCATTGGCACTCCGAACGATCAGCCCTGGTGCTGCAGCGACCGCCCAATCTTCGGATGTCTTGCACCCCGTCTCCGTGGTCGATGGGGCAAAGTCCAGGGCGGCCCAGGCCGCTTCCCTTTCCCATGCCCCGTGCGGCCCGCCGGTGAAGGCCCAGATATGGCCGGGCAGGAACGGAAGGATCATCTCCGGCTGTTTGATGCCAGGTTCAAACAGCGGACTTTGGTAGGCCATAGGGTCGCCGAAGAGCGACTCGTATGTCGCCAGGAAACCATCCGGCCCGATGGCCTGCTCCCAGGCGCCGCGGGTCATGCGCTGGGCGAAGTACCATTGAAGCGCGACAGTGCCCGCGTTCAATTCTGGCGCGATGCGCAGACTTGAGCCGTCCTTGAAGTGCAAATCCGTCAGGGTCCCGGCGCGCCAGCCGTAGTAGCCATTCCCCAGTTCATTCGCCAACCAGGTCAACTGCCGATAGAGCCCGGGTATCTGAGGGTCGATCTGACCCATCGGGTAGTTGAACGCATCCCCATCCGGGCGCTTCGGGTTGGTCAGCCAGCCGGATTGGTACTCCAGGAGGGCGATCAACAGGCGCGGGTTGACCGAATTGTCTCGGGCCGCCAGAGCCAAAACCTCAGGCCCGTATCGCCATTGGCCCTCGACCACGTTCTTGTACTCGTTCAGGAAACCGGGGTAGTCCGCCGCGAAAGCGACGGGATCGAATGCAGATGCGGATGGCGAGAAGACAACTTCGCTGTCCGGGATCAGTTCATCCGGTGGGCTGGTCTGTGCCAGTCGGCGCGGCACGACGAGGATCTGCCCCGGGAGGAGCATGTCGGTTTCGCCGGGGAGGGCAGCGCCAGCTGAAGTGATGTCCGAAGGCAGGACGGCGAAATGGACAGCAACCGATCGCAACGTATCGCCCGACTGGGCCTTGTAGAGGATATTCTCCCCTGCAGAATTACCAGAGGATGTTGGAGTCGGGGGGATAGTGGGCGATGAAACCGGCTCCGGCGCATGAGGCGTCGGAGTATCAGTCGATGGCGGCTCCGATGTGCGGGTGGAATTGGCGGTTGGAGGAACTGCGGTCGCCAGGATCTCCGGTGGATCCGCTGTGATGGTGGCGAATTCGGTCGGTGCGGGCACGTCGGACCTGGCGCACGCCAGGATGGCCAGGAAAAGGCTTCCGATGAACAACAGGAACACACGGGAACGCATGGTCGGTCACGTCCCCTTACCCGGATCAACGCCAGATCTGGTTTTCATCATTGCGGCAAGAACACGCCTCTAGCGTGACACCGTCCCTACTCAGCGTTCCGTCGTATTCATACTCGAGGCCGGCCGACACCCATCCGTCCAGAATGAACGGCAGATCGGCATCCGCCGGAATCCACTCGCCATTATACTTTCGCACCAGGTGGACGTGCGTTCCGTTGGCGACGCCTCCCTCGCAGGACGGATGGCCGATCCGGTCTCCGGCTTTGACCTCATCCCCAACTTGAACGCGGCCCCTATCCTCGACGTGCATGTACAAGACGACCCACCCAGTCTGCTCGAACCCATCACTATCAAGATCTTCGATAACCTCACCATTGTCCGAGCGCAAGATCCTTCCATCGGCGACGGCGACGATCCATTCATTGGACAACATGCAACCGAGGGCGTTGCCGGGAGGGGCGAAATCAAGGGCGGCCCAGGCCGATCCCTCACCCCACGCGCCGTGCGGCCCCCCGGTGAACGACCAGACCTTGCCAGGCTCGAACGGGAGCTGCATCGTCGGCTGCTCGATGTTCGGCGGGACGAGGGGCTCGACCGCCCTGTCGAATGGGTTGCCGAAAAGTTCCACATACGTCTGGAAGAAACCATCTTCCCCGACCATCCATCGCCAGTCACCTTCGTTCTCCAGCGAGGCGAACAGATTCTGGACGGCAGCCGTGCCGGCGTTGATCCCGGAGCCTGGAAGGATCGTCGTCCCGTCTGATAGGATGTAGGGGCCGGCCCAACCCGCCCGCCAGCGATAGAAACCGGCGTTGAGTTGGTCGGCTGCCCACGAGAGCTGGGTGAACAAACCCTCGTACCCCGGACTATAGAAGCCCATCGGGTAAGTCTGCGTTGCCACAGGCGCTTCAGCCTGGCTGAGCCAACCGCTCTGGACCTCGAGCACGGCAAGCAGGAGGCGCGGGTCGACAGAGTACCGTTGGGAGACGAGCTGGACGAGCTCCGCGCCGCTCCGATCTTGACCCTCGACTTCCTCCACGTAGGTGCTAAGTGCCCCGCCGCCGTCAACCACGAATCCATTCAGATCGAACTGCACGCTCGACGGGCCGTAGACCAACTCCGAATCCGGGAGGATCTTGAAGCTCGGTCCAGGCTCGCGCGGAATGGGTGCCGGGATGAGCAGGACCTGGCCAACCGACAGAAGATTCGGGTTGAGCAAGCCGTTGGCGGCGACGATTTGACTTGCACCGACACCGTAGCGCAGGGCGATCCCTCCGAGCGAATCGCCATAGCGAACGACGTATGTCTCGGATGCTTCTCGGGTGGCCGGAGGCTCACGGACAGGGTCCGCCGTGGGAGAGGCATAAGGCTGATCCGGGGAGCGCGTGGGTGGCAGAAGATCGAGGATCGAATCCGGGGTAGGAGTAACCGGAGGTGAGACGCTGATGTCGACCTGGCCCTGAGACTGGCCAACCCACGGCTCGATCACTTGCCGGGACGGCATCTGGGAACTCGCGGGGCCGCACGCGAAGCACGCCACGAGCAGGCCGACGAGGCCCCCGATCGGACGGACCCAAGGGGATAGACCAGATATCCTCCGGGCGCCTCGGAGGGAGAAGGCCAACCCGCTGGGAACCCACCCATGCTTCTCGTTCGGTGCGTTGCCTGTTGACGAGACTCTTGACATAAGGCTATCGACGGCCGATTTCGGGGTGCGTTTGAGTGCATGATCCAGTCTCATCGGCTCAGTCATCCGCGCCCGTTTCGCCATTTGGGCCGGAAGGGCCCCGTCCCGCTGCAGTCCCCAATCATACACCTACAGGCAAACGCGAGGCCCTATGCCCGCCCGCGTGTCCGACCCGGCCTGGGCTCAGCCTGAGTCTCCCCGGGCGGCGAATTCGGGAGCATGAAGTGGGTTCAAGAAGTGTGCCAGGCGCCGGAGGGGCAAGGATCGAGGGCTTGAAAATCAAGCGGACACAAGGGAGAGAGCTTCGGTGGCAGGCGGAGAGTTGTGCAGGGCGAGCCTACTCCAACAGGACCTTCTCCAGCAACCACGATGGCTCGACCACATGCTGCATCTTCCCACGGTCATCGACGAATGACCACTCACCGCCTTCTTCGGCGAAGAGGGAGTACCCCAACCGCTCATACATTTGACGGGCGCGAGGATTGTCCCTGGCGACGGCGATCATCGTTCGTCTGAACCCGAGCCTGGCAAGGGCCGATTCGGCCTCGATGATCAGACGCGTCCCAATCCCACGGTTGCGCCATTCGGGTCGAACGCGGAAAGCGTAGAGATAGCCAGTGCCGGCCGAATCGGCTCGATTGAGCTGGACAATGATCTGGCCGATGATCCGGCCGGCGACTTCAGCAACCAGCACGAAACGTCTGCCGGCCTTGGTTTCGTCCATCGCCATCCTGTACAGCCGGCGGTAGCGACGGTATTCACCCTCCCACTCCATCCCCGGAAGATCACGCTCGGTTCCGTTTCGGATGACGACATCAACGGTTTCAACCACCGGATTCGGTCTCTTCCATCAATTGGCGCAAGAGCTCCTGCTCGTCGCCATCACTCTGGATTTCACCATCCAGCCGGGCGTCGCGAAGCCTCCCGAGAATGTCGCCGTAGACCGGTCCGGGCGCCAATCCCAACTCGCGCAGGACCAGGCCGTCGACAGCCGGCGAGATCCAACGCCACTCAGAGAGGTAGGTCGCCAGACGGCTTTGGACCTCCGTGCGGTCCTTGGCCGCCAGCCAGGCTGCCACGATCGCCATCTCGTGCATCTTGTCCAGCATACCCGAGATCAGGCTGGGAGCCTCCCGGCCGGTCCAATCCCCCGCACGCCGCGCGACGCTGTTCGCCTCGAGAACGACATCGCGCCGGCCGGCGGGGAAATGCAGCCGGTTGAGAACCTCGCCTGCATCCTCGGCGGTGAGTCGAATGAGCAAGAGCGCATATCGTAGGAGGTCTCGATCCGGACGGCCATGCAGCCTCCAGCCCTCCGGCGCCTCAAGAACCGACGCCGCGTGAAATCGATCCGCCAGCCACTCGTCCCAGGCCACGGATTCGTGAATTGCCTTCAGAAGGCCGAGTTCTTGCAGGCGGGCCATGGTGGCCGTGCTTCTCGGCTCGCTGAAGATGAGGTCGAGTTCGTTACGGATGCGCTCACCACTGACGCGATCCAGAAGCGGTAGGGCTTGATGCATGAGTTCCAGCGTGCGTTCTTCGATCGCAAACCCGAGCCTCTGCTCCAGACGGACGGCGCGCAGCATCCTGGTGGGATCATCGACAAAACTGAGAGAATGAAGCACGCGGATCTTGCGCTCATGCAGGTCACGTCCCCCGCCCCAATGATCGATCAACTGACCGTAGTGATGTCCATCGAGACGCAACGCCATCGTGTTGATCGTGAAATCCCGTCTGTGCAGATCGAGCTTGATACTGCCCGGCTCCACGGATGGGAGGGCCGTAGGATGCGCGTAGAACTCCGTGCGGGCTGAAACGAAATCCAGCGTAGCGGGAACGTCCGTCGATACCGATCCGTTGACCTGGAGCGCCTCGATGAGTCGCGGCTCACTCGGGTCCAGCCGCCATTTCGCCGTTTTGAAGCGGCTGTGACTGCTCACCCTGCCGCCGTAACGATCCACCAGAAGACGGGCAAGACCAATGGCGTTGCCCTCGACGACCAAATCAAAGTCTGTACCCGGGGCGCCCAGGATCAGGTCCCGGACGAACCCCCCGACGATATAGAGCGCGTCTTTGTGCTCTTCCGCGGCTGTGGCGACCAGGCGCAGCAGACGCAGACGGGAAGGCGACAGGGCTTGCTCCAGCTTGTCCGCCAGCCTTCCGCCGTCCGCTCTCGTCCGCTCTGATCCGAGAGTCTTGATCAGATCCGTGCGGGTGACGATCCCGATGATCAGCCCCGTCGCCGGGTCCACGACGGGGACCTGGCCCCAGTCGAATTGGATCATCATCCGCTGAAGATGCTGGATGGAATCGTCCGGGCTGACGACCAGGCTGCCGGCGTCCATGATGGTGCCGACGTGTTCGTCGCTCATCCCGTGTGCGATCGCCCGATCGACCGCCCGGCGCGTCAGCAGTCCCACTACTTGGCCCCCATCCACGACCGGATATCCCTCATGTCCGAAGCGCTGCATACGCTGGAGCGCCTCCGAGATCGGCACATCTCGAGTGAGCAATTGCGGGTCGCGCGACATGATCTCTTCGACGGTCGTTGCCGGCCGGACGATGGAGGGCAAGAGCGCCAGGAGTTCGTCTCGGACGGCTTGTCCGGAGCGACCGCGGATAAGTGCCGCGGCGGCGCGCCCATGTCCACCGCCGCCGAAGTGCTCGGCCACCCGGGCGACATCCAGCGCATCCGTCGTCGATCGAGCAACCAACTGAACTCTTCCGTCCAGATCAACCAGGACGAACAGCCCCTCTGGATCAAAGAGATCCCGCAGTTTGTGAGCCAGGGTCGAAATCTCGTCGTCCATTCCCTCTGCAGCGGCACCGGCGACGATGATCGAGAGTCCTTCGACCTCGTGCACCTCAGACCCTTCCAGCAGTCGATCGTACAACCGACGTTGATCCGCCGAAAGCGGATGGTTCAGGAAGTCGGCGGCGACCGTCAGACTTGCTCCGCTTTCGAGGAGCCATGCGCAGGCGCGCACATCACGCGGCCCGGTGCCAGCATATGACAATGAACCGGTGTCCTCGTAGATACCGAGCAGCAGGAGCGTTGCCGCCACGCTATCGGGTTTCTGGCCGGCCTCCTGCAGGGCTTCAACCAGGATGGTCGTCGTTGCTCCAACGTCATCGACGGTCACCATCCATTCAGGATCGAGACCGGACATCCGAGGGTGGTGATCGATCACATGCACCTTGAGACTGGGGGAGAGCCTCTTGAGAGAGGCGAGCGTTTGCGTGTCAACGAGCGTGATCTCATCGATCTCCTGGCGAGGTAGATCATCGAAATCGATGAACGGCAGATCGTCGCCATACAGAGTCAGGTAGGCGCGCACGTTCCGATTCACCCTGCGCGGAAGGACGATCAAGGCCGACGGATTTCGCAGGAAAACCCCAAGAGCAGAGGCAACGGCGTCGAAGTCGGCCTGCTCGTGGGTGAGGATCAGGTGCATATCACTCCGTTCGAATGCCGAACATCTCCCGGTCACGCCGGATCGATGGCGGTCGAGGCGGATTATACATCGTGGGCCAGGCCGGGCGGCGCGGAAGCGCGGGCATGCCAAATCCGGCGGCTCAGAATCACGCCTGGGGCCCCTGATCGCAGATCGACGTCAGAGGTAGGCAGTCCGAGCGATCTTCAGACAGATTGGCTACAACGGTGCGTGGAGGAGAGCGCCCCCAAAGGGCGGAAGTTTCACCTCGAGGATGCCGTCCTGCAACCCTACCTCCCGCTCCCTGACAGCTTCGACGAGCACAGGACCTACTTCGAAACTGTGGTCAGCCGGGCGAAGACGGAAAATCTGTGTGGCTCTCGTTGTGTTGGCAACAACGATCACCGGCTTGTGGTCAATGACGCGGGCGAATGCGCTTATCCCCGCCTGGTCGTCATCTCCAAGCAGGCGACATTCACCCCGGCTGAGCTGTGGCAGCCGACGTCGTAGACCGGCCAACTTCTGAACCAGGCCTCGCGTCTTCTTATCCCATTTGCTTTCATCCCAAGGGAACGCTGCTCTCGAGGCAGGGTCCTTGCCGCCTTCAAGCCCGATCTCATCCCCATAGTACACGCACGGAGCACCAGGATAGGCAAACTGAATCAGCGTGACCAGCCGGGTTTTCGCTGCTGATCGCCCGAGGAGCGTCCGGATCCTCTCGGTATCATGCGTCCCGATCGGCACCAGATGGGCCAGGTTGTTCTCCATGGGGTAAGCGTTCAAGATCCCGGCCAGGCGGCCGGGGAATCCGGCGGCGGCCTCAGGGCTGCCGTTCATAAGGTCAAGCAGTGCCGCCCGAAACGGGTAATTCATCAGGCCATCGAAATGGCCCGGGCTGACCCAGCGCGGGTTTACGTCCCAGATTTCGCCGACCAGATACGCCTCTGGATTGACATCCTTTACGACATATTCAAACTCTGCCCAGAAGGAATCATCGTCGATCTCATTCGGGACATCGAGGCGCCAACCATCGCAACCCTGTTCGATCCAGAATGCAGCGACACGCAGAAGATACTTCCTGACATCCGGATTATCCATATTGAACTTCGGCAGGCTCTTGAGGTTCCACCAACCCAGGTAGTTCCGGGCCGTTCCATCGCCGTAGGCCTGGAGCGGGAATTTGCGTACGTGGAACCAGTCCAGATAGGGCGAGTGCTGCTCATTCTCCAGGAGATCGTTGAAGGCGAAGAAACCGCGGCCGCAGTGGTTGAAGACACCGTCGAGGATCACGCGCATCCCCCGCCTGTGGGCGTCGGTGAGGAGCTGTTGGAAGTCACTCATGTCTCCCAGCTTCGAATCGATACGGAAATAGTCCGTTGTGTTGTAGCGGTGGTTCGAGGTCGCTTCGAAGATGGGATTCAAGTACAGAGCATTGACGCCAAGATCTTGAATGTAATCGAGGTGCTGAATGATCCCTTGGATGTCACCACCCTGGAAACCCCATTTCGTCGGAGCTGAGCCCCACGACTGAACATTCACAGGATCGTTGGAAGGATTGCCGTTGGCGAATCGATCAGGGAAGATCTGATAGAAGACCGAGTCTTGAACCCACGCCGGTACTCCCATGTTCAACACCTTCCTGAGTGCAGAAGCCGCCAGGACCAAGAGTTCGAGGCCGCCTTGCCTCCCCTGACGGCAAGGGAACCGGCCGAGTCTACCACGCCGGATGGAACGCGGAAGCATCATAGCCCAGCCTGGGGCCGTATCACACAGCACGGATATAATCCCGTGTGTGTCTCAAGATGATTCCCGTTGGCGCTTGATTATCTCGCCCCCGGCCGAAGGCGTTGCCAATATGGCGACGGATGAGGCAATCCTCGAGTCAGTCGCGGCCGGAGCTGAGCGACCCACGCTGCGGTTGTACGCATGGGAGCCTGCGTGTCTATCGATCGGATACGCTCAGCCCGTGTCCGAGGCGGATGAGGCACGCCTGGCCGAGAAGGGGTGGTCCCTGGTTCGGCGGCCAACGGGTGGGCGGGCCATTCTTCACACCGACGAGCTAACCTACGCGGTCGTCGCTCCCGCCTCGAACCCTCACCTTGAAGGCGGTGTCCTGGCCAGCTACCAGCACCTGAGCCAGGGTCTGCTCATCGCCCTGCAACGTCTCGGGCTCGAGCCCGAGACGCGAGACGCCGAGCCCATCCCCGAGGAGCAACGCGCAGATCCGGTGTGCTTCGAGGTGCCCAGCGCCTATGAGATCACCGTCAGGGAGAAGAAGCTGATCGGCAGCGCCCAACTCCGCCGTCAGGGTGGCGTGCTCCAACATGGATCTCTGCCGCTCACGGGCGACATCGGCCGCATTTGCCTCGTGTTGCGCTTCCCGAACGAAATGGACCGTCAAGCGCGCATCGACCGACTACGCATGAGAGCATCTACTGTCGCAGATATGCTCGGCCGCAGTGTATCGTGGGAAGAGGCAGCCAGCGCGATTCGCGCCGGTTTCACCGAGGGGCTTGGGCTGGATTTCGATGAGGATTCTCTCAGCCTGGATGAGATCCGGCGGGCTGACCAGCTGGCCCGGGAGCGCTACGCCCGACCGGATTGGACCCGCCGAGTATGAGCGGTTGACGGTTGCCTCATCCCGCAAGCCGAGGCTATCCTTCGTCGTCCAGTAGGGGGATCGGGCTTGGTGTGAGCTGCGGGGAGGAACTCGTTTCGGCCGGGACGAAGATCACATCGTCGAACTCGAGCGTGCGCAGCAGACGATACAGGTAGTTCTCAGCATTGAGCCTGGCCTGATCGAGGATGCCATCCTCGAGTGCGGCCTGCCTGATCTCGTCTTCGGCCGATCGGCGAACGGTCGCTTCGAGGTTGAGGTCGCCGTGGGTGAAGAGGCCGGTATCTCGATCGTAGACATAGGACTTGTCGTTGTCGAGTGTGGCCACGAAGATCTCAGCCTCGGGAAGGCGCAGGTACACCCGGCCCTGCTCATCGATCCACACATCCTCGGGCCCGATCTTCCCCAGATCGACTCCGGCGATCACCACTCCATGAGCGACGAAGAGCAGCCGGTCGCCGAACAGGAATTCGAGCGCCCCTTGGTTGACCTCTCCGGTGAGGATCTTCTCGACGCTGAACTGAATGGTCTCGAGACGCGCTAGAGCACGGACTTCGCGCACGATCGTGACCGGATCGGGGCGAACGGTAGGTGTTGGATGCAGCAGCTCAGAAACCTGCGTTCCGACCGCCGCGGACATCCCGGCAATCGGCTCGGTTGAGCGTCTGACAGATTGGGTCACGGCAAAGGCCGCTAGCCCGAAGACAGCCAGCAGGCCTACCACCAGAACCCAGCCCATTCCTTTGGACATGCTGCGATTATAGCAGGGGGCGAGGCCTGGGGGAATTCATTCGTCCGGCGCTCTCCTTCGGCTTGCCCGACATCTGTAGAGTGACTAGACTCGAGGTATGCACGTGGCTACGCTGACCATAGAGCTCCATTTACCGGATTGCTCGTCGCTGAAGCAGAAGCGCAGCCGCCTCAAGCCGCTCCTGGCCCAGCTTCACCGCGCCTTCAACGTCTCGGCCGCCGAAATCGGAGACAATGACCGCCATCGATCGGCGATCATCGCCGTCGTGGTCGTGAGCAACGACGCCCGTCATGCACAGCGGCTGCTTTCGGGCGTGCCAGCGTGGATCGAAAGCCGTCGTCCCGACATCCAGGTCGTGGATCACCAGTTGGCGCTGCTCTGAGTCCGCCGTGTTGCTCTAGCCGAAGAACAGATGTGTGTGTTGTGCCGGGAACCCGCACGGCTGTCTGTCGCCAGTGTGCGCTGACATCAGCCTGAATCCAAACCACGCAACCGAAGCTGCGTGGATTGGAGAGTGGAAAACGCGGTTGCCAGCCAGCGTTCTCAACAAGATTTGGGGGTTACGCCACTTGCTCCGCAGGCTTGAGTGCTCGACGCCTCACAAGCGTTCGCAGTCGGGAAGATAGCAAGCTGGCGTGAACCGGTTTGATCAGGTAGTCATCCGCCCCGGCGTCCAGAGCGCGGGCAACGCTCCCTGGAGAGCCCAGGGCCGAGAGGATCAGGATCGGGACATCTGAAAAATCGCGAATCTTCTTGCAGACTTCCCACCCATCCATGCCCGGCATTAGAAGGTCGAGGATGACCACGTCAGGGGGAGAGGATTGGCACGACCGGACACCCTCCTCGCCCGTCAGCAGCGCCTGGATCTGGAAGTCCTGGCCTCGCAGGAGCATGCGCAGCATGACGGAGAGAACTGGGTCGTCGTCGATCAATAGAACCTCAATGGCCATTTCCTACTCCCATCGTCCGCCAACATTATGGGCCATAACCCCCTGAATTCACCTTACAGGCGCCTTGCAGTGATCGGGCGGGCTCGCGGCGGCGCCGAAACGGGCGGAATGCCCTCCTGCCTTGGAGCAAGCCTGCCTGGTCGCTCGGCCGGTAGGACCAGCGAATGGGCAATAGGAAAACGCGCACGCTTGCCCCTGCCCGGCAGAGAGGCTATGATAGCCTCGTTCAGAGATCCCACGCAGGAAAGGGCGACTCTATGCTGGGTCCTAGGGGAGATCCGGGACCGCTCGCGTGTCCACAATGTGGCCACACCCTACCACCTGACGCCAGATCTTGCCCCAGCTGTGGAGTAGATCTGGCGCTTCTGGCGTTGCTGGCGGAACGCGCGTACATCGAAGGTGTGCCCCAGACATCGCCTATCGGATCGACCCCCGAGGCCCTCGTCCCCCGCATTGGAGATTATCTGCTGGAACAGGGACTCCTCACCCCTGACCAACTGCACGAGGCCCTGGAACGGCAGAAGACCCAGACCGCACAAGGCCAACGTCGGCTTCTCGGCCAGACCCTGATCGAAATGGGTCTCTTGGACCGAGAGACCCTGGATCGGGCCATCACCCGCCAGATCATCGAGCTACATACCGCACTCCAGGAAGCCAACCGAACACTGGAGCGGCGTGTCGCCGAGCGTACCGCCGAGTTGCGGCGCGCGCTCGAGAGGTTGACCGAGATCAACCAGATCAAGGCGAATTTGATTTCGAATGTGTCACACGAACTGCGCACACCTTTAGCCCATATCAAGGGCTATGTCGAGCTGATCCATGACGGTGAACTCGGCGCGCTCAGTCCTGAGCAGCAAAAGGCGATGGGGGTGGTTCAGCAGGGCACCAAGCGCCTTGAGCGTTTGATTGAAGACTTGATCGAGTTCTCAACGGCTTCGCGCGAAGGCCTGTCCCTCAAACTGCAAGCCGTGGCCCCCGACGAACTGGCCAGGGATGTGATCGACCGTTCCCGCGAGAAGGCGGACAAGGCGGGGGTGTCTCTGGAGTACGCCGTGACCGAGGGGCTCCCGTCTGTCCGGGCCGATCCTGAGAAGCTCGGCTGGGTTGTCTTCCAACTTGTGGACAACGGGATCAAGTTCACCCCGTCGGGCGGCAAAGTCCGGGTGGAGGCCGACCAACAGGACAAGATGATCCAGATCTGCGTCAGGGATACCGGCATCGGAATTCCCAGCGAGCGCTTGAGCGAAGTCTTCGAGCCTTTCCATCAACTTGATGGATCGCCGACCCGCCGCTATGGCGGGACGGGGCTGGGACTGGCACTGGTCAAGTCGATCCTGACGGCCCACGGCGCCGAGATGAAAGTCGAGACCGAAGAGGGCGTGGGCAGCGCCTTCAGCTTCCCGATGCCGATCATGAACGCCGACTCATGACCGGACCGCTTGTACCCCCTGGCCCCCTCACCCACGGCACCGAACTCAACGCCGTCTATGCCATCGCTCGAATCGTGGCCGAGACCTTCGACACCGAATCGGGGTTGGATGCGGTGTTCCGGCTGGCGCACACGATTTTCATTTTCGACGTCGTAGCGCTCTACCTGCAAAACGAAGAAACCTCCGATCTGGAGCCGACATATGCCCGGGCACTCGGCCGGGGCAGGACGCGCGAAGCCGACCTGACCTGGGGGGAACCGGCGGCGATCGAGGCCTTCCGCACCGGGCAGACCATCCTGCGCCAGGAAGATGTCGGGCCGGCGGTCGAGGGACGCGAGCGCCGCCGCGACTATCTCGGTCTGCCGCTGATGGTCGGGGGCCGCTGTGTCGGTGGGCTGGTTTTCGGACGATTTGGCGGCCCGGCCTTCCCCTCCGAGCACATCCGGCTCGCGGAATTCGTCGCCTGGCATGTCGGTCAGCTGCTCGAGAACCGGCGCATGGCAAGCCGGATCGCCACTCTCGAGGCCCAACGCGAGTTGGCCCGGATGCAGGATGAGTTCGTCTCCACCATTTCACACGAGCTCCGCACGCCTTTGGGGTTCATCAAGGGCTATGTCACCACGCTCTTGCGCGAGGAGACGAAATGGGATGCCGAGACGCGGAGTGAATTCCTGCGGATCATTGACGACGAAGCTGATCGCCTGAGTGAATTGATCGACAACCTGCTCGATTCCTCACGCCTTGAGACCGGCCGGCTGAGCATGACCCAAGAACCGACGCGCATCGCCACCCTCGTTCGCGATGCCGCCTCGCGCACCCGATCGATGTTTCCTGACATCGAACTAACGGTGGCCGTCGATGACGATCTCCCGCTTCTGCTGGTCGATTCGACCCGCATCGCCCAGGTCATCGACAACCTGCTTTCCAACGCACGCAAGTACGCGCCGGGAGCGCCGGTGACGATTCGGGCTACCAGACAGGACAAGAAGATCTCGCTCGAGGTCGCCGATGAGGGCGAAGGGATTCCTCAAGAGCATATCTCCCACCTGTTCGAGCGCTTCTACCGCGTCCCCAACAACAATCGGGCTGTCCGGGGCACAGGACTGGGGCTCTACATTTGCAGAAAGATCGTCGAGGCCCACGGAGGCGAGATATGGGTCGAGAGCGCCCCCGGCCAGGGCACGAGATTCTTCTTCACCCTGCCCATAGCGTCTCCGCTTGAGCAGCCCGAGCTGGAGGAGGAACATGAGCCAGACCAAGACCATCCTGGTCGTTGACGACGAACCGCGCTATGTTCGACTGGTCGAAGTTAATCTGACGACGGAGGGGTACACCGTCGAGACGGCCAGCAATGGTCAACAGGCGGTGGAGTCAGTGGCCGCGCGTCAACCGGACCTGGTGCTCCTCGACGTCATGATGCCGATCATGGATGGTTTCACGGCTTGCGAACGGATCCGAGAGTTCTCTACCCTACCGATCATCATCTTGACCGCCAAGGGCGAAGAGAGAGATCGGGTTCGCGGTTTGGATGCCGGCGCCGATGACTACATCGTCAAACCCTTCTCCGCCCAGGAACTGCTGGCGAGAGTTCGTGCGGTCCTCCGCCGGGCCGAGCGACAGTCCTCGGGCGACTTCCATCAACCCGTGTTCACGCACTACGAGTTGGAGATCGACCTACCGCGGGCAATGGTGACGACGGACGGGAGCCCGGTATCTCTGACGGCGACCGAGTATCGCTTGCTCCAAACGATGGCTGCCGCCATCGGCAAGGTTCTCACACCCGAGGAGTTGTTGTCGAACGTCTGGGGGCCGGAATATCGGGATGACAAGGAGATCCTCTGGGTCTGTCTGAGTCGCTTGCGCCAGAAGATCGAGGTCGATCCAAAGAGTCCCGTGCATATCGTCACCCGCCAGGGACTTGGCTACTTGATGCCGCCCGAAGAACAGCCTGCCGCCTGAGGCGTCCGGTGATCATCCGTAGCAGAACAGTCAGGCGCCCTTTCGAAGGCGCCTGTCGTTGTCTTGACCGCGAAGGAGGCGAAGTCAGGCGGCCGGGATCGGCGGCTGGGATCAGTCGACTCAGACAGCCGACCGGCCGTATGTCGGACACCTGCGATCTACCATGCACCCTTCGCGAATCTTAGTTCTGCTATAATCCGCACGCGTCCATACGGAGATTGTCCATGGCCGACAAACAGATGCTTTCTCTGCGTAGCAAGATCCTCGGGGCGATCATGAAAAAGGCGCGGGTGGCGGCGGGAAAAAGCCTGTCCGACATGTCGGCGTTGATTGGGGAAACCAGTGGAAGCTTGTCTTCAATGGAGCGCGGTTCTCGAGCCATCTCCTTGCCCCAACTCGAGCTTTTCGCGTACCACCTGGACATCCCGCTCGGCCACTTTCTTGGCGACGATGAAGCTCTGGTCGAGGAGAAAGAAGACCTGAATCCCACGATCGTCGTCGCGCTGAGACAGCGGATGATCGGCGCATTGCTCAGAACGCATCGGACCGAGGCGGGCTTGAGCATGCGCGAGTTGGCCGAGATGTCGGGCCTGTCTTCGCGGAGGATCTCTTCCTACGAGCAGGGGGAAAGGCCGATCCCGCTTCCCGAACTCGAAGCCCTGGCCGCGTCCCTTGGACGGGTGGTCGAGGACTACGTCGATCTCGAGGGTCCTGTGGGGGAATGGCGGTCGCGCCGACGGGCCTTCGAAGCATTCCTGGAACTCCCCATCGAATTGCGCGAGTTCCTGGGCGAGCCCACGAACCGACCCTATCTCGACCTCGCCCGTAATCTGAGCGCGGTCTCGATCGACAGGCTTCGTGCCCTCGGCCAGGGACTGCTCGATATCACGCTGTGAACACATCGCCATCGATTGGCACGGAACAAGAAGCTCTAGGCCTGAGGCACTACGAAGCAGGCGATCTCGAGGCTGCGATCGTCCACTTCACTCAGGCGAGACAGGCCTACGAAGCAGCCGGGGACAAGCACAAGTCGCTTGAGGTTCGCAACAGCTTGAGTGTAACGTTGGTTCGAGCGGGACGACCACTCGAGGCTCTGGAGGAGGTAGAAGGCAGTCCCCAGGCATTCGACGAACTTGGAGATCGATCGAGCGCCGCCAAGGCATTTGGGAATCTGGCCTCCGCCCAGGAGGCCTGTGGGGATCACGCCGCGGCCGAGGCGAGCTACCGCCTGGCCGCTGAACGCTTCGCCGAACTGGGCGATCGCGAGAATCACAATTTCACCATGAAGGCGCTCTCGCAGCTTCAGCTGCGACGCGGTCAACCCCTGATGGCCGCCCTTAGCCTGCAATCCGCCCTCGAGGACAAGCCAAACCCCGGACTGCGCGAGCGTTGGATACTCAGGCTGCTCAAAGTCCCGTTTCGACTTCTGCGGGGCTGACTTGCGACTTTCGATACCATCAAGACGGAATCGCCCGCCGGCGACGGTGCGCCCAGCCGTCGAAGCCGATCGGGCCGCGATCACTGAGCTGATCTCCACCGCGCGCTGGAAACACCAACACCTTGACTGGGCCGACACGCTCGGTGTGATCGGCCAGCAACCACTCCTCACGGCCTACGATGGTTCGCGTCTGATCGGCGTGATGGGCTTCCCTCCCGACCCGCCCGGGGTCGCCTGGCTGCGCATATTCGCCGTAGCTCGGGGCCATTCCCCGAAAGTCGTGTGGGACCGCATGTGGACACGGGCTTCGATTCTTGCGGCCCAGATTGGGATCGAGGATCTTGCCGCGCTCGATATCGGCGGCTGGCTCCACACGTTGCTTAAGCGCTCGGGGTTTCGCCAAACCACCGAGGTCATGTTCATGGAGTGGAATGGCTCACGCCCACCGGATTCACCGCGCCCGATCGATGGATTGCGAACACTGGAACATCGAGACTTGCAGGAGTTGGCCGGACTTGACAGCCGCGCATTCGGCCCGATCTGGCAGCACTCACAGAAGGTACTTGCCCTGGCTTTGCAGCAGGCGTCTATGGCAAGCGTCGTCGAACGTGACGGAAATCTTGTCGCCTATCAGATTTCAACCGCTTCGGCCTATGGCGCACACCTGGCTCGCCTGGCTGTGGATCCAGACTGGCAGAATCGGGGGATAGGTTCGAACCTCGTGATCGAGGTCCTGAGGCAGTTTGCCCTCCAGGGCTTCATGCGGGTCACCCTCAACACTCAGGCCGACAACATGCAAGGCCTGAGGTTGTACCAACGGCTCGGTTTCTCGGAGACCGGTCAGCGGTTCCCGGTTTATCAGGTCAGACTCGATCGACCGACCAAACCTTCACGTCATCTGACACGAGATCTGCAGTCTTGATCCGTCGATTGGCATATGGTGCATCATGCAGAGCACGCGCCCGGGCGCGATGAGGACGGCTTGCTCGGCCGAATGACCAAAACGCAATTACTGCCGTTGGGGAGGGGTTGAGTGACTGGCGAAGGGGCCGAACTTTCCGTGAGTGCTCGGCGCGTCCAGGATGCGCTGGCAGAGCTGGGTTTCGAGTTGAACGTGATCGAGCTACCTCAGAGTACGCGCAGCGCCAAAGATGCGGCGCAGGCCGTCGGATGCGAGGTCGGTCAAATCGCGAAATCGCTTGTCTTCAGTCGAGGGGCCGGCGGGGAGGCGATTCTGGTCATCGCCAGCGGAGCCAACCGTGTGGACGAGGCCAGGCTTTCAGACGAGGTCGGCGAGTCGGTGAGCATCTCAACTGCCAAGGACGTGCGTCGACAGACGGGTTTTGCCATCGGCGGCGTTCCTCCGGTCGGGCACATCACACAGCTTTCAACCTACATCGACGAGGACCTTCTGGCGTATGACGAGATTTGGGCAGCCGCTGGAACCCCGAACGCAGTCTTCAGACTCAATCCGGCCGACCTGGTGAGAATGACGGCCGGCAGGGTCATCAAGATCCGCTAGATCACCCGATCAATCTGCGATTGGCGCGAGAGCTCCGGCAAGTGGCAGCGGAGCAGCTACGCAGTGGCCAGTAGAGGTCGAATCGTTTCTCGGAGTTCGCGGGCAGTGAACGGCTTGGGCAAGAAGGCGTTCGCCCCGGCCTGTAATGCTGCCGCCCGGTCCTCTTCCAGCACTCGAGCGCTGACGACCACCGCCGGAATCCGTGACCAAGACGGCTCGGATCGCAGGCTACGGACCAGGTCCAGGCCGTCGATATCGGGCATCATCACATCCGTCAGGATCAGATCCGGCGCTTTGTGGGCAAGAGCCGCCAGTGCCTGGATGACACTGTGGGCTTCCGAGACAAGCATTCCATCGATGCTCAAGATCTCTTTGACAACCTGACAGAAGTCGGGCTCGTCATCGACAACAAGCACAGAGGCCCGGCTCCCTGGTTGGGCCTCTCGTTCCGGCCGCATCGCCGTTTGGCTTTCCTTCTCGGGCTCTCCGGACACCATCGCACCCTCCCTTCCAGACCACAGCCGGGCCTGACCTGCAACTCCGACCCTTCGGGCCTGCTGCGGTTTCTACCGTAGTCGCCTGTTCGCGCTCCTGACTGACGGTCGTGTCCGCAGTCTCCCGCTGCGGCGCAACTTCTGACGCGTGAGGCGTCTCGAATAGCGCTGCCCCCTTGGGAGGCGATCCTATCTTGAGCTTGAGGTTGAATCTATCCCCTCGCCGACTCCGTCGTTCCCTCGGGAGACAGTGATGCGATCTGGGTCTACCTGGAGAGCAAAAACGTCACGATGATGAGACCACCCTGGAAACTGACGTCGTGCGAGTGGATCGTCCAGCCTCCGCCGTCGAGGCTATCGAGCGCAGGCCGGATTCTGGCGGATATCTTGTGCATCGCCGCCTCGACAGCCGGACCTTGATCGCTCAGTGTATCAAGGAGACCGGGCACGAGAAATCGCGTCGTCTCGACCAGGAACCGGTACTCCGTTGGTTGCTCAGGCATTCTCGGTGCTCCTTGGCGAATTGAACTCACCACATAACCGCAACGGCCTGCGAGTATAGCGCAAGTCGGGTGGCACGCCACCCATCGGGAGATCGCCTGTCGGAGGAGGAGACGGCCGAAGCCGCTTGAGGTTGTGTCGAGCTTCCTGGAATCTTTCCGTCACTCCGCACGTTTTTCGGCTGATAGCCGATATAGACCCTCCAGAATATCCACCGGGACGGGGAAGATGATCGTGCTATTCTTCTCAACCGAGATCTCGTTCAGCGTCTGCAGATAGCGAAGTTGAACGGAGATGGGGTGCTGCGACATCAGATCGGCTGCCTCCGTCAGCTTCACCGCCGCGGCCAGCTCGCCTTCGGCGTGGACGATCTTGGCCCGCTTCTCACGCTCGGCTTCAGCCTGTTTGGCCATCGCCCGCTGCATTGTCTGCGGCAATTCGACATCTTTGACCTCGACAATGCCGACTTTGACGCCCCAAGGCTCTGTCGTTTCGTCGATGATCTGCTGAAGTCGTGCGTTGATCTTCTCTCGGTTTGAGAGCAGATCATCCAGGTCGAATTGACCGAGGACGTTGCGCAGCGTCGTTTGGGCGATGTTCCAGGTTGCTCGTTTGTAGTCTTCAACCTGTACAACCGATGCGCTGGGATCGATCACGCGGAAGAACACCACGGCGTTGACCTTGACCGTGACGTTGTCCTTGGTGATCGCTTCTTGCGAAGGGACGTCCAGGGTGATCACCCGAAGGTCGACTTTGACCATGCGGTCGATGATCGGAATGATGATGAACAGACCTGGACCTCGGGGGCCGGCCAACCGTCCGAGCCTGAAGATCACGCCACGCTCATACTCCTGGACGATCTTGATCGCTGATCCCAGGAAGGCCACCAGGAGAAGGACCAAGAAAAGGACCGGAAGACTTAGGACTTCGAGTAGCAGTTGCATGTAGACATCTCCTTTGATGCATGCACGACGGGCGATCTCGATTGCCGGCCGTGCGCTGTTTCATGGTCCGAGGGGCGCCCTGAGTGAAGCGGCCACCTTGGTCCCCCTCACGATTCGACTCACGACTGGGTGCTGACGCGTGTCACATTAGATTGTACACTCCCAATGCTACAATTCGACCGTCGCACTTGCCGGGATGCAGGCAGGAGCGAGAAAGGAAAGGTTGCAGCGTGACGTATCTCTCCTCAAAACTGACAGCCCAGGATGGTATTGGCTTGCATTTCGCGCGCTGGGAGCCGGAGGGCACTCCGCGAGCGATCGTTTTCCTCATTCACGGCCTTGGGGAACACACTGGTCGCTACGCTCACGTCGCCGACGCCCTCAACGGTGCAGGCATCGCTTGCTGGGGGATCGACTTGCGCGGCCATGGCCAATCTGACGGACCGCGCGGGCATACGCCCAGCCTGGAGCGACTGCTGGACGATGTGTCCTTGATGATGCGTCAGAACAGCCGCATCAAGCCGGCTTTCCTCTACGGACACAGTCTCGGCGCTACGCTCGCGCTCCAATTCGGACGCCTCCGTCCCGAAGGGCTGTCCGGGCTGGTCGCTTCCGCCGCGTGGCTTCGGCTCAGATTCGAACCCCCGCGCTACAAGATCATCATGGCCAGGGTCATCCCCAGGTTCGCCCCCGGGCTGACCCTTTCGAACGGGCTAGACGTCCAGGCGCTATCCCGGGACAAGTCGGTTGTGGCCGCTTACGTCGACGACCCCCTGGTTCACGATCGAATCACGGCGCAATTGGGCGCCGTCATGCTGACCCTGGCAGACGATCTCCTCGCTCACCCGGGGGACTTCAGGCTCCCGTTGCTGATGATGCATGGCGAAGAGGATAACCTCACCGATCCGGCGGCGACCTGCACTTTCTTCGAAGGCGTGGGAAGTCTTGACAAGACTCTCAGGCTTTGGCCCGGGCTCTTCCATGAGATTCACAACGAACCAGAGCAGCACGAGGTCATCGCCCAGATCGTGTCCTGGCTCGAGGCGCACGTCGAGTCAGCGCCAGACTGATAGTCGGCATCAACATACACTGGATGAAGGTCTGCGCCACGGTCGGGGCGTCTGCATCCGGAGTTGCACTCCCTTGGGGAAGATTAGTGGATTTGGGTTTGTTGGGGGGGGGGGGGGGGCAAAAAAGCCAAAACCACCAACTCTACACAGCGGGGTGGAAACAAAAACCCGGGACACCCCACAAAAAGCGAGGATAGACAAAGGCGGTCTTTTATGGCACGATACTTGGACTCTTGTAGCATGGAGGCTGCATGGCGAAGAGGTCCGCTTACCGAGAGAAGCATCGACAGCAACAACAGCGCCGCCGCCTGACGATCATCATCGTCGTCAGTATAGCCGCACTGGCGGTGGTCGCATTGCTGATCCTGCCGAACTACCTCCCCGTCGGAGAAGTCGCCTCTGTGACCCCACGCGCTCGCCCGGATGCACAGGGCATGACCATGGGGAACCCGGACGCGCCAGTGCGTATCGACGTGTTCGAAGACTTCCAGTGTCCCTCGTGTCGAGCATTCACGGAGAACTACGAACCCTTGCTGATTGCCAACGACATTGCCAGCGGCCGGGTGTACTACGTGTTCCGCAATTGGGCTTTTATTGGGCCCGAATCCCTCCAGGCCGCCAACGCCGTAATGTGCGCCAACGCTCAAGGACGCTTCTGGGACTACCATGACATGCTGTTTGCCAATCAGACCGGTGAGAATGTCGGCGCTTTCTCCGACAGACGCTTGGTGGCATTCGCCGAGCAACTTGGATTGAACATGGCCGATTTCAATGCGTGCTTCGATAAGAACGAGTATCAGGCCGAGATCCAGAATGACTATTCCGAGGGGAAACAGATGGGAGTCAGCGGCACGCCAGCTGTCTTTGTCAATAGCGTGCAAATCGCGCCGGGCTTTATCCCCAGCTACGATCAGATCGTACAGGCAATCGACGACGCCATCGGCGGGACTCCGATCGCGCCCTGATCGTCCATCGAGATCGCATCACTCTGGTCCAGGACAAAAAGTGCGGCGGGTCAACCTCACCCGCCGCACTTACATCTTCACCCTCGCTTTGGGTCACCCGGACCGAGCTATGTGACCGGGGCTCCAGTGGAAGCGGAAGCCCCTCGTCTCACAGATGATCGTCAGATCCGACCAATCCACTGCATAAACCAGACGATGGCCGGGGATACGGCCAGGGCTGGCAGCAGATTGCCGGTCCTGATCGGCTTGAGCTCGAGCAGGCTTCCGATCGACAACCCCATGAGCAGGATCCCGCCGACGGCGGTCAGCTCGGCCGTCATCGGATCGGTCAGGATGCTGCGCGCCTGCGCCGCCAGCAGAGTAAGCCCGCCCTGGTACACGATGACAGTCAGGATCGAGAACATCACGCCGATCCCCAAGGTCGAGGCGAACGCCAGCGCGGCAAAACCGTCCATCACGGATTTGATCGCCAGAAGTTGGTAATCGCCGAGCAATCCATCCTGAATCGAACCGATGATGGTCATGGGCCCGACACAGAAAAGCAGACTTGCGGCCAGGAAACCGCGCACAAAGCGATTGCCTTCGCTCTCCTGATCGCCGGCCGCGAACTTCGTCTCCAGCCATGATCCCAACGCCCGCAGACGGTCCTCGATACGCCACCATTCCCCGAGCAGTCCCCCGATCAGCAACCCGCCGAGTGCGATCAGTGGGTTTTTCGTCTGGAGGAACATCTGGATGCCGATGGCGAAAGTGAACAGCCCCAGTCCGGCCATGACGGTCTGGCGGACTCTCTCTGGAAGGCGCGAGCCGATAGCCATCCCAAGCTGGGCGCCCACAACAATCGTGACAACGTTCAGAATGGTGCCGGTCAATCCGGCCTGCCTTTGGCCAGGCTCGGCGAGTCAACGCCGGCAGCCTGCGTCTCGAACAGAGCCAGAATAAAACACAGGGACGACAGGCGATTGAGGTAGGCCAAGACCATCCCGTTGGAGAGACCGCCCTCATGCATCAGGCGAGATACCAGACGCTCGGCGCGCCGGACGACTGTTCGCGCCAGGTCAAAAGCTGCGCCGGCGAGTGAGTCCCCTCCCAGCACGAAGTCCTTCGGCATGTTGACATTGGGCCCGATCCGGTCGATGTTCGCCTCGATCCACTCGAGACGAACCCGATCCACCGATTCGAAGCGCGCCGCGTTATCATCCGTCGAGGCCAGCTCCGACATCACGCGATACAGGTCGCGTTGGATCTCCATTGTCAGACGGCGGCCTTCGTCGGTCTTCGCCAGGGCGCGCGCCAGACCCAGCGCGGCCGAAGCCTCGTCCACAGTTCCATAGGCCTCCGGCCTCAGGTCATGCTTCGGCACCCGGCCCTCACCCAGCAGGCCGGTATATCCGTCGTCGCCTTGCCCGGAATAGAAGGATGACATGTTGGCGATTATAACTGCTTTGAATCGCGACCTCGTCTCCTCTATAATGTTCCTGAGGTCTCCTCGCTCCCGGGTGCTCACCAGACAGCATCCGATTCGACCAGGGGGTTGCACCCATGTTCCGACGTGGCAGCATCTATCTCGCAGGGCTTCTGACCGGCCTGCTCGCGTCCGGCCTGCTGTACCTCATGGTATCCAAGCCCCGGGGCGAGCCCGTTCGTCTGCTGCCGCCGCCCACTCTCCGCCCGGTCAGTGTTCACGTCGTTGGTGCGGTTCAGGTGCCTGGCGTCTACCAGCTGCCACGAGGGTCGATCGTGCAGGACGCCCTCGCCGCTGCCGGGGGCCCGGCGGCCGAGGCGGATCTGGCCGCGATCAATCTGGCTGCCGGTCTATCCGACAGCCAGCAGGTGTACGTGCCATCCGTCGGAGAAACGCCTCCGCCCGTTCAGCGTCAGGGGTCGTCTAGCCTAGCCGCTGGAGACACTCTCCTCAATCTGAACACCGCCACCGCTCCGGAGCTGGAGCGACTGCCAGGCATTGGACCGAGTCTGGCTCAGGCGATTATCGAATACCGCGAAGGCAACGGGCCATTCCAGCGACCGCAAGATCTGCTCGAGGTTCCGGGCATCGGGCCAGCCAAACTGGCCCAGATCGAGGATCTGATCACCGCCCCGTGATCCCTCGCCCTGCAGGATCGACACACGCGCTCCAGCCCTCCCCCATCCGGAGATCGCCGACAGCACAGCAGTCCCCAGGGTTCTCCTTGTCTCACGCTCACCACTGTTGTATCCTGCCTGGAGGGTGTCTTCACCTCACCCACGCGGAGCGAAGTTTCATTGGCACGTCACGATAGCTTCCGAGCAGTCAATGTTCAGCGACTTCAGGTCATGTGCTGCTCCGGGTCACGCGTGGGCTGAACGTTCACCGGCCTCACTGGTGTACGTCCGGGCTCGACTGGCGACGTATTTCCGGCTGAGGCCTGCCGCCGAAAGTCCAGGCGCCGCGCTCAGTTGTCATGCACCATCTCTGACCGCGCCGGGCAGTGAAGATGGATGCGGCGAACAAGCAAAGAGATGAAAGGAGGCATTGACTATGCCGGGATTTGTCGCCGGGTGGGAAGACCTGCTGATCTCACTGGGCATCTTGCTCGGAGCTGGCGTCGCAGGCCTGATCGTTCATCGAGTTGCCTTTGGGATCGCCTCCTCGCTTGGCAGCAAAACGAGGACGGATGTCGACAATGCCTCGATCCGCCACGCCCGGAGACCCGGCCGGCTGATCATCCCGACGCTCGCCTGTCTCTTTGTGCTTCCCGTACTGCAATTCTCCGCGACGACGATTGCGACCTTGCGGCAAATCATCGGCCTGGTCTTGATCGCCGCAGTTGGATGGACCGCGGCTGAGTTGACATTTGTCGTCGAGGATGTGCTTGAAGCTCGATATGAGATTAAGGCTGAGGACAACCTGCAGGCTCGCCAGATCCTGACGCAGGTTCAGGTCTTGCGCCGGATCGCAGTCATCGTGATCGCGGTCGTGACGCTTTCGGTCATGCTCATGACGTTTCCAGATGTGAGGAGTATCGGCGCCAGCATTCTGGCGTCGGCCGGGCTGGCCGGGCTTGTTGTGGGCATGGCTGCCCGGCCCGCGCTATCGAACGTCATCGCCGGGATCCAGATCGCCCTGTCTCAACCGATGAGGATTGATGATGTCGTGGTGGTTGAGGGTGAATGGGGCAAGATCGAAGAGATCACCGCGACTTATGTCATTGTTCAGATCTGGGATCTTCGAAGGCTGGTCCTCCCTCTGACCTACTTCATCGAGAAGCCTTTCGAGAATTGGACTCGCCAGAAGGCCGAAATCATGGGAACTGTGCTCCTCTACGCCGACTACAGCGTGCCGGTCGAAGATATCCGACGCCAATTGCACGATGAGCTCAAAGCCTCCGATCTGTGGGACGGTCGAGTCTGGAGCCTACAGGTGACGAACGCCACGGAGAGAACGGTTGAGCTTCGCGCCCTGATGAGCGCGGCAGACTCGGGAAAGCTGTGGGACTTACGATGTCTGATCCGCGAGAGACTCGTCGGTTACCTCCAGGAAAAATATCCCGCCAGCCTTCCCACCTTCCGGGCCGAGGTCGTCCAGCTCACGCGGAGTGGCAGTTCTGTGGGATGACGCAGGTTGACCCGGCGGATAGGTCGCCATTCAGCACTTCGTCCAGCGGCGCCAGAGAAACAGGGATTTTCTGGGTGGCCTCAGGGGGTCGACAACATTGTCCCGGCTGCATCAATCGCTTTGGGGTCCGCCAGCCGGCCGATTCGCCCCTGCAAGCCCCAAGGGTATAATCCGCGACAATGCCCGAACTGCCCGAAGTCGAAACGATTGCACAGGCGCTAAAGGAAGGCTACGGCGGCCGGCCTCCCCTGCCGGGAAAGCGCATCGAGGGTCTGAGCTTGCGCTGGCCGCGGCATATCGCCGAGCCTTCGGTTCCCGTCTTCCGCCGCCGCATGCGCGGCCAGACTATCCACGACGTCAGTCGCCGGGGAAAGTACTTCGTCATGCCTCTCGACGAAGGCACACTCCTGGTCCATCTCAAGATGAGTGGCGACTTGAAGGTCACGGAGCGTCGGACGGCCCGCGGCAGGTTTGAGCACACGATTCTGCACCTTGACGGCGATTGGGATCTTCGATTCAGCGATGCCCGCAAATTCGGCAAGATGTATCTGCTCGCTGACCCGGATCGGCTTTTAGGTCCTCTGGGACCGGAGCCCCTATCTCGAGGCTTCACGCCTGCTGTGCTTGCTGCGCACCTGGCTCAACACGACCGGCGACTCAAGCCGCTTCTGCTCGATCAGACATTCGTCGCCGGTCTGGGGAACATCTACGCCGATGAGGCACTTCACCGGGCCCGCCTTCATCCGCTGCGCCGCAGCCGTAGCCTGACCTCGGATGAGGTCGGCGCGCTTTGGCGCGGTATTCGAGCCGCATTGCGGCAGGGCATCCGCCACAACGGAGCAAGCATCGATTGGGTGTATCGCGGTGGGGATTTCCAGAATCACTTCCGTGTGTATCAGCGAGCTGGAGAAGCGTGTCCTGTGTGCGGAACCACGATCGTCCGCACGGAGATCGGCCAACGGAGCAGTCACTTCTGTCCCCGTTGCCAACCGGAGCCAGAGCCATGATCGACGATCAACTTCTCGTCGGGATCGTTCTCATCGCCGCGGGTGTTGCCATTGGCCTCCTGGCATACGCCCTCGTATTGAACCGGCGGGAGGGCGTGCAGAATGGGGAGGCCGACGCGGAGCCGCCTTCAGAGATGGAGATAGAGGGCGCCACTGAAGCACAGGCCGAGGAACCAGACGAGGACCAGGCCGAGCAAACCCAGGTTGAAGGGCAGGTAGACGAGGCGCCTGAGGCGATTGAGCTTGAGGAAGAGGCCGAGCTCTCCCGACAGTCCGGAACGGATGAGACGGAACGTCCGGTCGATGAGCAGCTCTCGGTTTCGCCCGCCGAACTTGTGAGCGAGCCGGCCGATGAAGCCCCGCCTGTTCCAGCCGGACGCCGAGCTATTGCCACCCTCATGCGTGACACCAGAACCGGAAAGCTCGCGTTGATCGTCGGCGATCGCGAATACGCCAACCCCTCGGAGCTCAAGGGCACCAACGACTGGTTTGGCGTCGAAGAGGCTTCAAGAGACCTGGTCGACTGGCTGAGTGACGCCCAGCCACCTGGAGCACGAGCAAGGAGAACCCCTCCGAGGGCAAAGAGTCTGGTCGATGAAGTCAACGAGATCCTCGAGCAGAAACTTGCCGAATCGGGGTTGATCAATCGTGGCGTACGTCTCAATGAAGACCGCGACGGCTCGGTTCGGGTCTATATCGGGCTACAGGCTTACACGCTGGATGAGGTGCCAGACCCCGAGGTTCGAGAGGTCATTCGGCAGGCAGTGGCCGAGTGGGAGGGGCGCAAATAGGCTAGGCTTCGATCTCTAGCGGCTGAAGTTCCCGGCGAGCTCCACGTTCGACAAGCCGCGCAGCAGGCGTGTAGGGGTCATGTTCGAAGAATAGCCAGGCTTTCTCCTGCAGTGCCCATTCTTGCCAGCGCTCCTTGGTGGCGATGTTCTCCAAAGGCAAGACATCGTAGGATGTCAGCCAGGCTGTCCGGAGGAAGTGAACGGCATACGAAGCCATGTCGGCCACATACAGTGCGCGCCACTCCCCCGAGCGTAGCATGATCGATTGGTGGCCGCGTGTGTGCCCGGCAGTGACGACACACAGCACTTCATCCGTAACCTCGTAGTCCCCGTGTAGAAGCTGCAATTTCCCCTGACGCATGACGGAGTCGAAGTTGTCCAAATGATACGTGCCGCGCGTCCTGGCATCGACGTGGCTGGCTTCAGCCCATTCCATCCGTTGAACGAGGTAAGTCGCCTTCGGGAAAGTCGGCATCGCAGCCTTGCCTCTCCAGCACGTATTTCCTCCGCAGTGATCAGCATGCAGATGCGTATTGATCACGATGTCCACGTCTTCCGGAGATACACCGAGTCTCTCGAGTTCGGAGATCAGGCCGCCTTCGGGGCGAGTACGGTGCCAGGTGGCATTCTCATCCTCAGACAGCTTGTCGCCCAAACCGGTGTCGATGAGGATGGTTTTCCCTCTCGAATGGACCAGCAGGCAGTTCAGAACCATCGGCACCAGGTTCTCTTCCGAGGGGTCGAAGTAACGCTGATACAGCCCGCGCGGGACGAGGCCAAACGGCCCACCGGCGTCGACCTCGACTCGCCCATCACTGACGATGTGGAATTCCAGGTCACCAACCTTCATCTGCGCCTCTCGTCGTCCCGAGCTATCTTCACCGTCCCCTGAATTGCACCACCTCCTCGCCCAACACCAGGTTCACCCGAAGAAGGCCGACTTCAACCGGGACTCAAGCGCCCTGCGCGCGGCGGCGGGCTGGAATATCGCCTGCGCAGAGCCGAGAATCGTGGCCCTTACCGTTTCCTGGGAAAGTCCGAGAACTCCGACAACCAGGGCATACTCGTCCGCCAGCGTGATTTGCGACACTCCCGGATCGTCCGTATTGATCGTGACCTGGAGACCTGCTTCGATCATCCTCACAAGAGGATGTTCAGCTGCAGAGGGGACCGCCCCAGATTGGATATTGCTCGTCGGGCAGACTTCGAAGACGGTGCGCCTCTCGACTGCGAGTCGGATCACGTCAGGATCCTCCGTCGCATGCACGCCATGACCGACCCGAACATCGGGAGAGATGTCGAGTGCCCTGCCCACGCTGTCCGCCCCGGCCCACTCGCCGGCATGGACTGTCAAGCCCAGTCCCGCCTGGCGCGCCTCACGGAGCAAGGGGTGGAACGGATCACTCGGGAAGCGGAGTTCGTCTCCCGCCAGGCTCAACCCAACGATACCCCTATGCATCCAGTCGACGGCCTCCCCGGCAACCGCCGTCCCAGCCGCGACCGGCTCGTGGCGATTGATGCTGGCGATCAGCCCGATCTGGATTTCCCCTTGGGCAGCGGCGCCCTGGGCTGCCTCAGTCACCCATTCGAATACATCTTTCAGATCGAACCCCCGGTCTTGAGCCAACGCTGCGGGAGTGAAATGAAGCTCGAGATAGATGATGTGCTCGGCCGCGGCGTCGATCACGGCCTCTGTGACCACCCTGTGGATGATCTCCGGTGAGCGGAAGATGCGTCGCAGCGACTCGAATTTCGATAGAAAGGCTTGTGGCGTCTTGGGATCGTTCGGATGTACTTGGACAAGCGGTTTAAGCTGATCCACCGAGGAAGGAAGGTCGAGGCCCTCACTTAGTACCACATCATGGATCGTCGACAGCCTCAGCGATCCTTCGAGATGCCGGTGCAACTCGATCTTGGGGATCGACATCAGGCTTGCGGAGTGATCGGGTGTCCTCCCGGTCAAAGCCTGTCTGATCCTTGTGAGGCACCGGGCGGTCAGTCAGGGCGAACTGCCGATCACCCTGTCGTCTCACTCGCGGCATCTTTACTGCCGAGCGAGCCCTGCAGTCGGTCCGCCTCGAGGGGCGCGCCCGGCATGTCCGCCCGCCAATTGGAAGAACGAAACCGACCGGGCATCCGGCAGTATGCATCTCATGTTCACCGAGGCCGAGTCTATCGCTTCCGCCGACGGCGTCTTTTCTTACCGCCTTCCGAGCCATTCCCGCCAGACCGTGCTGCGACGGTCTCCGGGATTCTGGCGGGTGGGGCGGCCCCGGTCGCCGGGATTGCTTGTGGCGGACGGGCACCGGCTTGTGTTCGGAACAGATTGGATACCACACCCGAGCGGATCTCGGATGTGAGTTGTTGAAACATGTCAAAAGCGCGACTCTTGTACTGGACCAGGGGGTCACGCTGACCATAGGCTTCCAATCCTATCGACGTGCGCAACGCCTCCATCTGCGTCAGGTAGTCGATCCAGAGTCGATCCCCCACGGCCAGGATCAAGCCGCGATAGGCCTCCATCAGGAATACGCTTCCCATTGCACGGGCAAGCCTGGCCCGAGAGTCGCCAGCGAGGGAACCAATCGGTCCTGCTCCTGCGAGGTCGGCGAAATCCTCCTCCCCCAGCTCACGCCGGAGCGCAGCCTGCAGAGTGGGTTCCAACTGATCCAGGGCAAGGGCACTGTTCCTGGCCAGACCGGCATTCCCCAGGCTGTGCTGCAGGGCCGCTTGTGCACCTCTCAGATGATCAAGAACATGCTGACTGAGATCGTCGACTCGCCAATCGGTAAGCAAACCGGCGGCAGCGAATGCATACGACAGGCGCGGCACAACCAGGGTGCGCCTCTGATGGGTCTTTCGATCGAAAAACGTACGTTGGCCGTAACTAAGCTGGACGAGAAGCCGTACCTTCAATCGTTCGTTGACCTCGGTACCGTTGGACAAACGGTCGTCCAGCTCGCGGCCTATCTCCTCCAGCGTTCGGTCTTGGCGTTGGGTCCACGTCGAATCGAGCGCCGCCAGCAATCTCTCAGACGCCGCGTCCCAATCGATCGGCGTCTCGAGGGTCGGCTCAAGGCCCAGGCTTTCGCCAATTCTCCGCTCGACTGCCTGCACTATGCCCGCCCAGACGCGAATACCCAGACTGGCCTCCACGATCTCGGGCACCATGTCACGGAATCGATCCGGATCGTCGCGCACTTGATCGAGCCCGGCCTTGTCGATCTGAAGGCGAAGGCCGGCGTTTTCCTCGACCGACCTGACCAGAGCCTGAGGGTCAATCGCCGTCTCGTTTGTCTCAGCTTCGAGCAAGGACCCTTCGATCGCAGTCTCTGCCATCTCCACACGCTGCCGGACTTGATCCTGCAAATGATCAAGAGAGCGGTCGAACTGCTCCTCGGCAGAACGCGCAAGATGCTCCTTCTGTGTCTCAAGGGCCTGTCGTGCGGCATCCAGAAGCTGTGCCCGAAGGCTCTCAACATCTGTTGCAGTGACTAGTTCGTCGAGCAGCAACCGGAGCATGAATGAGGGATAGGGTTCTTCACTTTCCAGATTGAGGGTCGGCTGGGTTTCTTCCAGCCAGGCAAGGAGCTTCCACGGTCCTTCCGGATCCTGCAAGGCCATGCTCACGTGCTTCTCGACGTCGACGCTCAGCATTTGATCCACGTCGTCGCGAATGTCGTCCTTGGCGAAGACCCTGTTGCGCTGGTTGTAGAAGACTTCGCGCTGTTGATTGAGTACATCGTCGTACTCGAGCAGGTGCTTGCGGGTGTCGAAGTTGGCGCCTTCGACTCGCATCTGCGCTTGCTCGATCGTGCGATCCACGATGCTGTGCCCGATCGGGACGGCTTCGTCGATGCGCAAGCGCTCCATCAAACCGGAAACCTGGCTTCCACCAAACAGCCGCATGAGCTCATCTTCGAGGGAGAGGAAGAATTGCGAGGAGCCAGGATCGCCCTGCCGCGCAGAACGACCACGCAGCTGATTGTCGATCCGCCTCGATTCATGCCGCTCGGAGCCGATCACGTGCAGCCCTCCGGCCTCACGGACCCGTCTCTCATCGGCGATAAAGCCGCGATACAGCTCCATCTCCGATCCGTAGATACCGATCGCCTGACGGTCCACCTCCGACAGCTTGGCGAGCCGCTCCTCCATGTTGAGGTATTCGGGTTCAGCGATCCCCGCGCGTCGCAGGACCCGGTTGACCGCCGCCAACACCTCTTCGGCGATCTCACCGCCGAGGCGAATGTCAACGCCACGTCCGGCCATGTTGGTGGCAATCGTGACGGCTCCGAAAGCCCCGGCGTCAGCAATGATGCGTGATTCTTCGTCGTGCTTCTTCGCATTCAGAACATTGTGCTTGATCCCCCCTTCGAGAGCCTCTCTCAGCCTTTCTTGCTGCGACGCCTCGAGCTCAAGCACGGCCGTCAGCCGCTCGAGATTTCTGTCCCGGGCCGGGTTGAGAGATAGATCCAGGTCCCGGGCGAAAGGCCGCAACACTCCCGGGCTCAGATCATCAATCGATTGATACAGCGGCATGAGCTCTTCGACGCGCGTACCGTCATCCGCCAGCCCCTCGCGCTCGAGATAGGCATCTCGCAGGAGTAGAACCATCGCCAGGCGCTGGAGCGGTTCGGCGCGCAATCTTCCCGAGAGACGTTCGGAGAGCTCGACCGATGTCGTCCCGACAAGCAGCGGCTGTCCGAGGACGTGCCTTCGCAGAATCTCCGTCGTCACCGCCCTGAGCTTCGCTTCTTCGGTACGATAGACCGCGTCGGGGTAATCCTTGCGTTTCCAGAAGATTGGCGTCTGTTCCTCGTCGTCCTCGCGCGCGTAACAGATGAAATGGTTTCCGTCTTCTCGGAACTCGACTTCGACGAGGTCCGTGTCGGGAGCCAGGGCGATGTATTCAAGATTCGTCGGAAGAGGTGTGACGTCGACGTTGTAGATCTTGTTGAACTCTTCGGCTTCGGTGACCGCCGTACCGGTCATGCCGGCGAGCTTGTCGTACATCCTGAAGTAGTTCTGCAGGGTGATCGTGGCGTAGGTGACGTTGTCCTGCCGCACACGTACACCCTCTTTCGCCTCGACCGCCTGGTGGAGACCGTCCGACCAGCGCCGCCCTTGCATCAACCGTCCGGTGAACTCGTCAACGATGATCACCCGGCCGCCCTGGACGACGTAGTCTTTGTTGCGCTTGAAGAGGAACTCGGCCCTGAGTGCCTGCTCGAGGTATCCCATCAAGCGCGCCTGTTCCGGCGTGATGTCTTCCGGACGATCGGGATCGCGCAGCGGAGTCGCCAGGAGCTCCTCGATGTGGTTTTCGCCGATCTCGGTCAGTGAAACCATCCGGTCTCGCTCGCTGATCTCGAAATCTTCGGCCCTCAGGTGTTTGACTACCTGCGCCATTTGCTGATACAGACTGGGGTCTTCCTCGGCCGGACCGGAGATGATCAGTGGTGTGCGCGCCTCGTCGATCAGGATGTTGTCGACCTCATCCAGAATCGCGTAGTTGTGACCGCGCTGGACCCGATCTTCCAGGCGGCGCGCCATGTTGTCACGCAGATAGTCGAAACCGAATTCGTTGTTCGTGCCATAAGTGACGTCGGCCGCGTAGGCCATCCGGCGGTCGACGATCTTCAGCTGGTGGACGTCTTCCTGGACGGAGTCGCGCGTTGGGTCGTACAAGAATGCCTTCCGGCCGTTCTCGGTGCGAGCAGCCTCCTGAAGGATACCCACGCTCAGGCCGAGGAATTCAAAGATAGGACCCATCCAACGGGCGTCACGCCGGGCCAGGTAGTCGTTGACCGTGACAAGATGAACGCCCTTCCCCTCCAGGGCATTCAAGTAGATCGGCATCGTCGCTACCAGCGTCTTGCCCTCGCCGGTGCGCATCTCGGCGATCATTCCCTGGTGCAACACCACCCCGCCGATGAGCTGAACGTCGAAATGGCGCAGCCCGATCGTACGCACGGAGCACTCCCGAACTACGGCGAACGCCTCCGGCAGGATGTCGTCAAGCGTCTCCCCCTCGCCGAGCCGCTGCCGAAACTCGTCCGTCTTGGCGCGCAGTTGCTCATCACTCAGCGCGTGCATGGCCGGCTCGAGCTCGTTGATCGCTTCGACAAAAGGTTGATAGCGCTCGATTTCACGGCGGACGGGATCGCCGCCGATGATTCGTGTCAGCGTCTTGAACATTGAATTGGATCCTTCCAGGCGGGATTATAGCACAGGCGTTTTTACGTCCGATTCTTGCGCGATGTTGAGTGAATCCTCCGTAGTGCCTGGTGGATTTGGGCATGTTGGGCGTCTCCGCCGCCCAACATGCCCAAATCCACCAGGCTTGCTCCGCGGCGTGCAACATACACCCGTGACGTCATTCGGCTTGACGGGTATACCGCCCGATATACAATAGCCACGAGGGGCGGTGGCGGAATGGGCAGACGCCGGGGACTTAAAATCCTCTGAGGGTGACCTCGTGTGGGTTCGACTCCCACCCGCCCCACTACGGGGCTCTTACACCTCACGCTCGCCGGGCTCCGGCTTGAACCTTGCAACGCCGTCAGCTTGAGTAGGATCGGAGGCCGGAATGCCAAACCGCCTTACCCTGATCGCCCTGAGCCTAGCAGCCGGGTTGGTCGGTGCATGCACATTGCCCGGGGCAGCTTCGCCGACACCGTTCACTTTCCCCACTCCGAATCTCACGCTGACCGCGGTCTTCGCCGCGGTAGCCACATCGGCGCCCCCGGTCCAAGCCACATCGACGCCGGTCCCACCCACTGCTACACAGACTCCGTCCGCGATCCCTCAGGATGAAACACCCGAAGCGACCGGTGCCGCCACATCGGCCGCTTCGTCCGGGAGCCGACCCAACGGAACGCTGGTGACAGCGGCTTTCCTGACCACCCCGCCAACCATCGACGGATCATTGTCCGACTGGAACACAACGGCCTATACAGCGAATTACGTCGTCTTCGGATCTCGATCCGGAACGAACGACCTTTCGACTACGTACCACATCGGCTGGGATCTGACGTATCTGTATCTCGGTGTCCAAGTGACGGACGACAAGTTCGTACAGATTTCGCAGGGGCGCTCGCTCTATAAGGGGGACGAGGTCGAGATTCAGTTGGATGCAGCGCTCGATGCGGATTTCTCGTCGACCACCCTGAGCGCCGACGATTACCAGATTGGATTGTCTCCCGGAGATTTCGACTCGAATGATCCGGAGGCCTATCGCTGGTATCCGTCGAGCAAGGCCGGCTCCCTGACCAATATCCTGCTGAAGTCGGCATCGACGGCGTCGGGGTACAACCTCGAGGCTCGCATCCCGTGGTCGGTCTTCGGCACGCTTCCAAAGAGCGGCAACCACTACGGGTTCGCCCTTTCTGTATCCGATGACGACCAGGCCGGCGAGGCGGTGCAAGAGAGCTTGATCTCGAGCGTAAGCACGCGCAAACTACTCAACCCAACAACCTGGGGTACGCTCGAGCTTGAGCCAAGCGGTGGGAGTTGAGCCTCACCCGGAGGCCGCATGACAGGGCCGACCCCGTCGTTCCCCACCGGCGGCTTCCGACGGGAGCTCACCCCCGACCAGAGGACAATCATCGACAGCCTGAGCGATCCGTGGTCGCTCCAGGCATTCATCGCCGATGAGCTCGACTACAACTTCGAGCTCGACGGGCCCACAGCCTACGGCCCGATCGAGGTCTTGAAAAGAAGGACCGCCCATTGCTTCGAGGGGGCGGTCTTCGCTGCAGCGGCCCTGAGGTATCACGGTTATCCCCCTACCCTCGTCCTGCTCGAAGCACCGGATGATTTCGATCACAACTTGATCGTCTTCCAAGAGAACGACAAGGTCGGTTCAGTCTCTCAATCGCGCCATCGCGAACTCCTCGGCAAACCGCCGATGTTCGACAACTTGCGCGATCTCGTCATGTCCTACTACCCAGATTACTACAGCGATTAGACCGGAAACCGCGACGAACTCACCCTGCGCGGGTTCTCCGATCCGATCGACTTGCGCAGATTTCGGTCAGATTGGGTGTTTGCCGATGAGGTATGGTCGATCTACCGGGAGTTCGTCGTCGGGGTGGGATTTGAGAAGCTGTTCCCCGAGTCCGAGGGTGGTCGCTACTACGAGTACCCTGAGGAACACATCCACGAGTGAGCCGCTAGTGCTCCGTCCAAGAGAATTCACTGGGTTATTAGGGTCGGGTTGCTGCGCAACCCGACCCTAATAACCCATCAATCCTTGTTGGACAGAGTACTAGGTGTCAGAAGAGCACCGAGGCCAACTCGTCGCGGTACTCACGCGTAAGCGGATCGTCTTCTCCCAACAAGGCGAAGATCCCAAGAAGGACCTTCCGGGGAAGGCCGTTCTGGTAATTCTTGTCCTGGCGCAGAATGTCAATCAGACCATCCATCGCGCCGGGCAAATTCCCACGGGCGATCAGACGGCCAGCTTGATGCAAACTGGCCTGTAGCGGGGAAGCCTCATCCTCTCCCACATCGGCCGATTCCGCATCCGCCAGGAAGGCCGCCAGCGGGCGCAGCTCCTCGGCCGTAGCCCACTCGGTGCTCGGCGGGAAATCGCCCAAGATCTCGAGCGCTTCGCCTCCCTTGCCTTGCATCAACAAAGCCTGCACCAGCCCCAAGGCAGCCGGGGCATTCGTCTCGTCCTCTTGCCTGACCGCCCTGAAACTCTCTTCCGCCTCGCGCCAATGGCGGGTGGCCAGCAGGCTGCGCGCCTCGGCCACCGCCTGCTCGGCCGGGTTCGGCACCAGGCGCTCGATGAAACGGCGGACCGCAGCTTCAGGCTGGGCACCCACGAATTCACCCTGGACCTCGCCGGCGATGAAGGCCTTCACGGCAGGGATGCCCCGGACACCATAGCGAATGGAAAGGTTGGGGCTTTCATCCACGTTGAGTTTGGCTAGGCGGAAGGCGCCTCCAGCCTCGATCGTCAGCCGTTCGAGCAGCGGTCCGAGAACCCGGCAAGGGCCACACCACGGAGCCCAGAAGTCCACTACGACGGGGACCTCGTGCGAGCGTTCCAGGACTTCCACCTGGAAGCTGGCCTCATCGACGTTCACGATATGTTCAGAAAGATCCACTGCGACTCCTCAGACCAAGCCTATCGTGAAGCATAAACCCACAAGGTTAGACGATCGTATGCGGACTGGCGGGAAGCCCGCGAGGCCGACCCACCCTGTTCTCTCTACTCGGGGGGTTCCTCCGGACCGCTCGGCTGTTCGACGCGCACGACATCCCCATGCACGTTCACCACGACCTGGAATCCGAGCATCCCTAGCCAGGCCCGTCCCTCCTCGGGCAACCCGGCCGTGATCAGTCGATCAAACTGGGCATCCAGATCTCGCAAGGAGGATTCGATCATGGCCTTGGTGAAAATGTCCTCCTGCCCGATCATTTTCATTGTGCCCTGGCTGATCAGGTCTTCATGACCCTGGATCAGTTCGCGCATCTGCTCCAGCACCTGGCGGTCAACCTTCTCACTCTCAACGTGTCGAAGGAAGCCGTCGTCGTTGATGACATAGAAGGCTTCGTCCCCGATCTGTGTCACCTCGACCGGTGCTCCGACCTCGTCGATCACCAATCCACCAAACAGCGCTCGTTGTGCCATACCACGATGATACCAGGGGTTTGTGATCTGAGTCAGGACAGCGACACCCCGGGTTGTATTCGGCGGTGTGTTGCACGCCGCGGAACAGACCTGGTGAAATTGGGACTATTGGGCGGCGGAGCCGCCCAATAGTCCCAATTTCACTTATCGTCCCCGATCAGTGCAACAGAGTGACGCGCGGATTGGAGACGAGATCCTCAGGGATGGACGTTTACGAGGGTTCCGACAGAGGCGAAGCCGAACAACCATTCGGCGTCGGGCGTGGCCAGGTTGACGCATCCGTGACTCATAGGGTGCCCGAAGTTGTTGTGCCAGTACGTGCCGTGAAGCGCGAATCCTTTATAGTAGTACATCGTGTACGGGACGCCGGGCAGATAGTAACCCGGGCCGGCCATTGGAGTCGCCCGCAGTTTCACGTAAATGCGAAATTGGCCGGTCACCGTCGGGTGGGCAGCCACGCCGGTCGACACGATGAACGTGCGGATCGGATCGGCACCTTCGTAGGCGACGACCTTTTGCTCGCTCAGATCGACGTCGATCCACCGACCCTCATCCGCCAAATCGGCGGGGTTCTCCGTGTAATCCCACGAGACGTTCGGACGCGGGGTCGGCGTTTCCGTCGGCGTTGGGGTTTCGGTCGGGGTCGGCGTCAGCGTCGGGGTGAGTGTGGGCGTATTGGTCGGAGTCGGCGTCGGTGTAAATGTCGGGGTCGGCGTCGAACTGGCCTTCTCCACCTGGGCCGGCCCAGCCTGCGGCTGCTTGGCGTCTGCGGGCTGACCGCCGAACCACAAGCCGAGACCGACCACAAGTGCCAGCGCCGGGAGCATGGCCTGAGGCGAGAAAAGCCTCCGAACGGTCAGCGCTTCAAGGGGTGCGATCTGGTAGTTGAGACCTGCGGGAAGTCGTGCCTGCCGCGCCGCGGCCTGGCGATTCTGGCGAGGGATGCGCCTCATGCACCAATCGACTGCCTTGCGCGCGGGGGCGCTCTGAGGATTGATCTCCAGGGCACGGACGGCATACGCCAGCCCGGCTTCGGCATCCTCGGCCGAGGCGGCCATGCACAGCCAGGCAGCCTCCGAATCGGGAGCCAGCGCCACCGCCCGCCGGGCGATCCGCCTCGCCCGGGCGCGATCGCCCTGGCCGAGGGCCGCCTTGCAGGCCTGGAGCATTTCACCGAGTGCCTCGAGCGAAAGTCCGTCTCGCGTCATGGCCCTTCCGGCTCGCCCGGCAACGTGGCCGGCTCATTGTTGATGTAGCACAGGATCCCTTCGGCGATGCCTCTCGCCGCACGGTCAGGATGTGATGTCAGGAAGTCCCGGTCCAGGTAGAGAAAACCGGTCTCGATGATCGCCGCCGGTGTCTGGTTGTGAATCTCGTAGAACGAGTGATATTCGGTCATATCCCGGGTGATGCTTCCCGGGCGAAAGGGGAGGTCCGTCGCCTGCGCGTAACGATCTGCCAGACATGCGACCAGACGCTGGGCACGGTCGGGGACGGATGTGTCGAGGGCAGCAGCGACCTTGAAGCCGGTTGCCTGGTCATTGATCGGAACACAAGCGTCGGCGTGGATTGAAACAAGCGCCACCGCCCGGTATCCGGGCAGACGCGGATCGAACTCCTCGAGCAGGTCAGCTTCGATCCCGGCCGCCTGCAGTCCGCTGACAACAAGGTCAGCAATGGCACTGTTGACCTGGAGCTCAGTCAGTCCGTCCGGACAGACCGAGCCCGGGTCGGGAAGGCCCGTTTCCCGGTTTGGCCCAGAATGACCTGCCACAATCCCCACCTTCAGGCGCTGGTCGGCTTCGGCTCCGCTGCTGACGGCCGTTGACTGCGATCCCGCTCCGGCACGATCGGCGGCCGCGGCCAACTGCTCGACCAACTCCCCCGGCCTCAGGCTGGCTGGCGTCCAGGCTGTGAAGACCGTCGCCAGAACAGCCGCAACCCCCACACAAACAGCCAATGGACGCAGCACCTGGCGTACGCCAGGTGTTGATCCAAGATCCTCTTGAGCCTTGTTGGACATGGTCCAACAGATCGTACCCTTAGGCTTTGATTATAGCAATATGCCGTTGGCTCAGGCACAGGACGGGGGTAACCCCCTGAGTGAGTGCCGCCGGACCCCAATGCCCGGGGTCAGTAGGTGGATCTGCTCCGCGTCAGGCGAGATGCCGGCGGGTTCCCCCGAACGAACCTGACTCTTGACAAGCCTGCTCACTCGCATATAATATTGATCAACTTAGTCATAGAAATTAGGGTGAGAATGACTTCCTTTGACTGCATGTGTCTGAGGCGGGGACGCTAGCCTCCTTGTCTCGGATCGCCTGAAACCAGCACCCCAGGCGGCCAACAGACGAGCGACGGCCCGTCCCCGCAAAGCGATCTCCGGATCGCTAACGGCAGGCGAGCCTGTTCGCAAACGGCTGTTGGCTTTTTGTTTCCCTGGAGGATCAATTGACTGAGGTCACTCTTCAGACCAGGATCATCGAAGACAAGCTCGGAGAGGCGAATCAGCTGTTCGCCCACGTGGGTGGCACACCCTTGCTCCCGCTACGGAGGGTCGCTCCAGACCTGCCGGATGAGGTCCGGATATGGGGAAAGGCGGAGTGGTTCAACCCCGCCGGTTCGGTCAAGGATCGCCCAGCCTCCGGCATCATCCGCTCCGCCCTGCAGAACGGTCGACTGGGCGAAGGGCAAATCCTGCTCGACTCGACCTCGGGCAACATGGGGATCGCCTATGCGACTTTCGGGGCCGCACTCGGCATCCCCATCAGGCTGGCGATACCCGGCAATGCTGGCCCTGCCCGCCTGGCGATCCTGAGAGCCCTCGGAGCGGAGCTTGTCATCACCGATCCGACGGAAGGCTCGGACGGCGCCCGCGTTGTCGCCCACCGAATGGCTGACCAGGATCCGGATCGGTTCTATTACGCCGACCAATACAGCAACCCTGCCAACTGGCAGGCACACTTCGAAAGCACAGGGCCCGAAGTCCTCGCCCAGACACGCGGAAGGCTAACGCATTTCGTCAGCGGGCTTGGCACGACAGGCACCTTGACGGGCGTCGGTCGCTACTTGCGAGAGCACGCCCCTGAGGCCCGCCTAATCGCGGTTCAGCCGGATGGACCGATGCATGGGTTGGAAGGGTTGAAGTATCTTCCGACCAGTCACATGCCTCCGATCTACGATTCGACTCTCCCGGACGAGACGGTTTCCGTCTCGACGGAGGAGGCCTACGCGATGGCCCGTCGCCTGGCGAGGGCTGAAGGATTGCTGGTCGGCCTTTCGGCGGCTGCAGCAACGGTGGCGGCCTTGCGAATCGCTGAGGCTGAACGATCGGCAACGATCGTCGTGCTGTTTCCCGACTCAGGGATCAAGTATCTCGATCTCCCATTTTGGAGCCAGGCATGACGATCATTCTCAGCTCATCCCTCATTCGTCAAATCCATGAAAACGGCGAACGGCATTATCCGGAGGAGGGCGCCGGGCTCATTTTGGGAAAGGCCGACGCGCAGGCGCGCCGGGCGACCGGACTCATCCATCGCGCCAACAGTTTCGCCCCCGAGTCGCGTCGCCGACGGTATGCCATCGGTCCGCAGGAGATGCTTGAGGCGGAAGACCAGGCCGAGAGCCTTGGGGTCGACATCGTCGGGGTCTTCCACTCCCACCCAGACCACCCGGCACGTCCATCAGAATTCGACCTTGCCTGGGCCATGCCCTGGTACTCGTACGTCATCACCAGTGTTTCTAATGGGAGAGCTGTTGAAAGCCGCTCGTGGCGGCTCTCCGATGATCGGAGCTCGTTTGTCGAAGAACAGCTTGTTCAGATTGAAATCGAAGCCTCCGAGGAGGAACGATGAGTCTGGTACGTCTACCGACCCCGCTACGTCCCTATGCTGACGGCCGCAAGCAAGTCGAAGTGAAGGGCACGACGGTCGCCGATGCTCTCGCAGATCTGGCGAAGTCGTACCCGGAGTTGAGCCACCATCTTTACGACGATGGTGGACGCTTGCGCCCGTATGTGAATGTGTTCCTGAACGACGACGACGTACGCACCCTCCAGGGTGAATCGACCCCAATCACCGACGAAGATCGTCTTGTGATCGTCCCCAGTATTGCGGGAGGGAGAGCAGGTTCGCCGGAGAGCACAGCCCTGCGCCCGGTCGATCATACGGCCTTGCGCGTGAACCAGGCATTCATCATCAGCTTTCTCGGTGCGGCTTTCATCGCCGGATCCATCCCGCTGGTCGCGTTGGTTTGCCTGGTTATGGGCATCGGCAGTGTCGTCGGCCGTCCTGGTTTTCTCCCGCTCTACCGCCTGCTTCGGGGTCGCGGTCTCTTCAAGCCCGATGTCGTTCAAGACAACTCCGAGCCGCACCGCTTCGCCCAAGGTATGGGCGCCGCAGTCCTGGTGGGCAGCGTGATTTGTGCGGTCGCCGGCCTGAGCATTGTCTCTTGGACGCTGGCCTGGGTGGTCATCGCCCCGGCCGCCCTCAACCTTTTCGGCGGTTTCTGCGTCGGCTGCGCCATTTACTACTGGCTCAGTCGTCTCGGGGCTCCCGGTTTCAACCGGGCGCCGCCTCCCGGGGTAACCCCCGGCCGACGGCCGTCCTCATCGGCCTAGGTTCCAATGCTGGAACGACTTATTCTCACCCTTTTTCTCGCCGGCCTGGGCTGGCTGGCCTATCGAACGATCTCCGGCTACATCCTCCGCAGGCATGCCGGCCGCACGCTGCGCCTCGACGGCTACAATCCGGGCCAGCCAGCGATCCTGTATTTCACCGCTCCCGGCTGTGGTCCGTGTGAGACCATCCAGCGACCGGCTCTACTCGAGCTCGAAGCCCTTTCAAACGGCAGAGTCCAGGTGATCGAAGTCGACGCCATCGAGCAGCCAGAGCTGGCTGACGCCTGGGGTGTTCTGACTGTACCGACTACCTTTGTCATGGACTCCCACGGCCGGCCGCGCGGGGTGAACCACGGCGTTGCCCGGGCTGGGAAGCTCGCCCATCAATTGACCGCCGTCGGCGAACTGAAAACCCCGGGGCTGGATCCGAGTCACGTGCATGAGAGCAAGTAGAATGAAGGCCGGCGCTGAGAGCGCCGGAAATTCGATGTCATGCTTCAAACTGACGTCGCGCCAAAGGATCACGAATCTATAGAGAGTGACGAATGGATATCCCGAAGAAGTCAAATAGCAATGGGCAATTGTCCCACTCTGAAATCCTGCGCTACTCGCGCCACCTGCTGATGCCGGAGGTCGGCCTGGAGGGACAACAGAAGCTCAAACAGGCCTCCGTCCTTGTGATCGGAACCGGCGGGCTCGGTTCGCCGGTGGCGATGTACCTGGCGGCGGCCGGTGTCGGTCGGCTGGGTTTGGTCGATTATGACGTTGTGGACTTCACCAACCTGCAGCGGCAGATTATCCACGGGACACAGCGATTGGGTGAGAGGAAGGTCATCTCCGCCCGCGACAGATTGCTCGATATCAATCCTTCGATTCAGATCGACGTGTACGACGAGCCTTACACATCCGAGAATGCGATGAGCATATCGGAGCCGTACGACGTGATCATCGATGGGACGGACAACTTCCCCACCCGCTATCTTGTGAACGATGTGTGCGTCCTGAGTGGAAAGCCCGACGTCTTCGGCTCGATCTTCCGATTTGAGGGGCAGCTAAGCGTGTTTTGGGCGGAGAAAGGGCCGTGCTATCGCTGTCTATTCCCCGAGCCGCCTCCACCGGGCCTGGTGCCTTCATGCGCCGAGGGCGGCGTGTTCGGCGTGCTCCCCGGTACGATTGGCACGCTTCAGGCGACGGAAGCCCTCAAGCTGATCCTCGGGATCGGCGAACCCATGATCGGGAAGCTTCTCCTGTTCGACGCATTGGGGATGGACTTCGACGAAGTTCGCCTGAAGAAGAACCCTGACTGCAAGGTGTGCTCGGACCACCCCGAGGTGACCGAGTTGATCGACTACGAGGAGTTCTGCGGTGTGCCCGGGCACGACCGCCCGGAGTCGCTGCTGGTCAGTGAGTGGGAGATCGACGCCAGGGACCTGGCGACGCGCCTGCAGAACGGAGAGCGGATCCGGCTGATCGACGTGCGCGAGCCCCACGAGCTGCAAATCTCGCACATCGACGGCGCCGAGTTGATCCCCCTCGGGACGCTGGCGGGCCGGATGAACGAGCTAGATAGCGCCGAAGAGATCGTTCTGTTCTGCAAGGCCGGCGGCCGCTCCGCCCAGGCGCTTCAACTTCTGGCGGGGGCCGGTTTCCGCAAGATCAAGAACTTGCACGGCGGGATCAACGCCTGGGTGCGCGAAGTGGACCAGAGCCAGCCCGTGTATTGACTCGTCCCGATTCCGGGCCTATACTCTATGGACAATTCACCTCAAGAACGGCTTTGAAGAGGGCGAGTAGCCGCCGAGACGGTCAACCAGAGAGTGGGGAGTGGTGGAAACCCCACAGGCACGCCGGCGGTGAATGGACCTCGGAGCTGCAGGGCCAAAGGCTGATCGCCGAGTAACCCGTGCCGGAGCTGCCACCGTTATCAGGGTAAAGGGCATCGCGGATTTTCCGCCGTGCTCAATGAGAGTGAGGCTGGCTTTTTCAACCCCGTCGCATCACCGGCGGGGTTTGCGGTTAAGCCGGCCTAACCGGGGTGGCACCGCGGGCGTTCAGACGCTCGTCCCCGACCGGGGACGGGCGTTTTTTGTTTCCAGAGACCCTGCCCGTCTCCCTGACCGCTGGTCATGGACGAGGTCGAGCTTCGATCTGGCGTTCATGATCACGAGCGACGGACAGGAGGTGTGAAGGGAACGATCGATCACAGGATCAGTTCGTACGCCGACACAATGCTTGCTCAACCCAATCAAAGGAGGCCGGAAATGACCGACCGAACGCGTTTCATCTTGACCGAAGAGGAACTCCCGAAGGCCTGGTACAACATCAACCCCGACATGCCTGTTTCTCCCGGCCCGGTCTTGCACCCCGCAACCTTCGAGCCTGTGACCCCTGACTTCCTCATGGCGCTCTTCCCGGCCAAGTTCGTGATGGAAGCGGTCAGCATGGACCGTTTCATCGAAATTCCAGACCCCGTCCGGGATGTATATAAGCTCTACAGGCCGAGCCCGCTCATCCGCGCTCGACGCCTGGAGAAAGCCCTGGACACCCCGGCTCACATCTACTACAAGTACGAGGGGCTCTCACCGGTCGGCTCCCACAAGCCGAATACGGCCATCGCCCAGGCATTCTATGCGAAGGAAGAGGGGGGGACTGGTCTCACAACAGAAACCGGTGCCGGGCAGTGGGGATCCGCCCTGGCCATGGCCTGCCAGTTCTTTGGGCTGGACTGTCAGGTCTACATGGTCAAGATCTCCTACAACCAGAAACCGTATCGCCGCGTCTTGATGGAGACCTATGGCGCGTCGGTCACGCCGAGCCCATCCGAGAAGACCGAGTTCGGCCGGAAAATCCTCTCTGAAAACCCCGAAAGCCTGGGCTCCCTGGGCATTGCCATTTCGGAGGCCGTGGAAGCCGCGGTCACATCGAACGGCAAGTACAAGTACTCCCTCGGCTCGGTCCTCGGCCCGGTGCTGATGCATCAGACGGTGGTCGGGCTAGAGACGCTCAAGCAGTTCGAGCTTGCCGATGAATACCCCGACATCTTGATCGGGTGTGTCGGCGGGGGAAGCAACTTCGCCGGCTTCTTCTTCCCCTTCCTGTACCAGAATTTCACCGCTGGGAAGAAGACCCGCATCGTGGCAGTCGAGCCGACCGCCTGCCCCAGTTTGACCAAGGGCCTGTACGCCTTCGACTATGGGGACACCGCAGAAACGGCGCCCATCGTGAAGATGCACACGTTGGGTCACACTTTCGTCCCACCGGGGATCCATGCCGGGGGGCTGCGCTATCACGGCATGGCACCTCACCTGTGTGCCCTCTACAGCCACGGCGACATCGAGGCTGTAGCCGTCCATCAGCTGGCAACCTTCGACGCCGCAATCAAGTTCGCCAGGGCCGAGGGTATCGTCGCCGCACCCGAATCGGCGCATGCGATCCGGGTAACGATCGACGAAGCCTTAAAGTGCAAAGCCGAAGGGGTCAGCCGGGTGATCGGCTTCAACCTATCCGGCCACGGACACTTTGACTTGAGTGCATACGAGGCGTTCCTCAGCGGAAAACTGAAAGACTACGAGTATCCCGAAGCTGAGATCGAGGCGGCCAAAGAACATCTTCCACGCATTCCCGAGCTCGCCTGACGCGAGCATCCTCCCTCAAGCAAGGCCCCAGGTGCATGGCGATGACACCTGGGGCCTTCGCCTCACTCCCCTACTTGCAGGCATCTCCATACGCCTCAGACAGGCCTTCGGGTGCAGAGCGGCGGCCCACGGCCATCCCGCGGTTCGGCACCGTGCTGTGGGAGCTTCACAGAGTAGAATCCACGTCGATGATCACGCGGCGCATCGCCCTTCCAGCCCTGTTGCCAATCGTGGCTATCCTTGCCGCGTGCAAGTCGCTGTCGCCTCATTCGCCGGCGGAGATCCCGACATCCCCGACAATTGCGACGTCTCCTCCGGGCGAACAACTGACCGCGCTCCCGAGTTCAACCCCAACCCTGGATGCTGAGTTCCAGGATGTCACGTTGATCCCCGGCCGGCTTCGAGGCGACTGGTCGGTCATCGGTCTTGTCACAAATGAGTCCGCCGGCAGCGTGGGCGGGATTGAGCTGAACATCAGCCTCTTCGACGCAGACGACACCATGCTTGCTGCGCAGACAGTCAGTCCGGTGTTGACCACCCTCGGTCCGGGCGCGCAATCTCCTTTCTCGGCGCGATTCCCCGGCGCCGGAGTGGCAGATCATGCCCGGGTGGAAGTGATCGCATACCTTCCATCAGGCCAGTCCTCGGCGCCAGTCGAGATCGAGCAGCTCGAAACGCGACCCACGGGTGATGGACGGATCGCGGTCTACGGCCGAGCCAGGAACAGCAGCCAGCAGACGGTAGAAATCGTAGATCTTGTGCTCATGGCGAGCTCCTCGACCGGCGAGCCGATCGCGCTGTCGGACAACGCGAAAGGTCTTTCCGTACTCGAGCCCGGTGCATCGGCGCCTTTTGTGGCAGTTCTCGGCGCGAGCGATGCATCTGTCCAACTGCAGGTGTTCTCCGTCGCGCAGCCCGTCGCCAGCCGGAGCGAGCCGGCCCTGGGCTTATCCGAGCCAATCCAGATTGAATTTGATGACGACGGATCCCCGCTTGTGATCGGGACTCTCCACAACGATAGCCACGACTGGTTGAACGCCGACGTCGTAGTCGAGCTTCACCAGGGCGACGAACTCGTGGGTCTGGGCGAGCTCGAACTCCCGTGGCCGATCGCCCCGGGTGAATCTCAGCCTTTCCTCATCAGCGAGTTTCCCGGCCTGCCTGAGCGCATCCGAAGCTTAGGAACCGAAGTGGGGAACCTCGTCGCGACCGCCGAGATCGACCCGGCCGGGTCAGGCATCAGCACCTCCCCGCCGATCACGCTCGAGGCGGACATCACTGCACAGGAAGTGATCGAAGGGTCCCTTTTCCTGAAGGGAACCCTGACCAACGGCGGATCCGAGAAGATCGATCGACCCAGTGCGGTGGTTGTGCTTCGCTCAACCCAGGGCGAGGTCATTTCCGCAGGGTTCGTCGTCGCCGGGGCCGTAATTGGAGCTGGGCAGTCGCTACCTTTCATCTTGACGATGCGCTTGCCTGCAGATGCCGACCTGGCAATGGCCGAATTCGATCTTCGTGCTGGCGGCTTCCGCGCGAAGTGACACCATCGCGTTCCCGCCCGCCTCGAGAGCCCTCAAGAACGCCTGTGCCAGCAATGCTCCACCAGTGACTGGCAGAGCACATCGAACCGCAACGTCTCGGTGTTAACCCCTTCGACGGCGGCATGATGCCCCGCATCCGGGCTCGTGTGGCACGCCGTCCATACATTATTCGCTGCATGACGCGACGATGACGACAGGGCCTTCAGTTGGACGTGTCTCCAGTCCCGGATAGGGTCTGTCTGATATAATCGATGCCGCTCTGCCCGGCCGTGATCGACCAGGGAAGACGCGTCTTCGCCGACCAGCGCGTTCACGGACAGTTCATTCAGTGGCTGCGGCGCCTGGCCGGGCGCATGCCGCGTGGAGGTGGGATGGACAAAGACAAGTTGCTGGGACTCTACCATCAGATGGTTGTGATCCGACGGCTCGAAGAGGCCGCCGCTGGCCTGTATCAGGAAGGCAAAGTCGGCGGCTTTCTGCACCTGTACATTGGCCAGGAGGCAGTGGGCTGCGGCGTGGTCTCAGCCCGTCGTCCTGAAGATCGGGTGATCACGGCCTATCGTGATCACGGCATTGCGATCGCCTGCGGCATGAAGCCGGATGTCGCTATGGCAGAGCTCCTGGGCAAGGTCACTGGATGCTCAAAAGGTAAGGGTGGATCCATGCACATGGCTGACGTCAGCCTCAACTTCTGGGGCGGGCATGCCATCGTCGGGGCGCACCTTCCCCTCGCCGCCGGAATGGCGCTGGCCGACAAGTACACAGGATCCGATGCGGCGACGATTTGCCTCTTCGGTGACGGCGCGACGAACATCGGGTACTTTCACGAGGCCGTGAACCTTTCGATGGTTTGGGATCTTCCGGTCCTCTGGGTTTGCGAGAACAACAAGTACGGGATGGGGACCTCCATCGAGCGAGCTTCAGCCGTCCCCGAGATCCGGCAGAAGGCGGACGGCTACGGGATGGCCAACGCCAGGGTCGACGGGATGGACGTTGTCGCTGTCCGCCAGGCAACGGAAGAGGCCCTCGAGCACGTGCGATCCAAGGGCCCGTTCCTGCTGGAGGCCGTGACGTATCGCTATCGCGGGCACTCGATGGGCGACCCCGAGCGCTATCGGACACACGATGAGGTTGCGAAGTGGGAGAAGAATGATCCGATCGGCATCTTCCACAAGAACCTGGTCAAGGACAAGCAAGCCACGGACGCTGAACTCGATGCGTTGGTCAAGCAGGCAGAGGCAGAGATCGAACAGGCCGTCAAGTTCGCCGAAGGAAGTCCCGACCCGGCCCCGGAAACCTTGTTCAGCAACGTCTACGTCGAAGGGGTGGGCTGAGGCCATGGCCATTATCACGATGCGTGAAGCCATATCCCAGGCGCTCTGGGAGGAAATGGAACGGGACGATCGTGTCTTCATCATGGGCGAAGAAGTGGGGGTCTGGGGTGGGACCTATGCGGTTACGCGGGGCTTCTACGATCATTTTGGAGCAGATCGCGTCCGGGACACTCCGATCGCCGAAGGCGTCATCGTAGGTGCGGCGAATGGGGCAGCGATGGCCGGGTTGCGACCGATCGCCGAGATGATGACGATCAACTTCGCCTTCCTGGCCATGGATCAAATCGTCAACCAGGCGGCGAAGATGCACAGCATGTTCGGCGGTCAGATGACCGTCCCCGTGGTCATTCGAGCGGTGGGCGGTGGGGGTCGCCAGTTGGGTGCGACACACTCGCACACACCGGATGTCGTGTTCGCCCACTTCCCCGGCCTGAAAGTCGTATCACCCGGAACACCCTACGACGCCAAAGGCCTGCTTAAGGAAGCCATCCGCAGTGATGATCCGGTGATGTTCATCGAGAATGCCACCCTGTACCAGGCAAGAGGCGAAGTGCCGGCAGAAGATTACACCGTGCCAATCGGCGTCTCGAAGGTCCAACGTCAGGGACGTGACGTCACGATCGTGACCTACTCGAAGATGCTCCAACTGTCGCTCAAAGCGGCGGATCAATTGGCGGCCGAGGGCGTCGAAGCCGAGATCGTCGATCTGCGAAGCCTGCGGCCTCTCGACATGGAGCCGGTGATCCAATCCTTCAAGAAGACCAACCGGGCGGTGATCGCCGAGGAAGGTTGGATGTCATACGGCATCGGAGCCGAGGTTGCGGCGAGGATCTACGAGGCAGCGCTGGACTACGTCGATGCGCCCATCCGTCGCGTCGCTCAGAAGGAAGTCCCCTTGCCGTACAACCGCGATCTAGAACAACTGGCGTTGCCTCAAGTTCAGGACATCGTGGACGCCGCGAAAGGGGTCCTCAATGGCTGACGTCGTCTCCATGCCCAAGCTGGGTTTTGACATGGCCGAGGGCAAGCTCGTCCGGTGGGTCAAGTCGGAGGGAGAGTCCGTTCAGAAGGGTGAGGTGCTGGCGGAGATCGAAACCGACAAGGCCACGGTCGAAGTCGAGGCCATGGTTGGTGGTGTGGTGCGCAAACACCTCATCCCCGAAGACACATCCGTTCCGGTGGGTGAGCCGATCGCCGTCATCGGCGCGGCAGACGAGGCGATCGACCTGGATGCACTCGTCGGTGGTGCGACGCCGGCGGCCGCAGCGGAGCAGCACGTCGCTGAAGCGCCATCAGAACCGGCGCCGACCGTGAAAGTCACGCCCAGGGAGGAGCCCGGTGACGGCAGACTGCCGGCTGGCGTTCGCGCCTCACCGCTGGCGCGCAGGCTGGCAGAAGAAAACAGCCTCGACCTCGGCCGCATCGCCGGATCAGGGCCGCAAGGCCGCATCGTCGTGAGCGATGTCAGGCAGGCCCTGGAGGCGGGCGGTCTGCGTCCGTCGGCTGCCGCGTCCTACGCCATCCGTCAGCCGCGCGCGGATGAGAGGATCCCTCTGGCCCGGTTGCGGGCGGCGATCGGCCGCCGCATGAGCGCCGCCAAGCAGCAGGTGCCGCATTTCTACGTCACGTCCGAGATCGATGCCGCCCCTCTGATGGCGATGCGGGCGCAGATTAACGCTTCGCTCCCAGACGACCAGAAGACTTCGGTCAACGATTTCATTGTCAAAGGCGCGGCGTTGGCATTGCGCCAGCTGCCCGCTCTGAACGCTTCCCTCGACGGCGAGGCGATCATCCGCCACGGCGAGATCAATATCGGCGTAGCCGTCGCCCTGGACGAAGGGCTCATGACGGTGGTCGTCCGCCAGGCCGACGTGAAGCCGCTCCTGACCATCGCCCAGGAGATTCGCACCCTGGCGGCACGCGCCCGGAGTGGAAAGGTCCGGCCGGAGGATGTCGAGGGGTCCACTTTCACCGTCTCGAATCTGGGTATGTTCGATGTGGACCATTTCGTGGCCATCATCAACCCGCCGGAGGCCGCCATCCTCGCGGTCGGCAGCGTCCGAGAGGTCCCAGTCGTCAAGGACGGTGGGATCGCTCCCGGGAAGTTGGTACAGGTGACCCTGTCCGCCGATCACCGTGTGACCGACGGGGCTGAAGGCGCCCGCTGGCTTCAGATCTTCCGCGGCTTCGTTGAGCAGCCCGTGCGTCTGGTGATGGACGAGCTCGCCGGCGGCTCGCGCTAGGCTCATTCCCCCGGCATCGTGCACAAGACTTCGCAGCGGCATCCCCCGCAGGACGCCCTGGCCTACTGGGGACATTCGCAGAAGTGAGAAAGCAGGGGGCGGTGGCGCCGGCGGTGTAACTTCTGCGAACACCGCCCCCCGGCCCCCGAGCAACGCCCCCACTTGGAGGGTTGAATAGTCGTGCC